>NZ_JAKEVM010000030.1 GCF_022398475.1 Pseudoalteromonas shioyasakiensis | reverse complement strand
CCTATAATCTTACCTATTTTAAAAACATACGTTCTTTTTTCTTAATTTTCTTGTTCTTATTAGTATAATCGAATGAGTAAAAGTAAATTGGTTAAAATTGACACTGACAACGCTGTCATTTATATTGTGCTGGTTAAAAAGTATTAAGGGGTTGAGGTTGAAAAGTGCATTAGTACCACATGGAATGGGTAAACAAACAGGATTTACATTAGTAGAAATTCTTATCGTGATCGCTATTTTAGGGATTCTGTATAGCGTAGCACTACCTGCTTACACTGAGCACATGCAACGTAGTCGCCGTGCTGATATTCAACAAGAGTTACTGCAATACAGCGCCAGTCTCGAACGTATTTATTCACGAAATGGCGGCTATCCTAATGCATTCGTAACCCAAAATACCGACTATTATACCTTTACCTACACAGCGACAGATAAAGTATCAGGTGCTGTAAGCGATTTTAAAAATCGTGGCTACAGTTTAAAAGCAGCTCCTAAATCGGGTTCGGCGCAAGCAAGTGATCGCTGTGGTGACTTAACCGTTAAACATGATGGTAGTTATAGCGCTTCGTTTAGTGATTGCTGGGAGTAACACAATTGCGTCGAATTGCAGGGTTTACCTTAATTGAGTTAATGGTTGTGCTGAGTGTTATTGGCATTTTGGCAGCCCTTGCTTTTCCGTCTTTTAGCCAACAAATTTTGCAAGATCGCGTGGTAACAACTGCAAATCAATTAAATAGCGCCTATAAATTTGCACGCAGTGAAGCAGTCAAACGCGACAAACCTATTAACCTAGTTGTCAGTAATAATAGCTGGCAAGTGACCCTCAACGAGGGCGGGGTAGACACAGTTTTAAAAGAATTTTCGGTCACAAAAAGCGGAGTTACCGTCAACTTAGTCGCATTGGCCATTAGTGCCAGTGGCGAAGTTGATAAACAAGCTGAAATTATAGTGAAAGATGAGCACACAAATACCACAGATTACGTGATGTGTGTGCTTAAAAGTGGCCAAAACTGGTTAGTAGAAAATTCACAGCGAGGATGTGCATGAATAAGCAGGCAGGCTTTTCATTATTAGAAGTGATGATTTCAGTGGTGATCGCTGGCATCGCATTATTAGGCTTGGCGGCAGCGCAGCTAAAATCGCTACAATATGCAACCAATAGCTTTAATTACACCGTGTCACTTATTCAAGGACAAAATACTATAGAGCGTTTGTGGCCGCGCATTTGTGAAATTCAAAAAACCAATACCGCACTTTTTCAAGACGCGACATTTAGAGCTTCGCTCGCGCCACAAGTGAGTGATTATCAACTGACGATCCCAGCTACTTACAGTGATGATATGCAAGTTAATGTGGCTTGGGTCGATAAGCGCATGACAGACAATGCAGAAAATCAAATTAGTCTAAATGCCAGTTTCCCTGATTTAACGGCGGTATGCTCATGAATAAAGGCGCTCAGGGTTTTACCTTAGTTGAACTGATGGTGGCACTGGCAGCAGGCGCTTTTTTATTAGCTGGGGTGAGCTTGTCTTACTCGGCGATAAAAAGCACGATTGAAGTAAGTAAAGAGCTTGAAAACGCTCAAGAAGTGATTCGCTATACCAGTAAAGTATTCAACCGCAGCATAAAGCAAACACAACTAACACCCACCATCAGTGCAGATAAAAGCACGATTACTATTACTCAGCCAAGTGGTGTCATTGCCTGTGATGGCTCTGCAACAACTGCGCAGGTGGTTGAAGTATATAGCTTAAATGGTAGCAACTTAATGTGTTCACTCGATGGTGCTGCCTCAGAGCGATTACTGACAGGAATCGAAGCTTTGTCATTTGATATCGCCGGGGAGCTTGTAACCGTTACTGTAAAGCCAAATGATTTACCTGCTCAGTTCGGTAATGGTATTAACATTGATATTGCGTTAACTAATGCAATATTAGTCAAAGCATACGGAGCTGGCAGTGTATAACAAGCAAAATGGTTTCACCTTAATTACAGTGTTGATCTTAACCAGTATGGCCAGCATCGTGGTGCTTAGCTCGCTACGTGAAAACGTTGTTCAAGAACGCTTAAGTGGTAACTTTCAAAAGAAATTAAACAGTCGTTTAATGGCTGAAAAAGGTGTGTTTGAACAAGCTAAGTTATTGCAACAAACCTTGAATGATGAAGGTGTATTAGCGGTTGAAGATTTGATCAGTAAAACCAGTAATGCATCGGGCTCTGGTGTTATCGCTGATGATGCCATTTTTAATGCCAGTTTAAGTCAAAATGCTGCCGGTGAGCTTGAAATTGCAAGCTTAGGGCAACGATTTGATGGTGACGCACAAAGTAGCTTAGTCGCCCGTTTTGCAGTACAAGGCGCGAAAGGCAGCTCTATTTTCACTAATGCGATGGTGGGCTGTAAAGGGGTTAACTTGTCGGGTAGTGGTAGTATCGACAGCTATGATTCGAGCAAAGGCACCTACGAAGAAACCAAGTCGAATGATGGTGATGTTTCAACGATTGCTGGTGATTCAGATGTGGTGCTATCGGGTCATTCACCGATAAAGGGCGATGTAAAAGCGACCGGGGTTATCTACTTAAATGGTTCATCACCAATTATTGGTAATATCCATTCAAATACCGGTGTTTATATTTCTCCTGGCAGTGGTTTACGTGTTGACGGTAATGTTTATAGCCGAGGTTATTATACCCATCGTGGCGGAACTGTTTCGGGGGTTGTGCGAGCGAATGGTGATGCAAAAATGCAGTGGTCAACATTCATCACTAATAGCCAAGACGAAGCGCTGGATATTATGTATGGCGGCTCAGGCGATTTTAAAGACACCTACAATAATCAACAAGATGGTGTGCACTACAGTGATAGCAAGTTTAATGTAAACCCGAATGTTGAGCCGATAACTGTTGCTGACCCAACAGCCCCTGATTATGACCCAACTAATCCAGACACCAGCTGCGACCCGTTAATTTTGCCAGAGAAAATGACAGACATCACAGACCAAGTGAGCAGTTATAGTTCTGTTTCGATTGGTCCTACGCAACAATTTAAACTTAATACTGAAAAGGGCTTTTTTAGTAGCGGTGGTAGCCAAGTTATTTTGCCAAGCCTTGCCGATGTTTTCTTGTTTAACTCTAAAGCGCAAAACCAAGCTAATGGCAGTAACAGTAAAGAGTATATCTTTGCACTTGATAGGCTCAAAATGACCAGTGACGGCAAAATGGAAGTTTCTGGTGGTGATGTTATTTTACTGATTGATGGCGACTTTTCGATGGAAGGGGATACCAGCTTAACAATCAAAAAAGACAGTAGCTTAACAGTGTTATTAACCGGAAAAGTAAATATTGGTGCAGGCGCAAAAGTCATTACTGAGCAGGAAGGATTAACCACCAGTGGCCATCCGTCGTTATCATTTTATTCATCATTTAATGGTGTAAATGGCGTGCAATTTAGTGGTGCTGCGAATTTATATGCGGCTATTTATGCCCCTTTGACAACAGTGAAGCTATCGGGCAGTGGCGAGCTGTTTGGTAGTGTACGTGGCTCAACAATTACTGCATCAGGGGGCAGTGGCGCTCACTATGATGCAGGTTTATTACAAGTACAAAATGGCGGCACGCCTGCTTCTTCGGCACGCATCGTATTTTTAGGTTGGAGCTACAAAACCGCAGAAACAACTGAAGAAGAAAGCGAAGCATCACCTGCCGAATAACGCAAAGCCCCAAATAAAATTGTGTAAGCTCAATTATTTGTAGCTTACACAAAAAAAATTAATTTCATTTAAACCTTTTGAATCCCTCCTTACGTCTAATACACTAAATTCACAACAATAATCATAAAGGACAACATCCAGGATGTTGATAGATGCAGAACAAGCGTTTGCCCAGCAAAGTGAGCATGCCTTGATAGAGCGCGTAAAAAGTGGTGATCAAGCTGCCTATGCAACACTTTATGAGTTGCATGTGAAGCGGGTTTATAGCCTTTGTTTGCGATTACTTGCAGACAAAGAGCACGCCGAAGATGCAACACAAGAAGTGTTTGTACAGTTGTGGCATAAAATCGCTAACTTTGATGGACGCTCACAATTTTCGACTTGGTTACATAGTGTTACCAGCAATATTGCGATTAGCTACATTCGCAAACATAAAAGCTGGTTTCAAAAAGTAGTGAGTTTTGAACAAAGCGGTATGGATGAGCAAAGCGCAGCAGATTGCGATGGCTTTAACGGCCTCGACAAATTAGTACTGAGACTACCTGAGCGAGCACGTATGGTGTTTGTACTCCATGCAATTGAAGGTTATCGCCATGAAGAGATAGCAAGCATGCTTGATATGGCGGTCGGTTCAAGTAAATCGCAATTTCACCGTGCAAGGCAGTTATTAAAAGAGTGGTATGAAAATGAGTAAGCCAGAATTTGAACAATTTTTAAATGACTCGCTTAACCATAAGCAAGATATTAGCCCAGACAAAGATCTCTGGCCCGGTGTTGAGCGAGCAATTGCAACAGGGCAACCAGAGCAAGCTGATAAGCCAAACCATGGCTGGAATAAACTCGCTGCAGTTGCCGCTTGTTGTATTGCCGCACTATTGACCGTACAGCTTTTTGTTGGCCAAGGTGAGCCAAATAGCATGATGGCAATGAGCGATTATTTTACCAAGCAAAAGCAAGGTTTGTTGGTGCAGTATCAAAATCAACCTGCGTTAACCGATAACTGGCAGCAACAACTAAAAGAGTTAGAAGAAGCCGAAAGTGCCATAAAGCAAGCACTTGAGAATGAACCTGAAAACCCAGCTTTATTACAAATGCTGTCGCAGGTTTATCAGCAACAACTGGACTTAATTAACAAGGTGCATGCACCGAAGTGGCAAACGATTTAGGAGTGACAATTATGAAATTACTAGCCTTAACTTTAGGATTACTGCCACTGATGGCAATGGCAGGACAAACCATTAATGAACAAATTGATGTACCTGCCAATAAACGCATTTTTATTGAAAACCAACGTGGTGATGTACGCATTGAAGGGTGGGATAAACCACAACTTAAAATCGAAGGTGAGCTTGACGATAAAGCACAAGGTTATCGTTTAGAGGTTGAAGGCAGCCGTGTTGAATTTATCGTAAAAATGCCGCGAAATTTAGGTGGCTGGAATAGCGGTGACGGCTCTCGTTTAACCATTTACATGCCAAAAAGCAGTGAGCTTGAATTTGCTGGGGTGAATGTCACAGTTAGTGCTAAAGAGCTTGAAGCAGGCGCAGAGATTGATACCGTCAATGGTGATATCACAGTGCAAGATATTCGCGGCAACATGAGCTTTGAAACGGTTAATGGTGATGTGAATGCTCATGATTTAAACGGTGATATTCGCTTTGAAACAGTCAATGGTGAAATTAACGATAAAAACTCGCAAGGTGCTTTACGCTTTACTGCAGTGAATGGCGACATTAAGTCAAAAACCAAAGCACAAGATG
The DNA here is from genome assembly GCF_022398475.1 of Pseudoalteromonas shioyasakiensis. Classification (GTDB taxonomy): domain Bacteria; phylum Pseudomonadota; class Gammaproteobacteria; order Enterobacterales; family Alteromonadaceae; genus Pseudoalteromonas. The sequence continues at coordinate 32,856 of NZ_JAKEVM010000030.1, read as the reverse complement.
TGCGTCTTGAAAACGTAAACGGTGATATCGACTTTGCATTTGATGCAATTAAAAAGCTGCGCATCAATACCGTAAATGGTGAAGCAGAAGTTCACATCAACAAGTTACTAGCAGATGCCAATATTCGTTTTGAATCAGTCAGTGGTGATGCAGAGTTTTACTTCCCTGCAGATGTATCGGCAAAGTTTGAAATTGAAGCTCACGCTAACGGTAAAATCGTTAATGAGCTGAGTGATGACAGAGCAACGAAGGCGAAATACGGCCCATCTAGCGACTTAGAATTTAGTATTAACGGTGGGGATGCTGATATAGAAATGGATACCATTAGCGGACGTATTGAACTTCGTAAACAGAAATAACGATTAGAGTTCACTCAATTACAATATTTCACTCAATTACAATAAAGCGGGAGGACTTCCCGCTTATACCAATCGTGTTAAGTTGTTGGTCTTAAATAGCGACAGATAAATGAAGTGATAACAAGGCAGAAATTTTGACATGTAGTTACTCTACTTTAGACATTTCTAACGCATTTAGCGCTTTATTTAGCACGCTAGAATGACCAAATATTTAAGTCGATTGGTATTAACTATTTGCACAGCCTTAGCAAGTAGATAGAATAGAGCCATTCAATTTTAGTTTTGTGATGTTATGGCCAAACCAGATAAGCAAGTCGATACGTTAAAAGTCCCTCCCCATTCAATAGAAGCTGAGCAATCTGTTTTAGGTGGTTTAATGCTTGATAATCAAGCGTTTGACCGAGTTGCTGAGTTAGTGGTTGCGCAGGATTTTTATACCCGAACTCATAAGCTGATTTTTGAGGCTATGGTTAGTCTTGCTGAAGGCGGTGATCCAATCGATTTGATCACTATTTCTGAGAGCTTAGAGAAAAACAATCAGTTAAGTAGTGTTGGTGGTTTCGCCTATCTAGCTGAAATTGCTAAGAACACGCCAAGTGCGGCGAACATTGATGCCTACGCGAATATCGTGCGAGAGCGTGCTGTTATTCGTGAAATGATCGGTGTTGCGAACGAAATTGCAGAAGCTGGTTTTAGCCCAGAAGGGCGTACCAGTCATGACCTGCTCGATTTTGCTGAAAGTAAAGTATTCAAAATTGCTGAGCAGCGTAGTAAAAGCACCGAAGGCCCACAAAACTTACACAGTATCTTAGAAAAAACCGTTGATAAGATTGAAGAGCTTTATCAGTCGCCACAAGATGGTGTGACAGGTGTAAGTACCGGCTATGCTGACCTAGATAAAATGACGGCGGGTATGCAGCCTTCTGACCTTATCATTGTGGCAGCACGTCCATCGATGGGTAAAACAACCTTTGCGATGAACTTAGCCGAGCACGCCGCCATGACGCAAGATAAGCCTGTACTTATTTACTCATTAGAGATGCCTTCAGAACAAATCATGATGAGGATGCTGGCATCGCTAGGTCGTATTAACCAAACTAAAGTTCGTACCGGTCAGCTAGATGATGACGATTGGGCGCGTCTGTCGTCAACCATGGGCTTGTTGATGGAAAAAGGTAAGATGTATGTTGATGATGCATCGGGCCTAACACCAACAGATGTGCGTTCACGTGCACGTCGTATTGCCCGCGACCATGGCGGTATTAGTATGATCATGGTCGACTACTTGCAGTTAATGCGTGTGCCAAGCTTGTCGGACAACCGTACCTTAGAGATTGCTGAAATCTCTCGTTCATTAAAAGCACTGGCAAAAGAACTGCAATGTCCGGTCATTGCACTATCGCAGCTTAACCGTACCCTAGAGCAACGTGCCGATAAACGCCCAATCAACTCCGACTTACGTGAATCAGGCTCAATCGAGCAGGATGCCGACTTAATCATGTTTATTTACCGTGATGAAGTCTATAACGAAGACAGTACCGAAAAAGGTGTGGCCGAAATCATCATAGGTAAACAACGTAACGGCCCAATCGGTAAAGTACGTTTAACCTTCCAAGGTCAATTCTCGCGTTTTGATAACTACGCGGGTCCAGCCATGGACGACGAATACTAATGCGCTTAGCCATTGCCGAAATCAACCTACAAGCACTTGCTCATAATTTAGCGCAAGTGAAGCGCTTTGCGCCTGGTTGCAAAGTAATGGCGGTGCTTAAAGCCAATGCTTATGGCCATGGCTTAGTTAAAATTGCTCAATACTTAAATGATGCGGATGCATTTGCGGTTGCGCGAATAGACGAAGCGTTAGCGCTACGAGCAGGTGGGCTGACAAAACCGATTGTATTACTTGAAGGTTTTTTTCATAAAGATGATTTACCTATCTTGCTTGCCAATAACTTTCAAACCATTATTCACGATGAAAATCAGCTCGCAACGCTTGAAAATACAAGCCTTGATGCACCAATTGCGTGTTGGTTAAAGGTGAATACGGGTATGCATCGATTGGGTATTGCGCCATCACAATTTGAGTCTTTCTACAGTCGGTTAAAAGCAAGCCCAAATGCCCGTGATGACATTAAATTAATGACGCACTTTTCGTGCGCCGACGACATCAATGATGAAAAGACTGCTCAGCAAATTGCCTTATTTGACTCACTGGCAGATGGCAAAAGTGAACAGCATTGCCTTGCAAATTCTGCTGGCATTATTGCTTGGCCAAAAGGCCATGGTAAGTGGGTGCGCCCTGGCTTGATGCTGTATGGCGTATCGCCAATGCTTAATGGTGTAGGGCAACAGCACGGACTAGAGCCTGTTATGCGTTTAACAACGCGAGTTATCGCTATACGCGATGTCGATGCCGATCAGTGTGTTGGCTATGGTGGACGCTGGCACAGCGATAAACCGACTAAGCTTGCGGTGGTTGCGATGGGCTATGGGGATGGTTATCCACGCCATGCCGAGCAGGGCACACCTGTGGTTATCAAATCACAACGCTATGGTATTGTTGGCAGTGTCGCGATGGATATGATCACGGTGGATATTGGTGATAACCGCGACAACATCAAAGTTGGTGATGAGGTGATTATGTGGGGGCCTGAGCTACCCGTTGAAGAGATTGCCCAATGCGCAACAACCATTCCTTACGAGTTACTGTGTAATATCACCCCACGTGTAAGCTACGAGTATCAAGAGTAACTTTGTTACTCTTTAATAAAATACACGTCACTGAATCCCATTCGTGCAAACTCTTGGTCACGAAAGTTACGTACTGCTGCAGAGCCTTTTGAAGTCATTTCGACTTGCTGTTCCATCTTTAAATAATTGGTTAAATCAATGCCTTCAGCCGCAGCAATAGCATGATACATATCGCGGTATTTATCTTTTGCAAAATTGATTTCGCGAGGCTGGTTTTTAAATTTGTAAGTGATGCGGCGTGCCATAATGAATCCTCAATGTTTATCGGGGCTGATTTTACACTAAAAAATAACCATAGCCATGACTTGTTAGTATAAGCGGGTTACAATGCAATACTTTTCAAAGACTCGGTAAATCATAATGAAACTTTCAGTAGAGATCAGTAAGTACCCACTACATCAAGACTACATTCCGTTTATCAAAGGTTTTATTGACCGTGTAAACAGTTATGAAGGGCTTAAAGTGATCACCAACACCTTATCTACTCAGATTTTTGGCGACTATGATTTAGTGATGTCTGTACTTAATACTGAAATCAAACGTTCTTATGAAGAGTTTGGTAAAGCTATTTTCGTCTGTAAATTCTTACATGGTGACTTGTCGCCTAGCGAAGACTAAACCCTAAAGTAGCGCGTGTTATGGAATTTTTGAGCGAAACCTTCTCAGGCTTTACTGCCATGTCGCATTGGGAATATATTGCCGTTGCCTTATCGATGGCGTATTTACTGTTAGCGATCAAAGAAAGCTTATGGTGTTGGCCAGCCGCGTTTGTGAGCACCTTTATTTATACCGTAATGTACTGGAATGGCGCACTGTTGATGGAGTCGCTACTTAATTTTTACTACATGTATATGGCGGTATATGGTTGGGTGGTTTGGCGCAGGGGCGTGAATAATAAAGATCATCTGCCCATTATTTCATGGTCGTTAAAGCGTCATGCGGTGATTTTGCTTGCCACCTCACTGGCTTCAGTTGCCATTGGTTTTGTGATGACCAATTACACCCACGCTGATTTTGCTTATTTAGACAGCTTTACCACCTGTTTTGCGGTGGTGACAACCTACCTTGTTGCCAAGAAAGTACTGGAAAACTGGTTGTACTGGATTGTAATTGATGCAGCATCTATGTACCTATACTTTGAAAAAGGGTATTACCCAACCTTAGTACTTTTCGTGTTTTACACCATTATGGCCGCATGGGGCTTTAAAACCTGGTATGAAGAATACGAGCAGCATCAGGCTAAGCCGCTTGCACAGCTATAGATGAAAACTGAGCAACAAATTCACGCGCTTTTTACGCGCTTCAACTCACGTTTAGTTATCACCTCAATCAGTCCGCTGGTTGAGGGGCTAAGCAATGATAACTACCTAGTTAAAACAGCAAGCCAAGATTTCTTGGTTAAGCACTATCGCGACCATTGGCCGGCGATTGGCCTTGCGGCGCAAGCGCATTTTGCAAAGCAAAGCTGCTGCCCAGCCCCACTTTGGTTCGAACAAGCAACCGATACGGCTATTTTCGAATACGTGGCAGGCAGCATTGCCAGCGGTGAGTTTTGTAGTAGCTTATTGCCCGACTTAGTTAATTTACATCGTTACCCTGTGCTAACCGAGCCGATGGATATTGCCTACGAAATTAACTACTACCAGCAAACAGCGCGTTATCAGCAACATGCTGAGCTAATTAAACAGTCACTGGCTTATATTGCTTCAGCGCCTAAAGACATGGGTTTTTGTCATAATGATTTAGTAAAAGAAAATATCATTGTGAATGAGTCGGGTATGTTTTTAATCGACTTTGAATATGCCAAAAGCAACGATGTTTATTTTGACTTAGCTGCGCTGGTGGTGAGCTTTGCGTTAAATGACGAGCAGCAATTAGTGTTACTTAAACGTTACCAAGCGTTAGTGTGCGAACATCATGAGTTTTACTTATCAATTGAAAAGCTCGAGGCATTTCATGCGCTGTTTTTGCTTTTATGTATTTGTTGGTACGAACAACGTGGTGCGATGGATAAAGTGGCGCCCCTGCTAACACAGCTTAACCACTTCATAGAAAAAGCTAAAAATTAAAGACCGCCAATTCGCTCGGCAAGTTCTTTATATTTTTTTACGTCTTCTGGATCAAACAAAGGTTCACCTTTGTCATCTTGTGATTTCGAGATCAGTAAATGCTCGCGAGCAAGACGTTTTACGCGTTCGACTTTTACACCTAAAAACTCCGCGACTTGCTCTGTAGACATTAAACTCATGATCAAATTCCCCTTACATGGCAATACTGCCACCTTGTTATTAATTTTATTAAGTATACGTTAATACCTTGGTTCTGCACGAAAGTGAAGTGTTTTAATGCAAATTGCTGAATTTATGTGCATATAAAGGCCTCGATGCTAGCATTTAGCACAAGATGCCATTATCATTGCCGGGTTGTCATGCTGATATCGCGAGTCAGTATTGACGACGACAAATGTGCTCTCGTGGTGAAATGGATATCACGTGGCCCTCCGGAGGCTAAGTTGCAGGTTCGATCCCTGCCGAGAGCGCCATTTGCTCTTCACTTTAATATCTTCTAAGCTCGATTTATTCCTTCAGCAATCTCAAAAAGCCAATGACTTATCAACCTATCGCATGTGGCGACTACGATAAATATGAATTATGGTGCATGCATAAATCCTTATTACGTATTACCTTAGTATCTGGTGAGCAGTTAGAAGGAAAAGCAGAGACCCTTAAAATACTCAACTCCGATGGTGAGCACCTGATTTTGGCAACAAAAAAAGGCGAACATGCCGCCCGCCTTGATTTAATTAAAAAGGTTGTTGCGTTATAACCACTTCTTATTTTTAAAGTAAATACCAATCCCAACGGTTAGCACCACTAAGAAAATAATAAATAAGCTAAATGCGTAAGGGCTTTCAGTGCCTGGAATACCGCCTACGTTTACACCTAGTAAGCCAGTTAAAAAGCCAAGTGGTAAAAACAGTGCTGCAACTACCGACATCACATACATGCGTTGGTTTAGTTGCTCAGACACTTGGCTAGTAATTGCTTGTTGAATAATTTGCGCGCGTTCAATTGAGCTATCTAGCTCTTCTAAATAACGGATCAACATATTGGTTGTTTCGTTTAAGCGTGCTTTATCGTCTTCATCTAACCACTTATATTTGTTGTTTAACAAAGTAATGAGCGCTTCTTTTTGTGGTCTTAAATAACGTTTTAACGCGATTGTTTGGCGGCGTATTTGTGCTAATGATTGATGATCAAAGCCTTTGTTTGGTTCATCAATTTCATCTTCAAAGCCATCGAGTGTGTCATCTAAACTGTCGATAACAGCTTGCATACGCGATGTTAAGTTTTGCGCTAATTGGCAAACTAACTCAGAGATTGAGCAAGGACCATTGCTGCCATCGAACGATTCAACAACATCCTGCACCGATAATAAACGGCGCTTACGGGTTGTGATCACAATATTTTCGTTAATAAATAAGCGTAACGAGACCATGTCTTCTGGGCTTTGCGCAGGGTTTAAGTTAACCCCACGTAAAAACAGCATATTACCATTGGTGACTTTGCTTAAACGCGGACGTGTTTCATCAGCAATCAGGGACTCAAGCTCGTAATCAGTTAATAAATTACTTTGCTCAAGCCAGTCAACGGCTTCAGCTTGACTGTAGTCCATGTGCACCCAAAGTTTTCCGTGTTCGGGTTGCCAATTTTGCAGCTCAGTACTATTTTCAATAGCACGTGCACCGCCTTGTTCGTCTAAAATTAAGACATGAAGTAACCCATTGATCATATTGAACTCTCGTTTTACAAATAGTGCTATATGGTTGAGTAAATACATTAATATAGTCAAGACTACATTAATGAAATCGACTTATCGAGTGGATAAATATATTTCGTTGGTGTTTCTAGCTCTGTAGCGTATAAGACACTTTTTTATAGAGGGCACATTAATGAGCGCAAAAATTATTGTTGGCTGGCGAGAATGGCTTGGCCTGCCTGAACTGGGAATAGAAAAAATCAAAGCAAAAGTTGATACCGGAGCGAGAACTTCATGTATTCATGCTTTTGACATTGAGGAATTTTCAGAAAATGGCGAAGCATGGGTGAAATTTACTACCCATCCTCTACAAGACGATGTAGAAACAACGGTAGAGTGTCGTGCCAAAGTAGTTGAGCGTAAGTATGTGACCAGTTCAAGCGGTCAGCGTGAGCTACGCTACTTTATTGAAACAAAATTAGTCGCAGGAACCCAAAGCTGGCCTGTAAGGGTGACTTTAAGTAACCGTTCAACAATGAAGTTTAGAATGTTGTTAGGGCGTACAGCAATGGAAAATCGCATAGTCGTTGATCCGGCTTTATCTCATTTATTATAGGAAAAGGACTTATCACACGTTGCTACGTGTATGAGTTTATCAGTTAAGGTTTTTAACTTATGAAACTTGGTATTTTATCTCGCAACCAAAATTTGTATTCAACACGTCGCTTAATTGAAGCCGCAGAGCAGCGTGGCCACGAAGTGAAAGTGATTGATGCACTTCGTTGTTATATGAACATCAATTCAGAGCAGCCAGAAATCCATTACCGTGGTGAAAATTTAAAGGATTTTGACGCTATCGTGCCGCGTATTGGTTCGTCAGTAACTTTCTATGGCTGTGCGGTATTACGTCAGTTTGAAATGATGGGTGTATACCCTGTCAATGAATCTGTGGCGATCACTCGCTCGCGCGACAAGTTACGTTCACTTCAGCTACTCTCTCGTAAAGGTGTGGGTATGCCAGTGACAGGCTTTGCAAGTAAACCAGATGACGTAAAAGATTTATTAAGCATGGTGGGTGGCACGCCAGTCGTTATTAAGCTACTTGAAGGTACCCAAGGTATCGGTGTGGTATTAGCGGAAACACGCAAAGCTGCAGAAAGTGTAATCGAAGCGTTTATGGGCTTAAAAGCCAACATCATGGTGCAAGAGTATATCAAAGAAGCGGGCGGTGCTGATATTCGCTGCTTTGTATTAGGCGATAAAGTAATTGCCGCGATGAAGCGTCAAGCGCAAGAAGGTGAATTCCGTTCTAACTTACACCGTGGTGGTAGTGCGACTTTGGTTCGTATTACTCCAGAAGAAAGAAAAACAGCGGTTGCTGCAGCTAAAGCGATGGGCTTAAACGTTGCGGGTGTTGATTTACTTCGCTCTGCACGTGGTCCATTGGTGATGGAGGTTAACTCATCACCTGGTCTTGAAGGTATTGAAGTTGCAACCGGTAAAGATATTGCAGGCATGATTGTCGAGTTTATTGAAAAAACAGCGGCGTCAAAGAAAACAGCAACTCGTGGTAAAGGTTAAACCTTTACCCATAGGAAAATAAGCGCTCTATTAAAAGGAAAAGTGCGTGGCTAAGGTTAAGAAAAATACACCGTTTTCAATTTTAGGCGATACGGTGGGTGTTGGCGAACGTAAAACATTTGCAATTGAAGCTGCCAAGCTTTACACCCACTCGCCGTTAAATATTCCAATTGAAGTCGTCAATGGTGTGCAGCAAGGACCTGTATTAATGGTGTGTGCTGCAATTCACGGTGATGAGCTCAATGGTGTTGAGGTTGTTAGGCAGTTGCTTGCTAAAATCGATCCTGAGCAATTGCGCGGTACTATTATTGCGGTACCGATTGTGAATGTGTTTGGTTTTATTCATAAGTCACGCTACTTACCAGACCGTCGTGACATGAACCGCAGTTTTCCGGGCTCAACGCGTGGCTCGTTAGCTGGGCGAATGGCGAATGCGTTTTTTACTCAAGTGGCAATGCATTGTACGCATATTATTGATTTACACACAGGGGCAATTCACCGAACTAACTTGCCGCAAATTCGCGCTAATTTGAGCGACCCTGCAACAGCAGCCATGGCAAAAGCGTTTGGTACTCCTGCGGTGATTGATGCGTCACTTCGCAATGGCTCATTACGCAGTGAAGCGGCCAATTTAGGAATACCCGTTATTACCTACGAAGCCGGCGAAGCGCTGCGCTTTGACCCAATTGCCATTGCAGCAGGTGTGCAAGGTGTTGATTATGTCATGCGCCATTTAAAAATGGTGCGCGGCAAACGTGCTAAAAAGCTACCAGAGCCGATTATTGCAAGCTCGACGAGTTGGATACGTGCTGAAGTTGACGGTATTGTTCGTGCACAAGTATCACTGGGTGAGCGAGTAATGAAAGGGCAGGTCCTCGCTTACATAAGCAGCCCTCTTGGTGATGCTGAACTTGAACTACTCGCGCCGCGAAGTGGTATTGTCATTGGTCAGCAGACTATGCCGCTGGTAAACGAGGGGGATGCCGTATTTCATCTTGCTTACTTTGCTCATGCAAACAGCCTAGTTGAACAACAGCTCGAAAACTTTATTGATGAAATAAGTGATATTGAAGACGAGTTAAAAACCGCAGATTTAAATAACTAATACCCTATTCTGTAATTCAAAAAGCCAAACTATATGTTTGGCTTTTTTGTATCTGCCTGTCCCCATCTATTACTTGACCTTAGAGCAAGTGCAAGGTTTATAGTTTTTTACTTACTTAATTGTCGTAAGAATGACTAAAGGATCAAAGATGAAAATATTGCTATTTTATACAGGCTTATTCACGCTTGCTATTTCACTTACGCACGGCTTTTTTACAGAGCTAAGTGTTGCTCATATCGTGTTATTTCACCCTTTAGTCATTTTATTTAGTTTTATATTAATCGCCTATGGAAGCAGAAAAAGAACACCTTTTTAGCAAGCATCTCGTTAACTTTAAGCCGTTACTTTTTTGGGCCTAAAATACGTTTTATGGTTGGCACTTTAGTCGCTGTTGGCGGGTTCTTTAACACCATTACAGGGCGGGTGACAAAGATGTTGTTTGGGTAAATCACTTTGTGACCATCAACATGCTCAAGTACAACATTCATTAAGCCCATTTCGATAATGCGGCCTTCTAAGAAGTTTGCACCGTCAATTACTCTTACCCAAAAGCCAACACGGCAGTCGTTTTGAATAAACATCAACAAGAAAGCTGTTAGGTTACTTAGTAAAGACCAGGCGGCAAAAAGCGCGACACCTAGCATGGCAAAAATTGATGAGCCAAGTACTAATAAGCCGCGTAGCTCTATACCCCAAAAAACTAACACTAAGCACAGCATAACAATGGCAAGAATGATATTGAGCAACAGCTCAGCACGGTATTCGCGATGCGGATCAGCCTTGCCTTTAATTGCTTTTAACAGCAGCTTTTTGGTGGTCTTACGCAGTAGCGGATAGAGCAAAACCGCGATAACAGTCACGATTAAATGATATTGCTCGTTAAAGAATTCGACGAAGTCCAAAAGGGTTCCTAAGTTAATATTTTACGTTTCGATTTTAGCTTAACAATAACACCACTTTAAAAGGTATTTTTAACCGTTACTAGCCATTGCACAGAGTCAATATCGTCATCTTGTTTGTTAATAGGTGCGGCAATATCTAGGTGAATAACCGTACCGGCATTGGCACGGCTTGGCGCTAAGCGAAGGCCCACACCCACATTTTGTAGCACGTTACCATTGGCACCATTATCTTTGTCGTTATACCAGGCTCTACCAATATCATAAAATGCGGCACCACCGACTTTAAACAATTGCAGTAAGTCATATTCCCAGTAGTAGCGTTTTTCTAGAGTCACTAAAAAGCTGCGGTCGCCTACTTGGTAGTCAAGCGGGTATCCACGTAGGCCATTTTCACCACCAATAGTGAGTTGTTTATCAGCAGTGAGTTTTTCAGCATATTGTAAGCGTACTTTGGCGTACCAGCTTTGCCTTAGTGTGGTATTGAGATAATACTGTAGCTGCGTGCTAGCGAATAGGTTTTCAACATCATCGGTTTCTTCATTCCAGTAGCCATCAAGGTCTGCTTTAAAGCGCCATAACTGGTTGTCTCCAGAGTAATGCGCTTTTGATAAGGAGAACGAATAAATAGTACGGCTAGCATCATCGCTAAAATTATTACTCGAATAGCCGAGTAAAGCATGGATATTCCAACCGAGGTTCAGGTCTTCTGTGCGGTAGATGCTATCGAAATTTCTAACCTTAACGTAATGATCTTCAAACCATTGGCCACTTACGTAAGGGTAACTCAGCGTTCTATCTTCAGCGATTGGAAAGCGCGTAAATGGCGTTTCTTTAAAGGTTTCTTCGCGGTTTTCGATGCCAAGCTTAATACGCTGGGTCCAACTGTTACCAAGTTGTGATGAATGACCAAAGTAAGCGCGGTTTAATAAGGTTTTTTGTTCAAACTCACTAACTACATCACCGCGATAGTAAAGTGACTCTCGGCGTTGATCAGAGTAACTTGTAACACCGTAGCTGTAGGGCGTATCAATCGAGAAAAACGGGTAGCTGACATCGAGGTAATGACGTTTACCGTCATCGTTGTCTGAGTATTCTAAACGTCCTTGATAACGGCTAGAGAATATATGTGGATCGTCATACACAAATAGGTAACCAGTGCGATCAGCATCACGGGTGCGGCTAAATGACACTCGTTTACCCCAGCCTAAAAAGTTTGACTCGCGAAAGCCGATACTCGACTCATTCTCACCGCCGCTACGGCTAAAGCTTATTTCAGGCAATAATGTCCACAGATCGCGCGTAATTACTTTTACATGTACATTGCCATCACAATCGAGCTTTGCGTTGATACGTGCATCATATAAATAGCCTTGTTTACGCAGTAATCGCTCTGACTCTAGCAATTTACGTGGATTGTAAACATCACCTTCTTCGAACAATAAAACGCTGTGTATTACATTCGGCTCAGTAGTCATGTGAGCGCGATTGGCAAACCGGAATAAAAAGTTATTTTCTTCTTCAAGCTCAGTGTTAAAGACGTTCAGCTGTTCAAGTTCAATAGAGACTATTTTACGGTTATTAGCGGCATCGGGTAGTGGATTATCGGCATCGAGCTGGCGGCGAAGGTTATTATCTTGTGATTTAAGCGTGCGTTGGTTTTGACAATAATTATTATCGGCAGTAAACAACTGCTCTGCAAGAACATTGGTTGCTATGCAGATAGGTAATAGTGTTATTAACCTAGCAACAAAGTGCGACTGCTTAAATCCCATTTACACCCTTAGTTGAGTATCTCCTGTGCAACTACTACATACTAAGCGTGGGAAAATGTCTAGCTTATTATTGTAATTGCGCTACTAAATACTGATGAAGTTGTGGTAATGCAGCACTGGCTTCTATGCCTTCAGCATTGATCCAAATACTTTCACTGTAATGTTCAAAGTTTAGATTAAAACTATGATCTGTAAAGTGAAAGCGTAATTGGTGACGATCAGCACCGGCATCAAAGTCGGCAGTTGTTATAGCTGGCGCGTGTAAGAAAAGGGTTGCCCAAAGCTCAAAGTCTTCATCGTGTGGAAGCTCACTCGACGTTACAAGAATAATCTCATGCTCGGCATCATAGGTTAGTTCAGTCATAGCAGTCCTAATTGGTGGCAAGATAGTCGCGAATGGTATTTAAAAACGGTGCGCCGTACTTATTGAGCTTAGTGAAACCAACACCTGACACCTTCAAAAACTCACTGTCGTTGGTTGGCATTAACTGCGCCATTTCAGCGAGGGTTTTATCATTGAATACCACATAAGGTGGAACATCATCGGCATCTGCCAACTCTTTACGTAAAGCGCGTAATTTCGCAAATAGCTTTTTATCGTAATTAAACTGAGCGAGTTTATCTTGGTAAACGTGCTTAGCTTGTAAGCGAGGTTCAGCAAGTTGCAGTGCATATTCACTTTTAAGAACTGCACGGGCGGCTTCGGTTAAGCGTAATGACGAACCTTGGGTAATGTCTTGGCTTAATAACCCTTGATGGATAAGCTGCCTTAAAATACTTAGCCAAAACTCTACACTGTGCTCTTTACCGATGCCATAGGTGCTTAACTGGTGGTGATTGTTATCTCGAATGCGGCTAGTGTTTGCACCGCGAAGTAACTCAACGATATAGCCTATACCAAAACGTTGCTCAGCACGATACACACACGACAAGGCTTGTTGCGCGACAAGGGTGCCATCAAAGCTAGTAGGTGGGTTTAAGCAAATATCACAGTTACCACAGGTTTCGCGTTTATATTCACTAAAATAATTGAGCAAGATTTGTCTGCGGCATGTTTGTGCTTCGGCGAAGCTTGCCATGGCATTAAAGCGCTGCTCTTCAACACGACGACGTTGCTCGTCTTCAATATCTTCAAAAAAGCGGCGTACGCGGCCTATGTCTGCCGGATCAAAATACATAATCGCTTCAGCTGCCAAGCCATCACGACCTGCACGACCGGTTTCTTGGTAGTAAGCCTCGATGCTTTTTGGAATATCGTAATGCACCACAAAACGTACGTTTGGTTTATTTATCCCCATGCCAAAGGCAACAGTCGCAACCACAATTTGAATATCGTCACGGGCAAAGCCAGATTGCACAAATTGGCGTTGCTCGTTACTCATTCCTGCATGGTAGGCCGCGGCATTAAATCCTGCGTCAGCAAGTTTTTCGGCTACATCATCAACCCGTTTGCGGCTGGTGCAGTAAATAATGCCACTCTGGTTTTGCTGCTCTTTTAAATATCGAAGCAGCTGTACCATAGGTTTAAATTTTTCTTCTATGGTGTAACGAATGTTAGGTCTATCGAAGCTACCAGTGTGCACGTAAGGGTGGTTAAGCTGAAGCTGTTCAATAATATCGTAACGAGTTGCTTTATCTGCCGTTGCTGTAAGCGCCATCATGGGCACATGCATAAAGCGTTGCTTTAACTCGTTGAGCCGACAGTAATGTGGCCTAAAGTCATGACCCCAATGCGACACACAGTGAGCTTCATCAATTGCAAAAAGTGCGAGTTTTAGATGACTCAAGCGCTCTAAAAATTCGTGTTGCAGTACTTTTTCTGGTGCAACATATAACAGCTTAATTTGCCCATAGTGCAATTGCTGATAGACAGCTTGTTGCTCTTCAAAAGGCAGGCTGTTATTGATGTAGGCCGCTTGCACGCCGAGTGCTCTTAGTTGGGCAACTTGGTCTTGCATCAAGGAAATAAGCGGCGAGATAACCACAGTCACACCATCGAGGATCAAAGCGGGTACTTGATAGCATAATGATTTGCCTCCACCGGTTGGTAGAAGAACAAGCGAGTCTTGTCCGTCTAGCGCAGCGGCTATAATCGCTTCTTGGCCATCACGAAAATCCTTGTAACCAAACACTTGTTTGAGTACAGCTTGTGGTGATCGAATGGGTGTGTTGGACGTTGTGGTATTGGTATTCATCGCCGAGCATTTTAGTGGTTTTTTATAACGATGTCTTTAGCAATATACACAAACGACCTCAAGATGCAGAATTCAGCGTTTCACTGGTGCTTAATATCAAGGCGTTACTTTGCAACAATGGCAGTCCCTTTTAGGAAGTAAATACATGGGTTTATTTAGCGTGTTTTGGTTGCGTCACTGCTTAGGGGGCGTAAAATAGCGTTTTTAAACTATAAAGCCAAACTTATGCCTACCAACATTGAGCAGCGAAAAGGCGTCATTTTCGCTTGTTTAGCCTTTTTTATGTGGGGTCTTGCGCCCATTTACTTTAAGTTTTTACAGCAAATTTCTGCGTTTGAAATCTTAATGCACCGTGTTATTTGGTCGGTGTTATTTTTACTTCTTATTATTGCAGCTCGTCATCAATGGCAGCGTATTCGGGTGGTGCTTGGACAACCTAAATTACTTTTGATGTTGGTAATAACAGCAAGTTTACTTGGCTTTAACTGGGGGTTATTTATTTGGGCCGTGAACAATAATCACATGCTCGATGCCAGTTTAGGTTATTACATCAACCCACTACTAAACGTGTTGCTTGGTATGTTGTTTTTAGGTGAGCGATTACGCAAGTGGCAAGGCGTTGCGGTAGGTCTAGCGCTTTGTGGTGTGTTGCTACAGCTTGTGAGTTTTGGTTCATTCCCTGTGGTTGCTTTCTCATTAGCAGGTTCGTTTGCTATTTATGGTCTATTACGTAAAAAGTTACCAATCGAATCATTGCCAGGGTTATTGCTCGAAGCACTTATTTTATTGCCAGTTGCGCTTATTTACTGGTGGTTGATGGCGCCATCAGCAAGCTCTGATTTAACTGCAAACGATTGGCACATTAACGTGTTACTCATTAGTGCTGGTGTGGTGACAACCTTACCGCTGTTATGTTTTACTGGTGCAGCAAAGCGTCTGCAATACAGTACACTTGGCTTTTTTCAGTACATTGGCCCAAGCTTAATGTTTATGCTTGCCGTGGCATTTTACGGTGAGGTATTTGATGCTGAGCGTGTGGTGACATTTGCATGTATTTGGAGCGCTTTGGCATTATTTAGCTGGGATTCGTATCGTCAGAGCCGTAAGCAACGCAAAGCGCAATTAGAGGCTGTGACTAAGCCTGTGTAGGCTTAGCTTACTAGCTTGTTGCGGCCAGTGTCTTTAGCTTGATAAAGCTTTAAATCGGCCTGTTTTATTAGTTCATCCAAACTATAAACAGGCCCATTATGAAAACCAATCGACAGCGTAAACTTGATTCGGTTTTTACTGAACTCAGGGCTGTGCTTTTCAACAAACAAGCGGAATTTCTCTAAACGTTGCAACGATTCTTGTGGGTCTTGATCAGCAAAATAGACTGCAAACTCTTCACCACCAAAGCGGCCTACTAAGTTATCTTCAAAATACTTTGCCATACATTGCGATAGGCCCTTTAATACGTCATCGCCGGCATCATGACCGTAGTTATCGTTAATTGACTTAAAGTGGTCAATATCAATCATGGCTAAAGAGACTGAGGTATCTGACACTTTTGCAGCTTTCAGATGGCTGTTTGCTTCACCAAAGAAATAGCGGCGATTAGGGAGTTTTGTGAGGTAATCAGTGTTTGCTTGTAAACGAATCGTTTTAATGTTTTCAAGCATGTCGACGTTTTGGCTAAGTCGACAATAAAACTCTTCATTGTTAAATGGCTTGCGAAGGTAATCGTCTGCGCCAGATTTCAAAAAGCGCGTCGAAAGGTGCAAAGTATCGAGTGCAGATATGCCAATCACGGCTTTTTCATCGTTAGAATATAAACGGCGAATTTCGACACAGAGCTCATCCCCATTCATGTTAGGCATTTCGTTATCGGTAATGATCACCGATATTTTTGGGTTTTCAGCCAGTACTTTTAAAGCATCAACACCATCAACAGCTTCGAGTGTTTGGTATTTATGACGGGTTAATAAGTTGCAAATATGGTGGCGCGTTGCTGCTGAATCATCGACTACTAGTACTAATATTTGCTCATTACGAGGCAAGCGAGCCAGTTGTTTTTCTAGATATTGATAGGCTTGTTTATTTTCTTTGGTGATGTAATCAATGATGGGGTGTTTTTCAACGATATTACGTGTTGTTTCGTCAAGATTACCTGTCATTACAATGGTAGGAATGTCGGCTTCGATGGTGCAAGGAACTGCTTCACCGGTTGGCGCATCAGGCAGAATAAAATCTACTACGGCACAAAAGTAATTGTGCTTGCTAATAAGCTCTTTTGCCTCAGCTAAGCTACCGGCTATGTCGGCTTCATAGCCTACTTTTTGCGCGATGTGCTTTTGCACCCGCGCAATGGTTGGCGTATCTTCAATTATTAATATTCTTCGAGTCACAGCTTGCCTTGTAATAACTTATTGGCGAAACAAAAGTTATTACAAGTTTTAACCCTAAAAGGGTAAAAAAGCAAATTGTTATAGGCTGTCTGACTCAGAATAATATTCAACACTTTGTGGTGTTGAGGTCGCAATGCGAGAGCGCCCAAATAATGTGTGAAACTTGGTTTTACAGGTTGTTTGCTTAAGGTATTTGATCCAAGCGCGCTCAATCGGATTAGTCGCTTCAAGGTTACCGGTAACAACTTGTACAAATTGAGTTTGAAATTCATTTTGTGGTTCTAGGGTTTTGTTGTATAAACCCTTTAGAACAACACCATGCTGCTCGAGAATGTCGGCTTCTAGCAAAGTGAAGTGACCACTACGACCAAAACCGCGTGGGAAATTTTGATCATCATAGAATTGACGTTGGCTTGCAAATGCCTGACGAAGTGATGAAATGTCATTGCTCATGGCTTTATCCTCATGCCCTAATTTCTTGCTGGAGTATGGATCAAGTTGTCGATTTTATTAAACAAATTATTTTTATCGTAAGGGTAAAAAATGGATATCGATTTATTGAAGACTTTTGTTGAAGTGGTTCGTACGCGCCATTTCGGTAAAGCAGCTGAAAATTTATATATTACACAGTCTGCAGTGAGTTTTCGGATCCGACAATTAGAGCAAGGTTTAGGCGTTAACTTATTTATTCGTCAACGAAACAACATACAGTTAACGGCGCCAGGTGAGCGACTACTGCCACACGCACAAATGATCATTACAGGTATGCAGCGCGCAAAAGTTGATGTGGCACTTGCAGATAATATGCACAAGCAAATTAGCTTAGCGGGAACACCTAATATTTGGGATGCATTTTTACAGTTTGGTATTACTAATATTGTTTCTGCTATGCCGGGTGTGTCGTTAGTTGCTGAAGTTAAAGCACAGCAAGAGAGTACTCGCTTATTATTGGAACGTACATTAGATTTGGCGGTGTTGTTCGATCCCCCTAAAGTAGATGAACTGGTTGTACAGCGAATTTGTGAGCTACCCATTATTCCAGTGAGCGCCTTTGAAACTGCAAATAGTGAAAACTTTTTCGATAACCAATATGTTTATGTCGACTGGGGTACCACCTTTTCTTTATGGCATGCTCGTGAGTTTAATGGTCACGCTCCTCCTTATTTCAGAACCAGTACAGGTCGTATTGCGCTTGATTTAATTTTGAAATGCGGCGGTAGCGCGTTTATTCCTCAGTTATTAGTTGAAGAGCAGCTTGAATCTGGTGAGCTTTATCATGTTGAAGATGTTGCGCATACTTCGCGTGATGTGTTTGTTGCTTATCACAGAGATAATGAGCAAACCCCTTTATTAGAGAAGTTAGTGACCTTATTAACTGAACTACAAATAAAAGCTTAAAATTAATTTAATTTAGCTTTCATAAAAAATTAATGCTGYAACAGCAGGTTACGTTTTTATTTCAAAAATAATTACATTTTATGAAGCTAAATTGACGCTTTTGTTTCAATTGTCATCTTTCTGTCATTTTTCGCTGTCACACTGCGCGCATTGAAACACAACATGTGTTTTTTGTTGCGATTATTGAGGAAACGACATGAAATTTGCAAAGTCTAGCTTATTCCTAGCTTTATTTGGTGGTTTATCTTTTTCTGCATTAGCTGATGTAGATGTATATGGTAAAGCAAACGTGACTGTTCAATCATCAGATGATGGCGAAGGGTCTTTCACTGAAATTAAAAGCAATAACTCACGTTTTGGCTTAAAAGGTTCAGAAAAAATTTCTGAAGGCTTAGAAGCGGTTTATAAATTTGAGTTTGGTGTAGACGTATCAGACGCTGATTCAAAAGGCGACAATGACGATAACATCACTGCACGTAACCAATACGTAGGTGTTAAAGGTAGCTTTGGTCAAGTTGTTATCGGTCGTAACGATACAGCAATGAAGCAGTCTCAAGGTAAAGTTGATTTATTCAATGACCTTGAAGGTGATATCAAGAACGCATTTAAAGGTGAAAACCGTTTAGGCGACACAATTTCTTATGCTTCTAAAGACTTCAGTGGCTTCAAAGTATTAGCAACTTATGTAGCTGAAGATGATGTAGACGCTGATAACGGTTACTCAGTAGCGTTAACTTACGGCGATGCTAAACTTAAAGAAAGCAAACTTTATGCATCAGTTGCAGCTGACAGCGAAGTAAAAGGTTACGACATTGTTCGTGCAACAGTTCAAGGTAAACTAGGTGACTTCAAACTAGGTGCTATGTACCAAACACAAGAAAAAGTGGATGGTAGTGCAGAAGCTGATGGTTACTTAGTAAATGCTGCTTACCAAATGAATAGCAATACTTTCAAAGTACAGTACCAAGTAATTGACTTTGACGAAGGCGACAAGAAAACAGCTATTTCTGCAGGTGTTGATCACAAGCTTAGCAAAAACACCAAAGTATTTGGTTTCTACTCAACGTTTGATACAGACAATCAAGTTGACCAAGACTACCTAGGTGTTGGTATTGAATACAAGTTCTAATCCAACCTTTGGATAACTCCCTAACTTGTCAGCCCAGCTAATTAGCTGGGCTTTTTTGTTCTAGCCGAGAATTTGTAGCCTAGTTAGACTTGCGATTAAGCTTGTGCGTAGTTTGATTTGCCAGCAAGCCAACGTTGAATCAATTTATCGGTAAGCTCTGGATAGTCGTTCAAAATTTTGTAGGCAATGGGTCTTACATGGTCGAGTGTTTGTTTATCGCGGTTTAAGTCGGCGATTTTAAATTCGGCTAGGCCTGTTTGTTTGGTACCAAGTACTTCACCAGGGCCACGGATTTCGAG
Source organism: Pseudoalteromonas shioyasakiensis (assembly GCF_022398475.1). GTDB lineage: Bacteria > Pseudomonadota > Gammaproteobacteria > Enterobacterales > Alteromonadaceae > Pseudoalteromonas. The sequence goes on along the minus strand of NZ_JAKEVM010000030.1, from coordinate 13,219 downwards.
ATCTCGCTCAGCAATAACAAAGCCATCATTACTTTCACGCAGCACACCTAAGCGTTTTTGCGCTGTAGCTGATAATGGCGCGTGATAGAGTAAAACACAGTGTGATGCCGTAGCCCCACGACCAACACGGCCGCGCAGCTGGTGGAGTTGTGCAAGCCCTAACCGCTCAGGGTTTTCAATAATGATAAGGCTGGCATTAGGCACATCAACACCTACTTCAATCACCGTTGTGGCAACGAGTACATGAATATTACCTGCTTTAAACTCACTCATAATAGCTTGTTTTTCGGCGGCTTTCATCCGGCCATGCACTAAGCCAACGTTTAGCTCTGGCAATGCCGCTTTTAATTGCTCTGCGCTATCTTCCGCGGCTTGGCATTGCAGTACTTCAGATTCATCAATCAGAGTGCAAACCCAATACACTTGACGACTTTGCTCTGTACACGCTGTCCTCACACGTTGAATAATTTCGTCTCGGCGTGCATCAGGAATCGCCACCGTTGTGATAGGCGTTCTACCGGGTGGTAACTCATCAATCACTGAGGTTTCTAAGTCGGCGTAGGCTGTCATTGCTAGCGTTCGCGGGATAGGTGTTGCTGTCATCACTAATTGATGCGGGTAACAGTCACCAAAGCGGCCTTTTTCACGCAGTGATAAGCGCTGATGAACACCAAAGCGGTGTTGCTCATCAATAATAATTAAAACGAGATTGTTAAACTCAACCTGTTCTTGAAATAACGCATGGGTGCCAACAATCATTTGCGCTTCCCCAGAGGCGATTTTTTCCAAAGTTGCTGTGCGCTCTTTACCTTTACTTTTGCCACCTAACCAAGCGACTTCAACACCGAGTTGATTAAACCATTGGCTAAAGTTGATGCCATGTTGCTCTGATAAAATCTCTGTTGGTGCCATTAAAGCGACTTGGTAGCCTTCGCTGATAGCGGTGAGCGCACTGAGTGCTGCGACGAGTGTTTTACCTGAGCCAACATCGCCTTGTACTAGGCGCATCATCGGAAACGGGTGTTGTAAGTCACCTTTGATTTCTGCCACCACACGACTTTGCGCGTTAGTTGGGCTAAAGGCTAAATTAGCTAAAAACTGTTGCTCAAGTTGGTTATGAGGCTTTAAAGCAACCGCTTTTACCGTTTGCCCTTTTTGGCGCAGCTTTAAAAGGCTTAAGTTTTGCGCAAGCAACTCTTCAAAAACTAGCCGTTGCTGGGCAGGGTGCATACCTTGTTCAAGGGCAGTTAAATCAACATCGTTTTGTGGGCGATGTAAGGTCATAAGTGCATCGGCTAAACGCATTCCGGTTGGCTGAAACTGTTCTGGCAGTAACTCTTCGACAGGGTATTTAGTTAGTAGTGCAAGTGCTTGATCGCTTAGTGCACGAATAGATAACTGTTTTAGCCCTTCGGTAACAGGATAAACCGGCGTAAGCGTGGTATTAGTTGGTTGCTCAGAAGGGGTATCCGATAAGCTGTATTCCGGATGTGTCATTTCAAAGCCAACTCTGCCACGGCGGATCTCACCAAAGCAACGAATGATTTTACCTGTACTTAAGGCATTTTTTTGAGCCGCGCTAAAGTTAAAAAACCTCAGCGTCAATCGGCCCGTTCCATCATTTACTTGGCAAACCAGCATGCGTCTTTTTCCAAAGGTAATTTGGCTGGTTTCAATGGTGGCTTCAACACTAACATGGCTATGCGGTTGGAGTTCACAGATTGGGTGAATGCGGGTACGGTCTTCATAGCGGTGAGGCAAATGAAACAGCATGTCTTGCACCGTATGAATATTTAGCTTAGCAAGGCGCTCGGCCATTTTCGGGCCGACGCCTTTTAATTCAGTAATTGGGTATAACGCTAAGCTAGGATGACTCAAAGGTGACTCAAATTATTAATTAGTAGACTGTTTTTCAGTTTACTTGCACTCGTTAGTGGCTTCAAGCGGTTGCGTGTGTTTTAAAATGTTCCAGAACGTTTCATCAGCAACAATTTCACCATTTTCATCAAGCTCAGGGTACGGTAGCTCTTTTTCGCGGCATTGTTCGGCAATGATAGGGTGGCAGCCCTCAAACAAGATGCGGTGTTTAACTTTCGCATCAAGCATATCGCGGTTGTAAAGTCCGGCTTCTTCACGTTGGCGCTGAGCTTCAAATAGAATAAGTGCCGCAGCAACAGATACATTAAGAGATTGCACCATTCCTTGCATTGGGATAATGATATTTTTATCAGCATGAGCGAGGGCGCGTGGTGAAATACCATCACGTTCTTGGCCAACAATAACAGCCGTCGGTTTGGTGTAATCTATTTCACGAAAGTCGACTGCATCGTCGCTGAGGTGAGTTGCTAAAATTTGTACTTCCGGATTTTGTGCACGCATCATAGCAACGGCTTCATCGATATTGCGATGCAAGTGAGTTTCTAGCCAGTTTTTACTACCACCTGAGGTATTGTTAGTTAACCATTTTTGATTCTCTGGCCATACAGCATGAACATGATGGCAGCCTGTCGCGTCAGCTGTGCGGGCAATGGCTGATAAATTATGATGCTTATGTACTTCTTCTAAACAAACCGTTAGGTCCGTTTGGCGGCGGTCTAACACGCGCTTAACACGCTCAAAGCGAGTTGTATCCATAGTTGTGTGCTCGTTGACGGATTCTAATTGGCGCTGATTATACCCTAGGGAACAACAGCACGGCTAATAGGGTTTTGTAATGAGATCAGCGTTTCTGTTGATTGAATAGCTTCGATGGCTTGTATTTTGTTAATTAACACATCTTGTAGATGATCAATTGAGCGTGCCATTACTTTGATAAATATACTGTAATTACCTGTGGTGTAATAGGCTTCTACGACTTCTTCTAGCTCTTTTAAATGCAGTAAAGTTTGTGGGTAATCACGGGCATTGTTGAGGTTAATACCAATAAAACAGCAAACATCGTAACCAAGCTGTTTGGCATCAATACTGACTTGGGTGCCTGTAATAATTCCCGCTTGTTTCATCTTTTCGACCCGTACATGAATAGTCCCGGCACTTACTGCAAAGCGTTTAGCTAGTTCTGCATACGCTGTTCGAGCATTTTCCATTAAAGCATTAAGGATGTTTTTATCGAGATTATCGATTTGATAATTTTCCATGGTATTTATTAGTGTTAATTATTGAATCAATAAATTTTATAGCATTATTTTTATGAAAATTTCAATGTTAAGTTCTTTTTATTGCGGGTTATTGAAAATTACCTTTGTTTAGTTGAGGATTGTTTTAACAGGAGGAGCCAAGCAGCGGGTTTCTCTAATTAAGCAAGTAACAATAACTGGGAATGAGGCCAATTATTATGAGTTCACACTACCTGCAGCAACAGCAGCAAATTAGTAAAGTAAAACAGTTTTTTTCAAGCCAATTAGAACAACAATTAGGGTTAGTTGAAGTACAAGCGCCGATCTTGGCTAAAGTAGGCGATGGTATTCAAGATAACTTAAGCGGTACTGAAAATGCTGTATCGGTAGCAGTGAAAACAATTCCGGGTAGCCAATTTGAAGTAGTCCACTCATTAGCTAAGTGGAAACGCAAAACCTTGGCTGATTACGATTTTTCGGTAGGTGAAGGGCTCTATACGCACATGAAGGCGCTTCGTCCTGATGAAGAATCTTTAAGCCCAATTCACTCGGTGTATGTTGACCAATGGGACTGGGAAAAAGTGATTTGCGAGAGCACTGAACGTACCTTAGACAAGCTAAAAGAAACCGTGACATCACTTTATCAGGCGATTAAAGCAACCGAACGCTTTGTCGCAAGCGAGTTTGATTTAACGCCGTTTTTGCCCGAGCAAATCACTTTTGTACACAGTGAACAGCTACGTCAGATGTATCCTGACTTTACAGCGAAACAGCGTGAAAAAGCGGTAGCACAAGAATACGGTGCGGTATTTTTAATTGGTATAGGCGGCACACTTGCCGATGGTAAAATTCATGACGTACGAGCGCCAGATTATGACGATTGGTCAACACAAACCTGTAGTAAATTTGCAGGCTTAAACGGTGATATTTTAGTTTGGAACCCTGTGCTTGAAGATGCATTTGAAATCTCTTCAATGGGCATTCGTGTAAGCCCTGATGCATTAGCTACGCAATTAGCGATTACAGGCGACCAAGCTCGTTTAGAGTTTGATTGGCATAAACAGCTACTCGCGAAAAAGTTTCCGCAAACAATAGGTGGCGGAATTGGTCAATCACGACTCGCTATGTTGCTGTTACAAAAACAGCATATCGGGCAAGTACAAGTTGGTGTTTGGCCTGAACAGCTAAAACAGCAAGTGGAAGGAATTCTTTAAAGAGTAATGACCCTGGTAAAAAGAGGCTTTAAGCCTCTTTTTTTATTAACTGGTTTTAAACTCTACCTCAACCTTGTTTTCTTCAAGCTTTACCTTACACGGTGGGTATTGGCGGTTAGTGAGTAGAACTTTTTCGAAAATGTGAATTTCGACCCCTGAATGCAGTTTTTTATTAACGACCAATTGCGCATCTTCCAGCAAATCATGAAGGTGATGCTCTAAGCTTGATAGCTTTTTCTCTAGTATTTCAGCTTGTTCACAATAGTGCATTTGTGTGGCACCAATCTTTGCGAGTAATTGTTTTTTCTTTTCGGCGTCTTTTACTTGATCTGCTTTTTCGATAGCTGATTGTAATGTATCAAGTTGCGCATCTGTTTGTGCTAAATCTTTTAAACACTGATCTGTTTGCGCGGTGACATCAGCACCCGAAGCAGCTAAGTGAATAACCATTTTAGCGCCTGATTCATTGCCAATTTCGCCGGCAATTAACATTTGTGCGTCTAAGATCTCTCCGCCGAATAGCTTGCCTTGCGGGTTATCTTCTTGGCCTATTTGCAATAGCTTAGTGGCTTTCATCGTACAATGGCTGGCTTGACGTTCAATAAGAATATTATTGGCTTCAAGGTAGCAGTATTGACCATGTGATAAGTGAATGTCACCTTGGCTGATAATATTACAAGACAGCTTTTTATCTTCGAGCTGGTGACCAATTACACCTTGTTTTATAGTGATATCGCCAGCCGCTGATAAATGGCCTGATTCCACAGTACCCATCACTGTGATATCGCCTTTGGCATTAATACGCATGCCTGGTTCAACGTTATGAGTCACAATAACGCTACCTTCAAAATCTACGTGACCACTTTTTACGTTTACATCGGCAATAGTAAAAATATCATCGACACGCATACCGTTGGCGATATCAACGGGTACACCAGCGATCACAGAAATTAGCTCAAGCGGGTTGTTTTTTGATATTTCGGTGCCTTCACCTGCGACTAGCTTGGTGTTTTCCCCCGGTTTTGCAGGAAGTACATCACCAGTAACAGTAAATCCTTCTTTGCCAGGAGTAGCAGGAATTTGTTTTATAAGTAATACACCAGGTTCGACACTGGCGAGCTTGCCAAAGTCACGCATATCGGCTGTGCCGTCTTCACGTAGCTTAGGTGTTTTTAAGCGGTCTTTTAAGGTCTCAACCTGTGGGACGAACTTAGATGGTTGGCCATCAATCGGTAAACGGCCTTTTGCGAGCACTCCTTTAGCAACTTCACCTGCAGGTAGCTCAAACTGTTGTTGTAATAACTTTTCTAAGAAAGCTTGCTTATAACCGCGGGCAACACCTGCTTTGATAAGCTCTTTTTTAGCATCGTCAAGCGTCATGACTTTGCCGCCTTCAGCTAAAGTCAGCTCGCCTGTAGCCAGCATTTTGTCATCACTCAGGGTAACAACTAGGCTCGCATCATGTTTAGAGGCAACAACAAGCATGCGCTCATTTGAATCGCTTTTAAAGAAATTATTAATAGCTTCATGATCCACTCTGCATTCGCAAAATGGTGACTTTTCTAATGCTTCGATAATAAACGCAGCACTAGGAGGTGAGTTTTCATGAACATCTAATAAAACGTTGCCGTTGTGAGCGAGCTTAAACACCTGGAGATCCTTTTTTACTACATTAGCTAAAGGTTTTACTTGTTATAACAACAGAGTGCTAGAGATTTGCTAATGAGTCAAGAATTTCGGGTGAGGGAAGTAAGAACTTTTTCTAAAAAAGTGCCAGCAACTTTGCGTTGCTGGCAGGGCTGATTAGTTTGTTGAAGGTAGCTCCATGATACCGTCAATTTCAACTTGCACGCCTTTTGGTAGCGCACGTACGCCAATTGCGGCACGTGCAGGGTATGGTTGCTTAAAGTACTGGCTCATCACTTCGTTAACAATCGCAAAGTTAGATAGGTCAGTTAAAAAGATATTCACTTTTACCATGTCTTGAATTTGACCACCCGCAGCTTGGCAAACAGCTGTTAGGTTTTTGAATACTTGGTGAGTTTGCTCAGTAAAGTCTTCAGAGATCACTTCCATCGTCTCTGGTACAAGTGGGATTTGACCTGATAAATAAACAGCCGTGCCTACTTTAACTGCTTGGCTGTAAGTACCGATTGCTGCAGGCGCATTATCAGTAGAAATAAAAGATTTGTTCATGATTATCCTTGTTACTTTTTACGATAGACTCTTTGCACATCAGGCATAACGCGAATGCGGCGCATAATGTTAGCAACATGAACGCGGTTTTTAACCGTGATGCCTAAATCTATCATGTATAAATTACTTTCTTTTTCGTCAGTCGCTATTTCAACAATGTTGGCTTGGGTTGAGGCAACAACATTGGTTAATTTAGCCAGTGCACCTTGGTGATTGATAATCTCAATACGAAGGGCTGCAATATATTCTTTCTCTGGGTTATCGTCCCATTTTACAACTAAGTATTTTGAGCGCTCTTTTTCCCAACCTCGAATGTTTTTACATTCTTGGCGGTGAACAGTAAGGCCTTTACCTTGGCTAATATAAGCAGTAATAGCATCGCCAGGGACTGGTCGGCAGCATTTAGAGTAATTAACTAACATGCCTTCAGTACCGATGATGGTCGCTTTTGCTTTTTGTGCTAGGTCGTCTAGGTCGTCTGCATCAACTTGCATCAAGCGTTTTGCAATAAGCACACTCATTAGATTGCCTGAGCCTATTTCAACTAATAGCTCAAGTACGGTATTAAGTTCATGCTCTTGAAGTACACGGCGAATGTTTTCATCTGGAATATCATCCAGTTTGGTTTCACCAAGTGCTGAGTCTAGTAAACGTCTACCGAGCAGCATAGCTTCTTCATGCTGTTGGCTCTTCAGGTAATTGCGAATACCTAAACGTGCTTTACCTGTTACAACAAAGTTTAACCAAGTTGCATTAGGGTGCGCCCCTGAGCTAGTAATGACTTCGACTGTTTGCCCTGTATCAAGTGCCTTGCTTAGTGGGTGAGGTTTACGATTAACGCGTGCACCTACACAGGTATTACCTACATCAGTGTGAACTGCATAAGCAAAGTCGACTGCTGTTGCACCCATAGGTAGTTCAACGATACGACCATCTGGCGTGAAAACATAGATCTCTTCAGGGAATAGCTCTGTTTTAACGTTTTCAACAAACTCAAATGATGAGCCCGCACTTTGCTGAAGCTCCAGTAAGCTTTGCATCCATTGGCGAGCACGCTGCTGTGCTGTGTGGCCTGCGCTATCACCAGCTTTTTTATACATCCAGTGAGCAGCCACCCCTTTATCTGCCATATGATCCATGTCGTGGGTACGAATTTGAATCTCAACAGGAATACCATGAGGGCCAACTAATGAGGTATGGAGTGATTGATAACCATTGGTTTTTGGTACAGCAATATAATCTTTAAAACGTGTTTCGATTGGTTTGTAAAGGTTATGAGCAACACCTAATACACGATAACAGGTATCCATATTATCAACATTGATACGGAATGCGTAGATATCCATCACTTCGTTAAACGACAGCTCTTTATTAAGCATTTTTTTGTAAATGCTATAAAGGTGTTTTTCGCGGCCAGATATAGTTGCTTCGATGCCAGACTCTTCTAAACGCGCTTCAATTTCAGTCTTAATATTGCTGATAACTTCTTTACGATTACCACGTGCTTTGACCACTTCTGATCTTAATGCGCGATGGCGCATCGGGTATAACGCTTGAAAGCCTAAATCTTCTAATTCATTTTTAATATCATGAATACCAAGGCGGTTCGCAATTGGCGCATAAATCTCTAATGTTTCACGAGCAATACGACGGCGTTTGTCAGGGCGCAGTGCGCCTAAAGTACGCATGTTATGAGTGCGGTCAGCCAGTTTAATTAAGATCACGCGAATATCTTGAGTCATCGCCATGATCATTTTGCGGTAGTTTTCGGCTTGGAATTCTTTTTTATCTTTAAAGCTGAGCTTATCTAGCTTACTCACCCCTTCAACAAGCTCGGCAACGGTGTCGCCAAAAATTTCAGCTAAGTCTTGTTGGCTAAAGTCAGTGTCTTCAATCACGTCATGCATCAGGGCAGCCATCAGCGTTTCGTGGTCTAAGTGCATGCCGGCAAGTATTTGTGTCACTTCGACAGGGTGGGTGATATAAGGCTCGCCACTTGAGCGTGTTTGGCCTTCGTGGGCTTCGCGAGCGACCACGTATGCTTTTTGTACCAGCTCAATATCAGCAGGTGGTAAGTATTCGGATATTTTCTTTTTGAGGCCTTCGAATAGATACAAAGTCACACTCCAATGCGCAAATGAAGTAAATCGGTAACGGTATGAATAGAATATACGATGAAAAGAAGGGCTTGCCAACGGCTAGTGTAGAAATACTAGCCGCATAGCTAAATCAAAGCGGGGAGCTTGATTACTGGTTGCCACCTACGATAGCAGCCACAGCAGCCATTTCTGCTGCTTCTTGATGTTGTTGTTCTTCACGATCAATTAAGTCCATAGAAGAGCTATCTACTAACCCTTTCTCAATTTCACGTAAAGCAATAACCGTTGGTTTGTCATTTTCAGCATCAACGAGTGGATCTTTACCACCAACCGCGATTTGGCGGGCACGACGAGCCGCAACTAAAATTAAGTCAAAACGATTACCAATTGCATCTACTGCATCTTCAACAGTTACGCGAGCCATCTTAGCACTCCAAATAAATTCTTAAGCAAAGGCGTAGTTTACTGTACCAAGTTAAATTCGCCAATAGCTTGTGGTTAATTTTTATCTTATTCTTAAAAAAGTATTACTTAAGTAAGTTCTCTAATAACGCCTGATGGCGCACAGTTTGGCTTTTTAACGATAAACGTTTAGCCATAACGATAGTTTCGATTTCTGTAAGTGCAGTATCAAAGTCATCGTTAACAACAACATAATCATACTCATTATAGTGTGATGTTTCTGATTGTGCTTTTGCCATTCTTCCTGCGATTACCTCAGCAGAGTCTTGACCACGGTTATTTAAGCGTGATTCAAGTTCTTCTTTTGATGGGGGAAGAATAAAGATAGTCTCAACATCATCAACTAATTTGCGGATTTGCTGAGCACCTTGCCAATCGATATCTAAAAATACGTCAATACCTGCTGCAAGTTGGCTTTCGATTGCTTGCTTAGACGTACCATAGTAGTTATCGAACACTTGCGCCCATTCAAAAAAGTCATTTTTCTCAATTAGCGCTTTGAACTCATCAACAGAAACAAAGTGATAGTGCACACCGTTTTCTTCACCCGGGCGAGGTGAGCGAGTGGTGTGCGAAACTGATACTTTCATATCGCTGTGTTTCTTTAGTAAAGCACCAATTAAGCTTGATTTACCAGCCCCTGATGGAGCTGACAAGATAAATAAATTTCCGCGAGTTTGCGCCATGATCTGTCTCTAATAAAAAATAAACAGGCTCGGACTATCGCTAATCCAAGCCTTTAATTGAACTATTGTACTTTATTTCGCTAAAAGTGCTCAAGTTTGCCTGCTTTTAGACTTTTTAAAACAAAAGACCCAGCAGGTGCTGGGTCTTATAAAAATGCTATAAATCTCGTTTACTCGATGTTTTGAATTTGTTCGCGCATTTGCTCGATTAACACTTTTAGTTCTACAGCAGCGTTTGTGATATCACTGTTGATAGACTTTGACGCTAACGTGTTTGCTTCACGGTTAAACTCTTGCATCATAAAGTCTAGGCGTCGGCCACATGCGCCGCCTTTAGTTAAGATTTTTTTGGTTTCTTTAACATGCGACTTTAAGCGGTCAAGTTCTTCAGCAACATCTTGTTTTTGCGCAAGATAAATAAGTTCTTGCTCAAGGCGAGACTCATCGATGTCTGTTTTTAGTTCTTCTAGCTTTTGGTTTAGTTTTTCGCGCTGCCATTTAGCAATTTCTGGCAAGTGGCCTTCAACAATGGTTACTTGTTCTAAAATAGCATCAAGGCGAGTTGCAATCATTTCTTGTAAGTTTGCGCCTTCATCGCCGCGAGCTTGTTTAAAATCTTCAATTACTTGGTCAAACCCTGCAATTAGCGCAGTGTTTACACTATCCATATCGAGCTCTTCGGCTTCCATAACGCCAGGCCAACGTAAAATATCAACAGGGTTGATGTCACCATTGCTTTGGTTTTGCACCCATTGTGCGCTTTTAATTAATTGCTCAGCGAGTGATTCATTAATCGTTAACTCACCAACATGCGCTGGATTTGCAGCAAACTTTAAGAAAACTTCAACCTTACCGCGTTGTAAATGTTTACGTAAACGCTCACGAATAACTGGTTCCATGCCACGAAATTGCTCAGGTGCGCGGATAAAAGTTTCAAGGTAACGTTGGTTTACTGAACGAATTTCCCAAGTGCCAGTGCCCCATTCGCCTTTAATTTCGCGGCGCGCATAAGCTGTCATGCTGTGGATCATGGATGATTTCCTAGTGTTATTAAATTTACAAAGTTGACTGATTATACCGAATCAGCTTTTAACCTCTAGCGTAAATTTTCTGAAATGTGCTTTTCTGATGCAGTTAATTATGTAAATGAACATGGCATCTGGCACCACATCGACTTATAATGTGGCAAATTCAGAATTAAGGGGATCGTTAATGCGTCCAAGCGAAAGAACACCTAACCAAATTAGACCGGTTACATTCACACGTAATTACACTATGCATGCTGAAGGTTCAGTATTAGTAGAGTTTGGAAATACTAAAGTTTTGTGTACAGCAACTGTTGAAGCTGGTGTACCACGCTTTATGAAAGGCCAAGGTAAAGGTTGGGTTACGGCTGAATACGGTATGTTACCTCGTTCAACACATACTCGTAATGGCCGTGAAGCATCGCGCGGTAAGCAGGGCGGTCGTACTATGGAAATTCAACGCTTAATCGCACGTGCACTTCGTGCTGCGGTTGATTTAAAGGCGTTAGGTGAAAACACCATTACTATCGATTGTGATGTTATTCAAGCTGATGGCGGTACACGTACAGCATCAATCAGTGGCGCGTGCGTTGCATTAGTTGATGCGCTTACTTACATGCGTAGTAAAGGTATGATTAATTCAAACCCACTTAAGCATATGATTGCGGCAATTTCAGTTGGTGTATATAAAGGTCAACCAATTAGTGACCTTGAGTACCTAGAAGATTCTGAAGCCGAAACAGATATGAACGTGATCTTGACCGAAACCGGCAAAATCATCGAAATTCAAGGTACAGCTGAAGGCGAACCTTTCTCATTCGACGAACTTGATGAGCTACTTACATTAGCTAAGCACTCAATTCGTGAAATTATCGACGTTCAAAAGCAAGCATTAGCTTAATAAAGAAGTAGGTTTATTAGTTATGAAAGATTATCAAAAAGAGTTTATTGAATTCGCACTTGAAAAGCAGGTGCTTAAATTTGGTGAGTTTACTTTAAAGTCTGGCCGCACTAGCCCTTATTTCTTCAACGCTGGTTTATTCAATACCGGTCGTGACCTTGCACGCTTGGGTCGCTTTTACGCTGCAGCACTTGAAGATGCGGGCATTGATTACGATGTATTATTCGGCCCTGCTTATAAAGGTATTCCAATCGCAACGACTACAGCGGTTGCTTTAGCTGATCATCACGACAAAGATGTACCTTATTGTTTTAACCGTAAAGAGAAAAAAGCACACGGTGAAGGTGGCACATTAGTAGGCTCTGAACTTAAAGGTAAGATCATGTTAGTTGATGACGTGATCACTGCAGGCACAGCTATTCGTGAGTCTATGGAAATCATTGCAGATAATGGTGCAGACTTAAGTGGTGTTTTAATTGCACTTGACCGCCAAGAGAAAGGTAAAGCTGAGTTATCTGCTATTCAAGAAGTCGAGCGTGACTTTGGCACTAAAGTTATCTCTATTGTAAAACTAGCTGACTTAATTAGTTACTTAGAAGCTAAAGGCACAATGGATGAGCATTTAGCTGCAGTAAAAGCATACCGTGATCAATACGGCATTGCTTAACACCTAAAAACGCGAACTATTTAAAGGCTCAGCTATATTGCTGGGCTTTTTTGTTTTTAGAGTATTGTACTTTTATGGCCTTAAATACGGTTAAAAAGTTACTGAAGTGTTAATAAAGTTTCTCTTTTGTGGTGTTTAGACTAAAAAGGATACAAAAGGCAGTTTTTTTAAAGTTTTCTCAAAAAAGTACTTGCGTTAATTCGCTGCATCCCTATAATGCGACCCCACTGAGACGGCAGACAGCAACGCTTAGCGAGGCAAGAGCAACTCAGGGTGTCAAGTAAAACTGAGTTTTGAAAAAATAAACTTTTATCAAAATTAAGTGTTGACAAAAATAACGGCTTGCGTAGAATGCACAGCCCTTGAGGCGCAAAAGTATCTCAAACGTTCTTTAACAATATAAAGCAATCATCTGTGTGGGCACTCGTACAGATTGAGTTCTAACAGCGAAGCTTAGTTTACTAAGTGGAGCAAACAAATTTAGAGTCTCAATTGAACTGAGTGACCAACGGAAACAAGTTTACTTGTTTCAGCACAGTCAATTCGATATCGAAAGATATCAAAATTCAGAATTCATTGAGCATGGTTTGAAGTTTACTTCAAACAAAAAACTTTTAATTGAAGAGTTTGATCATGGCTCAGATTGAACGCTGGCGGCAGGCCTAACACATGCAAGTCGAGCGGTAACAGAGAGTAGCTTGCTACTCTGCTGACGAGCGGCGGACGGGTGAGTAATGCTTGGGAATATGCCTTATGGTGGGGGACAACAGTTGGAAACGACTGCTAATACCGCATGATGTCTACGGACCAAAGTGGGGGACCTTCGGGCCTCACGCCATAAGATTAGCCCAAG
>NZ_JAKEVM010000003.1 GCF_022398475.1 Pseudoalteromonas shioyasakiensis | reverse complement strand
ATTAATATAAATGAAAAAGTTAAGAATAAAAAACGAATTACGCGCTTAGATTGTTACTGAACATTTCAAAATCCGACTCGACAAAGGCATACTTTGCAGCTGGTTTTCTTTTTAGGCTGAATAAAATGGCAAAGACAAATTTAATAACCCGAGAAGGGTATCAGCAATTACAACAAGAACATGACTACTTATGGCATGAAAAGCGCCCTGAAATTACCAAAATTGTTACTTGGGCAGCAAGCTTAGGCGACCGTTCTGAAAACGCCGATTATCAATTTAATAAACGTGTTTTACGACAGATAGATCGCCGTGTACGCTATCTTCGTAAACGCATGCCAGATCTTAAAATTGTTGACTACAACCCACAGCAAGCAGGAAAAGTGTTTTTTGGTGCTTGGGTCGAAATAGAGAATGAACAGGGCGAAACAAAGCGCTTTCGTATTGTTGGCCCCGACGAAATTTACGAGCGCAAAGATTACATTTCGATTGATGCACCTATGGCTCGAGCGCTACTTGGCAAACAGGTTGATGATGATTTTTCGGTGATCACGCCTGAAGGCGCAAAAGAATGGTATATCAACGAGATAACTTATCCTGATGCGAAATAACTTTTGCCAGAAAATTCAGAAAGCGTTAATTAGTGATTGTTTAGTCTAAAAATGTGATCTATAACTAAAGGTACTCAAGATAAATCATTACTTGAGTTTTAGAAGGTAGTAAATATGTCAAACGCAATACAACGCATAATGAGTAATGCCATTGTATTCGCACTATTAATTAGTGTGAGTTTGATATCTTACGCCAGTAATATAGAGAGCCATTCAGACAGTGTTACGCCAACCGCTCACTTTATTGCGTGTGATAGTGCAGACCCTGCCAACTTAGATACCGACCTCGATAAACATACACCTGCGTTCGTTGCTAATGTAGCCCAACCACTGCCAGATGCACGTGTGGTTTCGTATGTTCACCCTTTTAATAAGGTATCTGTTTATAGCGCGCACCAGCGAGGGCCACCTGCTTTTTAATTAACTCAAATTTTCTATTTCAGTTTTATTAAAATGTATGGTGACCAAAATGAATAATTTCAAAGAATTACGTCTTCAAGATATCTCTAATGGCGCATTATCTAATGCAGTGAATGAAGTTGAGCCAACACTAGATCTCACTTCTTCAGCTTTAAAAGTACTTAATAGCTTTACTAAAAAAGACCCTTTACGTGCACATTACGGCACCACTATTGTTGATGCTTTAAAGCAAACAAATAGCTGTTGCTCAGATTTTATTTTAGTGGTTGATAGCGAAGATAAACTACTCGGTATCACCTCTAGTGCTGATCTGCAAAGCTCAAAAATAATGATCCTTGCACAGCGCTTGAACTTACACCGTGACGAAATTACCTTACACGATGTAATGACGCCACTTAGCAGCTTAGCTGGTGTGAGCCTGCAAAGCATCAGCTACGCAAGTATTGGCGATGCACTGCAAACCATGGAACACCAAGGTATGATGTTCTTATTAGTAACCAGTGCTAAACAAGAAATATGTGGTTTGATTTCAGCTCGAGAGATCGCTAAAAAATTACATATTCCTGTTAATATCAACCCAATTGCTAATGGCTTTAGCGAAGTATTACAGCAGGTTGATCACCCGCACTAAGCGTTAAAATCTGCGTTGTGTAAGACTATTTTTGCAGGCCTTAAAAGCAGTGCTTTTAAGGCCTTCTTATTGTGATATTATTCAGGCAATTAATCTTCAGTTTTACTGATTTTCTATTTTTAAAAAGGTTTATGCATGAGCAATATCTCTGCACGCTTAGCAACCGAGCTAAGTGCCCAGCAACCACAGGTTGTTGCTGCAATCAAATTACTTGATGAAGGTGCCACAGTTCCTTTTATCGCCCGTTATCGTAAAGAAGTAACTGGTGGCTTAGATGACACGCAACTACGTTTACTTGAACAGCGCTTATCGTATTTACGTGAATTAGAAGAACGCCGTAGCTTTATCCTTAATACTATTGAAGAGCAAGGCAAGCTAACAGCCGAACTAAGTGCTGATATTAATAACGCTGACAGTAAAACTGAGCTTGAAGATTTATATCTGCCTTTCAAACCTAAACGTCGTACAAAAGGGCAAATTGCCATTGAAGCGGGCATTGAGCCGCTTGCCGATGCGCTATTTAACAACCCAAGTCTCGACCCAGAACAACAAGCAAGTGATTACATTAATGCTGATGCAGGTTTTGCAGATAATAAAGCAGTGCTAGATGGTGCTAAATTTATCTTAATGGAACGCTTTGCTGAAGACGCCAAACTGCTAGCTAAATTCCGTAGTCATATCGCACAACATGGTCAGATTGAAAGTACTGTAATTGCTGGCCAAGAAAATGAAGGCGTAAAGTACCGCGACTACTTTGAGCATCAAGAACCGCTTAAAAAAGTACCATCACACCGTGCACTTGCTATGCTGCGTGCTCGTAATGAAGGCGTATTACAACTTAGTATCAACCCAGAGCCAAGCGCAGAAAACCCGGCACAAGTGTGTGCACAAATGATTGCCGATCATTATCGCTTAGATGTTAGCAATTCTGCTGCAAGCAGTTGGTTAATGGGCGTAGTGCAATGGGCATGGAAAATTAAGTTAAGCCTTCACCTTGAGAATGAATTTTTAGGTGCAATGCGCGAAAAAGCAGAAACCGGCGCAATTGATGTTTTTGCTAAGAACTTAAAAGATTTATTAATGGCCGCTCCTGCAGGTCCACGCACCACGTTAGGTCTGGATCCTGGTTTACGTACTGGTTGTAAAATTGCCGTTGTAGATAGCACTGGCAAGCTGTTAACAACACAAACGATTTTCCCGCACGCACCACAAAATCATTGGGACAAATCGCTTCGTACTCTTGAGCAATTATGCCGCCAGCATAAAGTTGAGCTAATCGCTATTGGTAATGGCACGGCTTCACGTGAATCTGACAAATTAGTAGCTGAACTGATTAAAGCCAACACTGAGCTTAAACTTAATAAAGTGATGGTTAGTGAAGCAGGCGCTTCTGTTTATTCGGCATCTGAGTTTGCCGCTAATGAATTCCCTAACCTTGATGTTTCACTACGTGGTGCTGTGTCTATTGCGCGTCGCTTACAAGATCCACTTGCTGAGCTGGTAAAAATTGAGCCTAAATCAATCGGTGTAGGTCAATATCAGCACGATGTATCGCAAAGCCAACTTGGTCAAACGCTAACATCAGTGGTTGAAGACTGTGTAAACTCAGTAGGTGTAGACCTAAATATGGCGTCGGTGCCACTGCTTACCCGCGTATCTGGCTTAAACAAAACCTTAGCACAAAATATTGTTAGCTACCGTGATGCGAATGGCTCATTCAGCAAACGCTCTGAACTGAAAAAAGTTGAACGTTTAGGGCCTAAAGCCTTTGAACAGGCTGCCGGTTTCTTACGTATCAGCACAGGCTCAGACCCTCTTGATAACTCGTCAGTTCACCCTGAAGCCTACCCTGTTGTTAAGCGTATCTGCGAGAAGAACAACTTAGATGTAAACAGCCTAATTGGTAACTCTGACATCCTAAACAAGCTCGTTGCGAACGACTACATAGACGAAAAATTTGGTTTACCAACGGTTACCGACATTATCAAAGAACTTGATAAACCGGGTCGTGACCCGCGCCCTGAGTTTAAAACAGCTGAATTTAAAGCCGGTGTTGAAACTATTAACGACCTAAAACCAGGTATGATTTTAGAAGGTGTAGTGTCTAACGTTGCTAACTTTGGTGCCTTCGTTGATGTGGGCGTACACCAAGATGGTTTAGTGCATATTTCTGCGATTACTAACAAGTTTATCTCTGATCCACGTGAAGTGGTTAAAGCTGGCGATATTGTAAAAGTAAAAGTAGTTGAAGTAGATGCTGCTCGTAAACGTATTAGCTTTACCATGCGTTTAGATGATGATGTTGATACCAGCAATAAAGCCGCACCAGCTAGCAAACCTAAGCCAGCTGCGAAAGCGAAAAGTGCACCTAAGCAAAAACGCGAATTTGGCAATGTTGCCATGGGTAATGCCTTTGCAGATGCATTTGCCAATGCAAAAGTGAAAAAATAATAGACTGTAGGCATAAGTCGAAAAAGACCGCGTAAGTGTAAACTTACGCGGTTTTTTATTTGTATAGCAACTTAATCAGTCTCGTTGCTATGAAAGGCTCAATAAACTGAGCCTTTATCGCTATTACTTACGACGACGAAGTGCAAGTAATGGCAGTAGTAACACAATGAAGTGACCTAATGAGCCGCTTGAAGAACTCTTAGTTTCCGCTTCAGTTTCTGGTGTTACTTGTGAAGCGAATTCACAGCTACCATCATCTTCATTCGCAGTCGCATCATAGTTAGTCGCAGCAGCATCAGTACAACCAAGCTCTACACCATCAGACTCAACCATAAGCAAGAACTCTTTGCTTACTTTGTCTGCTGGGTTAGCTTTGTCTTGCACTGTGACTGTTACCATTGTTTCACCATGGAAATGTGCATCAGGGATTAAGTTAAACGACATTCCGTCAACTTCAGCCGTAACGTTCTCACCGGTTACCACTAATTCATTTGGCGACTGGTCTGCATCAACAACCATCACGTCAACACCATCGATACGGCCATTTTCTGCTACCGTCATATCAGCGATGTCGCTCATTTTCAGGTTGCTTTGTACGCCGATTGAGTGCATTAACATACCACCTTCTTGGCTACCTAGTTGGTAATCAAGGGTGATATCTTGCACAGAACCTTTCGCATCAGGCATAACCGTAGCAGTAAAGTTAAACTCAACTTCACTTTGCTCTGGGCCAACATAATCAAAACAGATCACTAAGTCATCTTGTAAGATCTTGCCAAGGTCGTCATAACCAACCACATTGCTTAATGCACCGTCTTTAAAGCCGGCAGTTGTAGAGTAAACACTATCACCACCTTCAATAAAGATAGTCCCTTCATCAACACCTGCGCCTAGGTTATCGTAAGCAAAAATAGCTT
Source organism: Pseudoalteromonas shioyasakiensis (assembly GCF_022398475.1). Taxonomy (GTDB): domain Bacteria; phylum Pseudomonadota; class Gammaproteobacteria; order Enterobacterales; family Alteromonadaceae; genus Pseudoalteromonas. The sequence continues at coordinate 91,713 of NZ_JAKEVM010000003.1, read as the reverse complement.
CGAACATACCTTCATGGTCATCTATACCACTACGTAAAATCACTTCATAGTCAAACGTGTCGCCTGTGTATTTATCAGTCACATTATCGAATTCCATGAATACGAGATCACCTAAGTCAGGACGCTCTTCTTTATACTGAGAAGCAATCGTTAGACCTGTTGGATCCGTTGGATGGCGAAGATTTTCGATTTCAAACGAACCACGCCAGAATGGTGCCAATGCTTCAACTAAGAAACCTGGACCGCGGTGTGCACTCATCATCCACCAAATAGGTGTGAACTGCATTGCACCTGTTGGGTGTAAACGTACTTCGTTATTATTTACTTGGTTGTAAATTTCAAACTTCGCACCTTCTTTATAGAATAACCAATCAATTGGCACATCAAAGTACACATTTGAGCCACCTTCATACCAAGCAGCTTCAGGTTGAATGCGGAAATCACCCCATAAATCGATATATCCCCCTGTCGAGAATTCATCAATCATTGGCGTTTTACACATCTCATTAGTGATGTTGTTAGTTACCACATAATCACGTTGTACGTTACGCGTTGCGTCTTGTGTACCTTGAATAGTTAACGTGTTGCCTTCTACAACTAACGAAGCTGCAACTTCTTCATTGTTTGAAGTTAGCGTTTGTGGCCAAACTTGCATGCCATCAGGAATCGTCAATGACAATGAATAGTCACGCGCCTTAGATTCATAGTTAGCTTTAAGTTTTACATTAACGTTAACTAAGTCCATAGCGCGAGCAGTGTCTTGATCAACATTTAGGGTAAGTGCTTCTGCATCACGCTTTAAGTTAACCGATGTAAAACCAAGGGTGCCTTCAGCCCCCTCTGCATTACCTAATGCAAAGCCGCCATAATAAACATCATTCGGTTGCGCATCTGGTAAATCCCAATTTACAGCAATTTCATAGTTACCATTGCCGCTGTGCTGCTGTGGCGCTGATACACTGAATTCACCGGTATTTTGCTCTTTAACAATGGCGTAATGAGCCACTGTTTGATAACCAACATCACGTGAACCTGCTAGAGCTGCAGTCGCAAACCAGTATTTACCAGGCTTAGGATCAATAATATTACAATAGTTATCTTCAACACTGCTTGAAGAGTAACAAATCATCTCTTCATTTAGCGCTTTGATCAGTGCAGTAGAATCTTCCGCAATCTCTTCATCAGAAACCATGAATGAGCCGCTTTCATTAGCATCATAACCCACTATCAAGTGTGCTTTTTTCATTTGCCAACGAGGTTCAACAAGGTCTGCTAAATCTGTAGTTTGCTCGGTAGATGCAACTTTAACCATTAAGCGTTTTGTACCTTCTGGTACTTCAAACGCTTGGATATCCCACGCTTTTTCAACGCGGTCTTTTGTCACATAAGGTGCAACACCTAAGATATTTGCGGTAATCTCCGTTGGTTTTACTAGACCATAATAAGTCGGCGTAAATTCACTGTAGCTATCGGTATTAACTACGATTGATTCTGATGCACTTGCACGTGCCATATCGATATCAACCATGGTTGGTAGCTCATCAATGACGTTTTTCGCAACTAATGTGAAATGAGCATCAGGTGAGTCGCCATCAGTGTTCTTGAATAACACTTTACCGTTGAACCAAGCATCTTTATTTAAGATATTGTCCCAAGGCGCACCTTCTTCAACAGGATCAAGCTTCGACTCGATGATATTTGGCAACTTCATAGTAACCATCACATCTTGTGTTTCACCTGCTTGAAGTGTGAAATTACTTGGTGTTACGCTAACTTCTACACCAGAGCTTTCTTCTTCACCTTCAACAGCCCAACCATAAGCCGTTGCATCCCAAGTACCATCTTTTGTTGCCTTAACTGTACGCATCCACGTACATTCAAGTTCGCAGTCTTGGTTAACTAACGAAGGTAGGTTAAGCCACTCTACTAAACCACCATTGCGCGGGTTCGCATCATGATAGTTTTCAATAGTCTCATCCATGATAAGACCCGCATTGGCAGCTTGTGCTACGTCAATCGCACCGCCACCAGCCATGAAGTTGTAGTATGGGTCAATTAAAGTAACGCCGTTAGAAATACGTACTTTATTTGCCGTCATCATTAGCGCTGATTGAATTTCTGCTGGCGTCCAATCTGGGTGCATTTGCATCATTAGCGTCATTGCACCCGTAACATGTGGCGTAGCCATTGAGGTACCGCTCATAAAAGTCCAATCAGAAGCACTTGGATAAGCTGTAAATGGTTGGTCATCAGCATTCGCAGCATAAATATCAACACCTGGTGCAGTCACGTCTGGAACAAGGTTATTGATGTAATAACTTGGTCCCATAGAACTAAAGATAGCAAGTTGATTACCTGCTTCTTCATCAAATGAATAGTTATTTTCTGGCTCGCCAATTGTCGCAATAGCTGCGCCATCAGGGTTAGCATTAACCCAATTACGAATTGTATAGCGTGCGTTTGATGGTAAGTGAATACCTGGGATCACATAGTTATCAGCAACAAGGCTCTCTGCAGAACTAATGTTTTGTAGAATAAAGCCGCCCGCTCCACCAGCTGCCACGTTCTTTGCTTTATCAACACGCGCAATGTCACCACGTAAACAGATTACAATTTGGTCTGCTGTAAACGTGCCAGCAGGGAAAGGTGCGTTACAGCTTGCTGCATCGTAACCATCACTTTCATTAGGATCGTCGTATTTTTCAGCAAGAACAACTTCGCCAGTAATACCGCCAGAGAAACTCTTACCTGTATACTCACCAGCATAAGGCGTGCGAGTACCTTGGAAGTTATTTATGGTTTTAACACCTAAATCCATCACGCGGTCATGAGTTGATGCACCAACAGTGGTTACCCACGGTGATGTATGATCCGCTGAAATATAATAAGGACCCGAGTTACCCGCTGCAGCTGCCACTGAAATGCCCGCTTCGCGTGCACTTAAGAAAGCCATTTCCATTGGATCTTCCCATGGAAAGCTTTCGCTACCACCAATTGAGAAGTTGATTGCATCGACACCATCTTCAATCGCATCTTCAAATGCAGATAAAATTGCTGATTCAGGACAGCCTGAGTAAAGATCGCCAGAACGGCCTGCATAACAAACTTGGTACGAAATGATATGCGCACGAGGTGCCACACCACTGGTACTTTCAAACGTAAATGGTAAGTTTTCACCATCACTTACTGTCTCACCTGTTGCAGCTTGAAGCGGTGTGTTTTCGATGTAATTACCCGCCGTAGTGCTTGCTGTGTGAGAGCCATGACCATTATAGTCTTCACCATTTTCAGGGCGGCGATCTGCACGTGCAAATTGATAATCAGCATTCATTGCTGTGATTTCTGGGTATGAGCGAACACCGATTAGCTTGTCATTACATAGCTCAGGTTCTTCCTCACAGTCGCCAACGAAGTTACCTGCGCCTAGTGGATTTTTCTCACTGTACTCTTCGTCGCTAGCAAATGCTGGATGGTCTGTATTGATACCTGTATCAATAATACCTACGACCATACCTTCACCTTTAACACCTACCGATGAAGCCGGTGTTGCACCCTGCCATAATTGATCAGCACCAATAAACTCAGGACCACGGTCTGTGCGTAATTCAAAAATACGGTTAGGAGTAATACGCTTTACGCCTGATTGTGTTGCAAGTAGCTCTGCATCAGCTTGTGTCATTTCGACCACTACCGCGTTATTTGCAAGAGTAAATTGCTTTTTAATCGCAATATTGGCACCTATTGCACGCGCCTTACTTAATACTGCTGTTTGACGTTGCTTTAAAAAACCTTGATACGCGCGTACACTTTGCGACGCTGTATCAATACGCTCTTTAACCATTAAAGAGCGAGATTCAGTAATAGCTGTAGCGCTGAAGCCTTGAATATTACCTTGATAACTTGCTACAGGTTCATCATGCATTTGTACAATGTATGTTTGAATGCCTGTCACCCCATCTTGAGGTTGAAAAACATGTTCTGGCTGCTGACTTTGATAGTGCTGGTTTAAGCGTTGAGCACTTCCTTTGAGTAAGCTTGGATGATCTTCGATTTGTTTTTCTTGTTGATAATTCGCGATATCTTCAGCTGTAAATGTTGGCTGATAAAAGCCTTTATCAGACACTTTGTTAAAGCCCGGCTCTGCCGCAGCATAGCCTGTAGCGCCGACATACAAGGCTGTAAGTACGGCTACTGAACTTTTTTTCAAGTGTGCGATTTTCTTATTGCAAGGTTGCATATGATTCCCACTGATTTAATTCTAAACAGCTCATAAATTGCTTGAGCTGACACACTAAATTATTTAGCAGGCAAACATATACAGAGGGGGATTTACATGGTCAAACCCGCCTGTACACACTTGAGATACAAAATTAACATTAAACAAACACCAGAGCGGTAAAAATAAACGCATTGAAGGATATTTATACAAAATGTAGCGTTTTGTACAAAATACGATTACAGAAACAAAGTGAGTAGTGAAAACAGCTAGAGAAAGGCATCCCTAGCTGCTAAAAAATTAGAAGTTATAACGAACCGAAAGTGCAAGGTCTGAGTAATCATTTGCATCACGATAGCTTGCGCTTATCAGCCAAGCTGGTGTAAAGGCATAGTTTGCCCCCACATGAAATACAGCATTATTTTCGCTCTCTTCGTCGTGCAAACGCTCGTAGCCAACGCCAGCGTTGATCTCAAATGAATCAGTTAATAGATGTCTGATTTGCGCGTTAGCAGACAAAATATCTGCGGTTTCTGAATTTGAGTGATTCTCTGAAAAGCTATTAAAAACTTGATCTTGGTATGATACAACTTCTTTAACATTAAGGTCAGTTTCTATCTTTAACTGGCCAATCTTTGCTGAAAAATCAACTTTAGTGCGATCGGATAGCGAATAAATATAACCTAAACCAATTTCGTATCGGGTCATGTCAACATCATAATCGAAAGTATAAGCTATGACAGTATCACCTAAATAATTATCATTGCTATCGTAAACACCTGAGCCATTGAATTCATTCGTTGCAGTCACATCATCATTTAAAATTGAATAATGACCTGTAACATACCAATTCTCAGCAAACTGCTTACTGAAATTAAAGCCATAACCTTTAGGAGATAGCTCATCGAAGTCATCAATTTCTGTCTTTTTATATCCGGCTTCAACAAAGTCATAGCTTAGAAGTGAGGTGTTTTCTGCCATGACAGCGGTAGAAGCAAGTGATAATGCGCAAGCAAGAAGAGTGTATTTCATTTGTTAAATCATCCTAATTATAAATCGTGGACAATCTACCAAAGCGAGCAAGGACCCGCAATGGAAACAACATTCGTTTTTGTAGTCTAAATGTAAGAAACTGTTAGGGTCATTAATAAATTAAGTGAGTAGTTATGTAGTATTTAAACTTCGTTAGCGACAAGTTTTAACCGCAAAGTGATTAACTGATACTGTTAATTGATATTAGTTAAATAAAGGCAGAGAACTGGTTTTGGTTCGTGGGCGAGGTAGCCGCTTGATAAAAATTAGCAATACGTGCGGCACGCTCGTCTACTTCTACATCACGCTTGGCTGTTTTAGTTTCGCTGGTTTGAGTAGCGCTATCTTCGGCATACTCACTGTTTATTTTGAAGGTCGATTTGCCTGAGTCAGCATCGTCATCAACTGATTGACTGGCAAGCTCAGCTTGCGCTGCCATAAGCTTTTGTGTGGCATCGGCAGCAATTGAGCGATCAGCACTTGAAGGCTCTTGAGGTGCAAGCGCAGCTGCACGCACCGTCTGCATTTTTTCAATTGTAGCTTTTGGGTCACCTTTAATTTCAGCAACATCAATTTGCACCTCGCCGCCCACGGCATAGTTTGTACCATCTGGGCCGCGTTGATACTCATAGCTTGGTGAGCCAGCATATTGCCCTCCTACCGCTGCATGCGCTTGTTCATGAATACGCACTTCGGTATCGCGGGCTTTTAGCTCTTTAATTTGCTCAGTGTCTTGTTGCTCTTGCTCTGCAACCTTTTGCTCTTTTTGCTGCTCTTGTTTAGCTTCTTGCTGTTCTTGCTCTGATTGTTCAGGCTCACCCTGCTCACCACCTTGCTGACGTTCTTCAATCACTTTGTCTTCAGCTAGACGACCTTTAGCATCATACGTACCAGCTTCAGAACCTGGCTGCTTGGTTTTGTCGCCATCATTCAGGGTTTTATTTTCTGCGTTACTCGGCTTGGTAGCAGCAGGAGGCGGGATCACTTCACGTAACTGATTATCACGGCGAGCACTTTCGGTGTGCACATTCGCTGTGTTGATATTAATCGAAGGAAACGGAGTGACGATATTCATAAGTACTAAACTTTAATATCTATTAATGTACCGAGCACTTCATCAGCAGTCTGAATCGTGTTGATATTGGCTTTTGCATTAAACTCTTCAACTTTTAAATTAACAAGCGACTCATCGATTGGGGCAGGTTGTGAAACTGGCGGAGTTACAGCTTCATTTGGAGTTGCCGCTTGTAATTGGCGTTGTTGAGCTAATTGGGCATCATCTTGCTGATCAATTGAGGCACGGCTAATCTCAGCGCTCGCCTTTTCGATACCTTGGCTTGCACGGTTATAACCTTCTACCGCATTATTAAAAACAGAACTGATTGGCATAACACCCTCCAACAGTGAGATCTACCCGTTAAGTATCGCTCATAAAACGAGCAAAATAAAGCTAAATCCCGCTATTTTTCTGGCCTCTCAGCGAGTTTTGCTTAACACATTGATTTCAGTGCTGATATAAATGACGCTTTATGTGAAATAAAAGGCGCGTGTGAGGCCTTATCTAAAACTTCATATTCAAACTGAGGGTGTAAGGCATGCATTTTTTCAATCGCGCGATAAGGTACTAATGAATCTAAGCGACCGAAAATACCACGCACAGGTACGCTAAGGTTAGCGAATAGTTCCCGTAAATCATCCTGCTGTAAAATGTCTAAGCCCGCACTTAAAGCTTGCTCTTGAGGCGCAGGGTATTGGTTTAAAAGTGCTTTAAGTTGCTTAATGTCATCTCGAGCTGATTCACTGCCCATTGCTTGTATCGCCAAAAACCGTTCTATCGTTTTTTCTCTGTGACTAACTAGCTGATCTTTAAATGCGTTCAATACGTCAGGTTTAATACCCGGCCATTCGTCGGTTTGCGCAAAAAAAGGCGTTGAGGCAACCAATACAACCTTAGCGACTTTGTCAGGCCAATGTGCTGCAATATACATGGCAAAAAGTCCGCCCAACGACCAGCCAACAAGAATAGACTGATCATTTAGCTGTGTACTTAGTTGCTCAGCTGCAGCGTGCAAAGTGTAAGGTGTAGGGATTGACTGCGCGTTACCAAAGCCAGGTAAGTCGAGGCAACGGACTTCACCATCATGAAAAAACTCAAGCTCAGGTTTGATCACTTGCCAAACCCCTTGGTTCATTCCCCAGCCATGTAATAGCACCATCTCATTTTGCATATTTTGTATTTCCCAACCACACTTAGCGCTCATAATAGCGTTTAAAGGAATGAATGCAATGTCTCACTTACCTCATGTCTTAAAACTAGGGCTAGACGCACTATTCCCCAACTTTTGCATTAGCTGCCAAAATCACATACAGGCTGATCAAGCTTTGTGTCAGTATTGTTTAGATGACCTTAATTTATTTGACCTTACACGCCATCCAAATTTGTTACACCGACCAGATATATGTGATGCATTTCCTGATAGTAATTTTGATCATTTAATTGCCTGTGCTTGGTATCAAGCACCTTTTAAGCTTTGGCTCAAGCAATTGAAATTTAATGACCAGCAATATTTTCGTGTGGCACTACAACAAGTAGTAGAGAAACAGCTGCAATTAGCTCGTCAAGTTAATACAAATTGGCCCGATCTTTTTATTGTGCTGCCTCTGCATAATCAGCGCTTTTTGGCACGCGGCTTTAATCAGGTAAGCCAAACTTGGCTGCCTGTTTTGAAAAACCAACAATGTACTGTTAGCACGGCTCTTTACAAGCAAAAAGCAACCAAAGCGCAATCACAGTTAAGTAAAGCGAAAAGAGTTAAAAATCTACAAAATGCGTTTTTTTGTCACCAAGATTTAACAGGAAAAACCGTGGCAATTATTGATGATGTGATGACCTCTGGCGCAACCATAAATGCTGCGACAGAAGCCATAAAAAATGCAGGGGCAAAGCAGGTATGGGCTATGCTCACTTGCCTAACAGGGTTAGGCAACCTGCATTATGATTAAGTGTGATTATTTATCACCAGAGGCATGAAAGGCATTACCAAAAAATAAGGCATTGCTTAGTAATCGACTCGTGCCGTACCAGTAACCACGGAATACTGGGTTATCTGTCATGCCTATCACACTGCCTTTGCCATATGAATGCGCAATGAGCCCTGCCGCGCCCGCTACTTGCTCTACATTTACGTCATCAGTAAAGCCAGCTAAAAGCGGCTTATCTGTGTAAGTAAGCACATTAACAAAAGGTGAGCCTGATTTCTCAAGTAGCCAAGTGCTATTCTTAAATACTGGTAATGTATTACGGTTCAGCGAATACGTAAGTGGATGAGATAAATCCACAGAGGTATTAAAAATTGCACCGGCAATACGCTGACGACCAGCTAAGTCATCTTTATCAGCATAAGTAAGTCCTGTTGTATCAAAGGCACTGGCTACATCGCGACGAGATAAGTAGTTTGCTTTTAGTAGCTGCTGATCAGCTAAGAACTTAGCACCACCTTTGTGACCCCAAATAACACCGCCTTTACGAACCCACGACTTAATAGCCACTTTAGTCGCATCATCAAGGCGATTGAAATTTCCGTGCGCTAAAATAATATGGCTGTAGTTCTCAAGGTCGATGTTACCTAAGCGCTCCATTTCGATAATGCTTGGCGCGGTGCCAACAAAACGATCTAAGTAATACCACACTTCACCAAGCTCATACTGGCTAGTTCCTTGACCACCCACGAGTAATACTTTAGGTGCTTTCACAACCGCCATTGCACGAGAACCTAAATCAGCACCTTTAACCGTTAAGCCCGAACTAATTGGCGTAATTTCAATGCCAAACTCATTCTGTGCTTGGTTTAAATAACTAACCCAGTTGCTATCAGTTTGCAGACCAGCAGGAACAAGAATACTACCTGGTTCAAAAGCTATTTCACCTGATGACGTTTTTGCTGTAAGTGGGCTTAATGCCACGCGTGCTTTCACACCTTGTTCAAGCAAGCTATTAAGCATTTTTGGCGCTAGGTAATCATCCCATTTAAATGCATAGGCATAGCTTTGCGGTAATGCTGCAAAGCTTGACTTAACACTTTGCTGCCAAGGCATTTTTGCCACATTTAAGCCCCAGTTGCTGCTTACCTTTGCAAATTCTAAATTAAAGGCATGAGCAAGTGTCCAGCCAGATACATCATAAAACGTATTATCAACAAAACGCTGTTGCTCACTGAAAATCGCTTTAATTAAACGAAATTGTGGCTGTGCTAATGGTACATAATAGCTCTGCTCAGAAAAGCTTTGACCGTTTACTTTTAACGGCTCTTCTAACATGTACGCATTGACTTGATGTTGTCTAAGTAAATCAAGGAAGTATTGCATGCGACTTTGATCAGCGCCGCCTTTAACTACATACCCTTTAAAGTCTTCATCACCAGCAAGATCAACTGCTTTGTTGTAAAATTTTGCTTGATAATCAAGTAAGTCTGTACGGTTATCAATCGCCGCTTGGAACGTCGATAAGCTAGTTAATAACTGATTTTTAATCGTAAACGGGAAGCTTAACGGGCCGTTAATAGTTTCTTGTAAGTGACCACGCGAGCTCGCTTGTTCAAATAAGATGCCTACACCGCCATTTACGTCTGGGTAAGTTGAGCCTTTCCCATAGTAAAAGTCATCAAAGCTTTCTTCAGTGAAGTAAAGTGCATTGTGCTCATCAAGTGTCTTTGCATGATAGTTTGCAATGGCTTTAGTCAGCGTGACATTTTCTTCTGGCGTGATTGGGTGCTTACGAGTTGGGATCCCTGGTTGGAAAAAGTAAGTGCTGTTTGGGCCCATCTCATGGAAGTCAGTTAGGATATTCGGCTTCCATTGGTGAAACTGTGCAATACGTGCACGTGATTCAGGGTGTTGCAGTAACAACCAGTCACGGTTTAAATCAAACAAGTAATGGTTAGTACGGCTACTTGGCCAACTTTCGATATGCTCGCGAGTTTGTGGATCTGATGATAACTTCATGCCACGGTTGCTGTTTGCCCAATTTGCAAAACGCGCTAAGCCATCAGGGTTTAATGATGGGTCGAGTAAAATAACCGTGTTGTTAAGTAATGCATCGATTTCTGGACCCTGCGCAGCTGCAAGGTAATACGCAACAAGTAACGATGCATTGCTGCCTGATGATTCATTACCGTGAACACTGTAACCCATCCAAACAACCGCTGGCTGCTTGCTTGAGTCACTTGCCCCACCATTTAGGCGAGCTAAATGCGCCTTGCGGATTTGCTCAACTTGGCCAAGTTTGTCGGACGCTGTAATTGTTAGCATCACCAGTGGACGCTGCTCATGAGTGCGACCGATTACTTTAAAACTCATTCGGTCACTTTTTTCAGCAAGAATTTGCATATATTGCACAAGTTGATCGTGACGCACATGCCACTCACCCACTTCGTAACCTAACACCTGTTCAGGAGTTGGAATACTTGGGTCGAATTTCACATCTTGTTCAAAGTAATAAGAAAGAGGTTTTGCTAATGCGCTAACGCTCACTAGCATGGTTAATATTGTTATTATGAAACGCATAGATAGCACCCGTAATTATTTGATGTTTTAACGCTACCATTCGATAAAATAGATGCAACTTTTTACGCTCAACACTGGCGACAACACGATGAGCGGAGTATGATACACAGTATCCGAGTAATTTAGTCAAGTATAGTCCGTTTTATGATCTCTATTTCTGAATCTGCACAATCTCATTTTGCTAAACTTTTAGCAGACCAAGCTGAACAAACAAACATTCGTGTGTTTGTAGTAAACCCAGGTACTTCGCAGGCTGAGTGTGGTGTTTCTTACTGCCCAGAAGACGCCGTTGAAGCGACTGATATTCGTCTACCATTCAATGGTTTTGATGCCGTTGTTGATGCAGAAAGCGCCCCTTTCTTAGAAGAAGCTGAAATCGATTTTGTAACTGACAAAATGGGTACTCAGTTAACGCTTAAAGCGCCAAATGCGAAAGCACGTAAACTTAGCGACGATGCATCACTGCAAGAACGTGTTCAACACATGCTTGAAACCGAAGTGAATCCACAGCTCGCTAACCACGGCGGCCAAGTTAGCCTAGTAGAAATTACTGCTGACGGTATCGCGGTACTACAATTTGGCGGTGGCTGTAACGGTTGTTCAATGATTGACGTCACACTAAAAGAAGGCATCGAGAAAGAAATGATCGCCAAGTTTGACGAAATCAACGGTGTAAGAGACATTACTGATCACCAATCTGGTGAGCACTCTTACTACTAACCGGTATATTAAGCATGCTTAAAAAATGGGTATTTCGCTTAGGCAGCGACCCCAAGTTAAGCTTAAAACGCTTTCTTCGCGGCCTAGCACTGTTTGTGCTAGCCGTGATTTTTATTGCCATAGGTTACTATGGACCCGCACTGTTTCAATTAATTGGCCTAGCCATACTAGCAGTGGCTTTATTCTTTGCTGGTTGGGGCTACTTAGGTATTTTTGCCAACCGTTTTGCGCAAGTTTTAGAGCGCTCGTCTCCCAAAAATCACGACCCTGATTTGTGGAAGTAATTTAATCTAATAATTGCTGATTATTGATAATTTTACGGTAGCGAAACCACAACGTTAACCCCCGCATTAGCATAAAGCTGGTCATCGCAAACCATAAACCATGATTTTGCCAGCTACTCACTACCCAAAACAGTCCAAAAAAGCCCACTAGAGCACTAAATAGCATAGTATTACGCATGTCTTTAGCACGGGTTAAACCGACAAATACGCCATCAAATAAAAAGCAGCCCATCGCCGCGATAGGCAATATAATCACCCAAGGAAGATAAACCGTTGCAAGGCTGATAACTTCGGGCACATCGGTAAGTAAGCGAATAATTGCCTCGCCAAATAATAAAAATATAAGGCTATAAAACACCGCAAATAACCCACCCCAAAACAAGCTCAAATTAACCCATAACTTAATCTGCTTAGCGCTGTGCTCACCTTTCGCTTTACCGACCTTTGCCTCACTCGCATAAGCAATACCATCAAGCGCAAAGCTCACCAACATTAAAAAGTTTAGTAACACGGCATTAGCCGCTAAGGTTGTTTCTCCGATACGTGCGCCATAAAAAGTCATAAAGCTAAAACATAGCTGGAGTGCTAATGAGCGAATAAAAATATCGCGATTTAAGCTTACTAAATCAAGTAACTTAGCAACACTTAACCAGGCTTTCACGGCAAGGTTAACACCTTGCTTTTTAGCGAGCTGTACAACTAACATCAGTGCAAAAGCAAGGGCGATATAATCAGCGATTAAAGATGCCCACGCAGCTCCAGCCACACCCCAATCAAGAAACACCACAAAATAAATATCAAGCACAATATTGGTTATATTGGTGATAAGTAATAAATAGAATGGCCCGCGGCCATAATGAACACCTAGCATCCAACCAAGTAAAACCAAGTTACACAAAGCAGCGGGTGCACTAAAAATACGAATCGAAAAATAGCTATTTGCTTGTTCTAAAACAGCTTCATTAGCATTTGATAAATATGCCATTAAGGATTGAATAGGTATACTCAGCGCTATTAATAACAGCGCAACTGCTGTTGCTAGTAACAAGCTGCGCTTTAATAGCTCAGCAAGTAAGGTGTGATCGCTTTTACCATAGGCCTGTGCAACTAATCCTGTGGTGCTCATGCGCAAAAAGCCTGCTAGCCAAAATAATAACGAGATAACTGCTGAGCCAAGCGCTATACCAGCTAAATAGTGAGCGCTTCCTAAGTGGCCGATTACAGCTGTATCAACTAAACCTAACATTGGCACGGTAATATTTGATAAAATCATCGGACCGGCTAATAACAGTAAACTTTTATGGTGTGCCTTATGACGTTTAAGAAAATGTTTCATTTAGTAATTGCAGTCCTGTTAGGTTTATCTTTGCGTGCCCATGGCGCAGTCATTCTACAGTATCACCACGTCAGTGAAAGCCTTCCTGCGGTAACCAGTGTCAGTAGCGAAACATTCACTGAGCATATGCAATATTTAAAAGATAATAACTTCAACGTTATTCCACTAGATGAACTCATCACCTCGTTACAAACAGGCCAACCGCTAACAGATAAAACTGTCGCGATTACCTTCGACGATGGCTACAAAAATAACTATGAAGAAGCAGCGCCTATCTTAGAGAAGTTTGGCTATCCGTATACTATTTTCGTAAATCCCAAACTAATTGATGAAGGCAAAAGCTATGTAATGACATGGCAGCAGTTAAAGGAGCTATCTAATAAAGGCGCCTTAATCAGTAACCACACACAAGTTCATAATTACTTGCATCGCAAACAGCCTGGCGAGAGTGAAGAAGCATGGCTTGCACGTACTAAAAAAGATATTTTATCTGCCCAGCAACGCATTAAAGAAGAAATTGGCCACGATTTTAAATACCTTGCTTACCCTTATGGTGAATTTAATAATTCATTGCAACAATTAGTAAAATCGCTAGGCTTTGTTGGTATAGGTCAACATTCGGGTGCTGTAGGTATCCATTCTGACTTTACCCGATTACCACGCTTTCCGGCATCGGGCTTTTATTCAAAGCTTGATACGCTTGCCACTAAACTCGACTCTCAAGCATTCGCAATCAAACAGCTCAGCTATTCAGATAGCGTTACAAACGAAAACCCACCAAGTATAAGCATTCAATTTGATATGCAGGACTTTCATAAAAGTCAGTTTGCTTGTTATGTCTCTGGGATTGGCCAAGCAGACTTAACTTGGCTTAGTAAAGATACGGTGAAGATCACCTCACCTGAAAAACTGAAAAAAGGCCGCTCTCGCTTTAACTGCACAGCCCCTTCTATCGCGAAAAAAGGCAGTTACTACTGGTTCTCTCAACCTTGGGTTATTGTACCTTAGCAGCTTGTTTTAGCATTTGCGCTGCAACCTTATCAAGGCGAACCACTTCATTAGCCGCATTAAGCTCTACTGCGGCTTTAGGCATGCCCCATACCACTGACGACAATTCATCCTGTGCTATGGTGTAAGCCCCAGCTTGATTTAATGCAAGCATGCCTTTTGCGCCATCGCTGCCCATACCGGTCAATAACGCAGCTACCGTCGCTTTAGGGCAAGCCACGACTAAGGAGTTAAATAGCACATCAACCGCTGGACGATGGCGATTAACCAGCTCACTTGAATCAAGCTGACAAAACAAGCCGCCTGCTTTTTTTACTACACTCAAATGCTGATCGCCCGGTGCAATATACGCCCAGCCTGATTGTAGCTTATCGCCATGCTCAGCTTCTTTAACGTTGATTTTACACGTTCTATCCATGCGCATTGCAAACGAGGTACTAAATACTGGAGGGATATGCTGTGTAATAACAATCGGTGGGCAGCTTTCTGGCATACGCACGAGCACTTCTTTAATTGCTTCTGTGCCGCCTGTTGAAGCGCCAATTGCAAGCACGCTGTTTGCCTTAAATTGCAATGCTGTTAAAGAGCTGTCGTCTTCAACTTTTGTTTCTTTAAAAGCTCGCACTCTAGCGCCAGCTGCAGTACGCACTTTTTGATGTAATAAATGGGCATAACGCTGCAGATTTTCAGTGACATTGATTGTTGGCTTAGCAATAAAGTCAACAGCACCAATTTCGAGGGCTTCCAGTGTGATTGGTGAGCCTTTTTGAGTCAGTGTAGAAATCATCACAACTGGCATAGGACGAAGGCGCATCAAGTTTTTTAAAAAACTTAACCCATCCATTTTCGGCATTTCGATATCAAGCGTTAAGACATCGGGATTAAGGCGCTTAATTAAATCTCGGGCTTGATAAGGGTCTTCTGCCGCGCCAACGACCTGAATGTCTTGCGCTTGCTCGAGCACTTCCTTGAGTAAACCACGGATCAAAGCAGAATCATCAACTATGAGTACTTTGATCATTTGCTCTCCTAAAATAATTCAATATCCGTTTCTGCATCTTGCTGCTCAATATCGTGTAAGTATTTAATTTCACGTTTTTCAAGCTTATCAGAATGCAATTCACGCATTTTCTTAACCTGCGCCTTGCCTGTTTGTGGATCAAACATCACCTTACGTGGCCAAGGCCCGCCAACATCATGGGATACTAAATCTAAACCTTCCTCAAGTACATAGGCATTTGCAAAACGAATGTTGCCAACACCAATATCTGTCATTGAGCGGATTATTTTCCCGCCGCCAAACAGCTTTACTTTGAGGTTGCGTCTAGAAGCACCATTTTTTAGGATTTCATTGATCAAGTATTCCATTGCCCAGTTACCATAACGGCAATTAAGACTGTGTGCGTTACTCGGATCAACGCCTTTTTCCGCCGGCAGCATAAAATGATTCATACCACCAATACCTAAGCCTTCATCGTAAATACATGCAGCAATACACGACCCTAACACAGTTGTGATCAATTCATCAGACTTAGACACATAAAATTCGCCTGGTAATACTTTAGCAACCACTTTATGGCGCTTGCCATCCCAAAACCGTTTAACGTGCTCAAAACCAGACAATACAGGTTTAAAATGACTACTCATAGACCACCTTTTTGATAGATAGTTTGGCCTAAATTCTTAAACTCTTTGTGGTCCTTACCCAGTGTTTCGGAATGCCCCAAGAATAAATGACCTGAATTGGTCAACAAATCGTAATAACGTTTAAATAGAGTATCTTTCGTCGGCTTATCGAAGTAGATAACTACATTGCGACAAAAAATAACATCAAACGGCCCTTTCATAGGCCAGCTCTGTAATAAGTTTAGACGTTTAAAGAAAATATTCTTTTGTAGTTCGGGTTTTACTTTATATAACTGACCGTCATGGCTTTTTAGAAACCAGCGCTTAAGTTGGCTTTTGTCTAAACCATTCACATTGGCAGCGGTATAGGTGCCAGCCTGTGCTTTAGCGAGCACATTTGAGTCTAAGTCAGTAGCTAGGATTTTCACATCCCAATCAGATGGAAATAGACTGCTTAAGGTCATAGCAATGGTATAAGGCTCTTCGCCGGTCGAGCAGCCAGCAGACCACACCCTTACACGCTTTTGTTTAGCATTACTAATCAGCAGTTTGGGGACTATGGTATTTTTTAGATAACTAAAGTGATGTGGCTCACGAAAGAAAGAAGTCAGATTAGTAGTTATAGCATTAATAAACTCACTAAACTCTTGTTCTTTATTCTCTTCAAGAAAGTCTAAATATTCTTTAAAGTTCTTAAGCTTATGTTGGCGAATACGCCTTGCTAAGCGCGAGTAAACCATCTCGCGCTTATGCTCAGCTAAAACAATGCCGCAAGCATCGTACACTTGTGACGAAATAGCTTTAAAGTCACTATCCGTTAGTAAAAACTCTTTCATGTGCTTGACCCTGCAGCTGTAACATTAGATGCAATTAACTAGTTAGAATTTAATTGGGAAGAGTTTTAAAACTCTTCCCACTCATCACTAGGGTCAACAAAGTTATTACCTTTAGGTGCCGAACGCACTGGTGAGCTTGGCTGTTTAGCTGCAGGCGCTGAACTTGCACGGCTTGTAATATCCATCTCGTTATTCGATAACGAGAAGAAGTTTAACAAGCGGCGCATATCATTCGCTTGCTCTGCCATTGATTCACCCGCGGCAGAGGCTTCTTCAACTAATGCTGCATTTTGCTGGGTCATTTCATCCATTTGGGCAATGGCTTTATTGACCTGCTCAATACCAGAGCTTTGCTCTTCAGAAGCTTGGGCAATATCAGAAATCATTGCTGTAACTCTTTGCACCGCCGTAACAATTTCTTGTAATGTTGAACCCGATTCATTAACTAGTAATGTACCATCTTCAACTTTTCCAACACTGTCTCGGATCAATTCTTTGATTTCTTTTGCAGCAGCAGCTGAACGTTGCGCTAAGTTACGAACCTCACCAGCAACAACCGCGAAACCACGGCCTTGCTCACCTGCTCGTGCTGCTTCGACAGCGGCATTAAGCGCAAGTAGATTTGTTTGGAAAGCAATTTCATCAATGACACTGATGATGTCTGCAATCTTCTTACTTGATTCATTAATTGCTGACATACTGATTACAGCACGATTTACAACTTCACCACCTTTTTGTGCTTTAGTACGTGTTTCTTCAGCAAGTTCATTTACTTCTTTAGCATTATCAGCATTTTGACGAACCGTACTGGTCATCTCTTCCATGCTTGATGCTGTTTCTTCAAGTGATGAAGCCTGCTCTTCAGTACGTTGACTTAAATCAGCATTACCTTGCGAGATTTCTTCTGCACCACTAGCAACCAGCGTTGCCGAAGTATTAATGCGATTAATCACTTCAGTAAGCTTATCAGCTGTGGCATTTGCATCACGTTTTAGCTTATCGAATGAACCTTGGTAGTCTTGCTCAATACGTTTTGATAAGTCACCGTTCGCCATAGCATCAAGCATATTGCCTGTGTCTTTTACTGCATCATCAACAATACTAACTAGGCTATTTAAGCCCTGCGCTAGACGTAAGAAGAAACCTTGTTTACCCGCTTCTTCAACACGGGCTTCTAAGTCACCACTCCCCGCAGCAGCAACCAGACCCGCAATTTCTTTTTCAATAGCGACTTCAGCAGTTCTGTCTTCCCACTCAACAACCGTACCAATACGTTCGTTTTCTGGCGTGAAAATAGGGTTTGCGACCAAACCAAAAGTACGGCCGCCGACTTGAATTTCAGTGCTGTAAGTATCACTTAACTTAGCAAGCATGTTACGTTGATGTGCTGGATTCTTATGGAACACATCAATATTTTGACCCACTAGATTATTACTATTGAAATTAGGTAAGTCTTTACGTAAATCACTTTCAGCAATTTTCATCATGTTCAGAACGGCTTCGTTCATGTAAATGATGTTGTTACCAGAATCTGCAATCATGGTATTGGTTGCCACACGGTCTAACGCGCGTCGGACACGAAGATTTTCTTCTGCTGCACGCTTTTCCGCTTCAGCTTTATTTACGCTATCAGTAATATCTTGCCACTCAACAATAGTCCCTAAACGCTTACCCGAAGCGCTTACCCAAGGTGTCGCAATCAAGCTAAAAATAAGCCCCGCCAAACGTAATGTGGTTTTGTATGGTTCAGATAGGGTTTTTAGCAGCTCACGTTGATGTGACGGTTGTTTATGAAAATCATCAACGCAGGTTCCAACTAGGTTAGCAACTGAAAAGCTCGGTAGCACAGTTTGTAACGTTGATTCGCGAGCTTGCAGCATTTGCTTTACTTGCTCATTAACAAAGATAATTTTTAGATCGTTATCGGCAATCATCACATTAGCTTGGCAAACACGCAGTGCATTTGATAAGTCAGCATCACGTTTTGACTGACGTTCAAGTTCTTTTTGCGGTGTGATGTCTGTAGCAAATTTGATGACTTTAGTGACATTACCATTGCTGTCAATAATTGGGTTATAGGTGCCTTGGATCCAAACTTGTTTGCCATTTTTACCGACACGCTTAAATTCATCAGTGAAAAACTCACCGCTGCGTAATCGCTGCCAAAACTGTTGATATTCTGGGCTTTGCGACTCTTTTTCAGCAACAAACATAGAGTGGTGTTGCCCTTGGATTTCTTCGAGTCGGTAACCCATGGTGTTTAAGAAATTAGCATTGGCAGTTATGATCTGCCCCGACGGTTGAAACTCTATCATCGCTTGCGACTTTCTAAGTGCCGCAATAACTAAATCATTTTCCGACTCAACATTTTTAGGACTGCTAAACCATCCCATACCCTTCACCTTCTTGTTAATCTACCCAGTTAAATGTCCATTGTTTTTTGTAGGTCAAGTAATGCGACCATTTTCTCACCCACATTGACTAAACCCGCAACAAATTGCGCGTTGTCTGAGTCAGACAAATGTGGCACTGCCTTCGCTTCATGCTCAGCAATGCTATAGACATCCGAGACGGCATCAACGGCGATGCCCATAATTTTACATGTATTTTCAAGCTGTACTTTTAGAACAATTACAACGGTTAACGGCCCGTATTCGATGGCTGAAATACCAAAACGAAGCCTTAAATCAATAATCGGTACTATGGTGCCACGCAGGTTGATAACCCCTTTGACGAAATCCGGTGAGTTAGGGATCACCGTAATTTCTTCCCAACTGCGAATTTCTTGCACCGTTAAAATATCAACACCATACTCTTCTTCAGCCATGAAGAAGGTTAAAAACTGTTTTACATCTTGATCTTGTTCAAGGTTTAGCTTGTTATGCAGGTCGTCGTGCTGTGCAATCATGACGCCTCCAAATTCGCTTTTGATTCAATAATCAATTCTTGGCTCCCAGGCTTTCTAAGCCCAGATAATTTAATCAAACCACTAATATCAACAATCAAAGAAACACGACCATCCCCTAGAATTGTCGCCCCTGAGACACCATCAACTTTTTGATAATTGGCCTCTAAGCTTTTGATCACCACTTGCTGTTGCGACAATAAGTCATCAACCAATAAACCTACTTTTTGGTTGTCACTCTCAACGACAACCAACAAGGTTTTATCAAGCGTTTCAATCGCCCCTTTATGATTGAAAATGTTATAAAGCCTTAAGATTGGAATATATTCGTCACGTAAGCGCAGCACATCTAAGTCTTTG
Organism: Pseudoalteromonas shioyasakiensis; assembly: GCF_022398475.1. Lineage (GTDB taxonomy): Bacteria > Pseudomonadota > Gammaproteobacteria > Enterobacterales > Alteromonadaceae > Pseudoalteromonas. The sequence goes on along the minus strand of NZ_JAKEVM010000003.1, from coordinate 71,828 downwards.
CCTACCCGACTCACTTTACTAATATCGATTTGCAATGACTCAATAATCGAAATCAGTGGGATAATATAAGTATGTTCAGCAATCCGGACTAACTGCCCATCTAAAATAGCCAGCGTTAGCGGTAGGCGAATTGTAAATGTCGAACCCACTCCCGGTGCAGAAGCCACTTCAACAGAGCCGCTGAGCGCTTCAATATTGCGCCTTACTACATCCATACCAACGCCACGACCTGATAAGTCGCTGACTTGATCGGCTGTAGAAAATCCTGGTAAGAAAATAAGCTCGTTGATTTCGTTATCAGACAACTCATCAGTTTCTGAAATTAGGCCGTTTTTAATCGCCTTTTCACGAATTTTAGTGGTATTAAGGCCCTGACCATCATCCATAATTTCGATAACGATATTACCGCCTTGATGAAACGCATTGAGCGTAACAGTACCAACAGGGTCTTTACCCGCTGCAACACGTTTATCAACGGTTTCTAAACCATGATCTAGGGAGTTTCTCACTAGATGCACCATGGGGTCAGAAAGTTTCTCCATCACCGTTTTATCTAGTTCGGTTTGTTCACCAAGTAATTTAAGCTCAACTTGTTTATCAAGCTTTTGCGAGATATCGCGTACTAAGCGAGGAAAGCGACTAAACACAAAACTTATTGGTAACATGCGAATACGCATGACATTTTCTTGTAAGTCACGGGTATTATGTGCCAGTTGTGCTAAGCCCTCTTGTAATGAGGCTATAGTTGCTTCAGTGATCTCTTGCTCACCCAATTGACTTAACATCGCTTGGGTAATCACTAATTCACCCACCATGTTGATCAATGAATCAACTTTGTCGATACCAACCCTAATTGAGGTTGATTCTGCATTGGCTGTAGTTGCTTTAACTGGCGCTGGCTTTTTAGGATCTGTAGCTGGTTTAACTGCTGCAGGCTCAACCTCTTGCGCTGGCGCTACATCTTCAGTAACAGTCTCAGCTGCTGTTATCTCTTCATCACCAAACAAGCCACCGCATAGTGTGATGGTGATATCAGCATCATCTTCAACCCATTCGAAAATTTCTTCGATGCAGCTTTGTTCTTTATCTGTGGTTAAGAAAAAGCGCCACGACAGAAAGCAATCTTCAGGGGCAAGGTTCGTAATATCTGGCACATCATCTTGAAAGGCTTGTGTTTCAAGCTCACCCAATTCCGCTAATTCACTGATCATGTACAGTGGTTCATTACCGGTTTTAAATAAATGATGATGTGGTTTGAAATCGATTTGATAGGTATTAAAGCTGCTTTCGCTAACAGCTTCTGGCGCTTGCTCAGTCTCTTTACTTGCAGCACGCATACCAAGAATTTCTTCAAACTTAATACGCAATTCATCAGCTTCAGTTAGATCTGGCTGCTGCTCAGCTTGTAAAGTTCTGAGTAAAGCCCGTAAACAGTCAACTGATTTTAAAAGTAAATTAACATGCTCAGCAGTAAGATCTCGTGAACCTTCACGAATTTGATCTAACAGCGTTTCGAGAACATGAGTAAAGTCTGCAACAGCACTAAAACCAAAAGTACCGCTGCCTCCTTTTATTGAATGCGCAGCGCGAAAAATTGTATTTATGGTCTCTAAGTCTTCTTCGCCAGGCACTAAGTTTAATAACTCAGCCTCCATAGCGTCGAGCCCTTCGAAGCTTTCTTCGAAGAATACTTCAAAAAATTGGCTTAGATCTATACTCATGCCCCGCTCCTATTATTAGCGAATCACTTTTTTCAATACCGCTAACAATTGCTCAGGATTAAATGGCTTAACAATCCAACCAGTTGCACCAGCAGCTTTACCTTCAGACTTTTTATCAAGACCCGACTCTGTGGTCAGCATCAGTAAAGGTGTGAACTTATAATTAGGTAAGCTACGTAATTCACGAATAAGGGTAATACCATCCATTACCGGCATATTCACATCAGAAATAACAGCATCAAAGCCTTGTTGTTTTGCGATATTTAAAGCTTCGCTGCCGTCTTTCGCTTCTGTCACATCAAAGCCAGCTTTTTTAAGCGTAAAACCAACCATTTGGCGCATAGATGCAGAATCGTCTACTGCTAAAATTCTTTTCATAAAAACCTCTTAATTGGCATTCTCAAGCACAAGATAATGGCTTAAGCCCAAACTATTAATTGCCTGTTGCAACGGCTTACTCTCGCCAACCCAAATAATTTTGTGTTGCACCGAAAGCAAATGCTTCTGTAATGCACATAAAAGCTGAATTGATGCTGTGTCAGCACGGGTCACTTCACTGATATCCAAACAGATATCATCATTTGCTGACAACTCTTGGAGCAAATCTTGATGGAGTGTTTCGACCTGACTAATAGCTAATTCTGTAGGGAGCTTTAACATTACTTATACCTTCCCTGCTTTAAACAATTCATAACAAAAGCTTAGACTGACTAAATAAAAATGCCATAATTTGAATCAAAAAATAGTAAAATTTTTTAGTAGCTTAGACATTTATATCAAAAAAGGAAGCTTTTCTTTTGCGGAAAATGACTCCCTTAACCAAGAAAGTTTACTTTGCGTAATAATCTGCTATTTTTTTGAACTCTTCAGTCAAAGTTGTGGCGTTTATTAATGGCACGCTGCCTTGTTTAAATTCAGGCTTAAAAATCGCACGTACCGAGCCATCGCCATCAACCATCACTACCGACGCGCTATGATCAACGGCATACTCTTGCTCATCACTATCGTTAATTGCGTAAATTAAGCCAAGCTCTCTAACAAATGGAAAAAGTTGCTTGTGCGGACCTGATACTGCAAGAAAATCAGGATTAAAGTAATCAATGTAGGCTTTGCGCTTTTCGGTTGTATCACGTTTTGGATCTACGGCAACAAACCATACCTGCACTTTGTAATCTTGGCTTAGCTGCTTTTGCACTGCAGTTAACTTCGCCAGTGTCATTGGACATATATCAGGGCAACTGGTATAGCCTAAAAAGACCAAATTCCAATGCCCCATAAACTGACTGTTATCAGCGGGCGCACCATGTTGATCGGTTAATAAAAACGGACTAATCGGCTTTGCCTGCTCATAAACCAGTGCTTCGACTTCAGGTGCGCTGTTGTTTTTACCACAACCGGTTACAAACAATACCGCACTGAAACATAAAAAAGCGACGATTCGCGTCATAAAACTAACCATTTATCAATGAATAAGGCGATAAAGAGTAGCATTAAATGCACGATTGAAAAACGAAATAAGTCCATTGCTGTATCATCTTTTGGGGCAATTTTTAGTTTTAACGCTTTATAAATGAATATCGCGTTTAAAACGCTTGCACCTAATAAGTAAATTAGCCCTGACATGCCAATTAAATAAGGCAGCACACATACCAAAGCAAGCAAAATGCTGTAGCCAACAACGCAAGTTTTACAAAATTCGATACCGTGAGTAACAGGCAACATAGGAATTTTTGCCCGCTCGTAATCACTTTTACGTGCAATCGCCAAGGCCCAAAAATGCGGGGGAGTCCAAGTAAATATAATCATCACTAACAGCCAAGGAGCTGCAGCCATATGGCCTGTTTCAGATACCCACCCCAGCAACGGCGGCATAGCACCTGCCAAACCACCAATAACAATATTTTGCGGTGTGGCACGCTTTAAAAACGAGGTGTAAATAAAGGCATAGCCGACAAGCGCAAACAAAGTAAGAATGGCGGTGAGCGTATTCGCCCATACCATAAGCATAACAAAACCTAGTATTCCTATAGTTGCAGCAAAGCTCAAAGCATGTTGTTTACTGAGCCGACCTTTTGCCACAGGACGATGACGTGTACGTGCCATTTTGCTGTCGATTTCACTATCAACAACATGATTGATCACGGCAGCAGCAGCCGACAGCAAGCCAATACCTAGCAAACTTGCAAGCTGCACAAATACCCCTCGCCCAACATCGGGAGCCAATGCCAAACCAACCCAAGCAGTTAGTACAAGCATGGCAACTACTTTAAATTTACTGATAGCTAAGTAATCTTTAAGTAACTCTGAGCTTTGAATAAATAATGATTTTTCTGAGCTTAGTAATAATGCCATCACAGCCTCCTAGGTTCTTATTTTTAAGTGGAAGCATAGTCTTACCATGCTAAGCAGTAACAATGCGGCCATTAGGTTGTGCGCAAGCGCTACACTTAATGGGAAGTGCCAGTGCACAACAGCTAGGCCTAAACAGATTTGGCACAACAAAGCGATTAATACAGTGACTGTGCAGTGCTTAATTTTTCGAGAGTAACAGCGTGAATATATGCGCCACATGATCAGCGCTAACACCACACAAGTAACCAGCGCCCAAATACGGTGTAGCAGATGAATAGACATACGCGCCTGCTGAGATAACACACCATATTCATAGGTGCTGTGCTCAAGCGGTAGCTGAAACACACTCTTCAAAGAAAACGGTTGTCCGTAGCTACACAGCGGTAAGCCATTACAATGCGGAGCGGCGTAATTTGCTGCAAGCCAGCCACCTAATGCAATTTGCAGTATTAGCACCACCAAGCCCACCAGCGCTAACCGGTAATATGGCTTTGCGCCGCTATCACTGCTAGCAACAGGGTCGGTCTTTAAACGTAGATACAATAAAAACAGCAACGACAAGATACTAAAACCGCCGAGCAAATGCCCCATAACAACCAAAGGCTGTAGGTTCATAGTGACAGTCCACATACCCAATACGGCTTGGAATACCACCAATAATAATAGTGCTAATGGCAGTTTAACCGGCGTATTTGGATATTGGCGTTTTAACCAGGCAAAAACAAACAAGGCTAAAATAAGTAAACCAAGGGCACCGGCAAAATAGCGATGGATCATTTCTTTCCATGCTTTTGCTGCTTCAAACATCATATCAGGGTAGTTTTGTTCAACATGTAACAGAGCAGTTTCATGTTTTGGCACAGTTAAAAATCCATAGCACCCAGGCCAGTCAGGACAGCCAAGCCCAGCATCACTCAGCCGTGTATAAGCACCAAGCCCAACAACTAAGATAGAGAAGAAAACCGTAATTAAGACTAAATATTTATAATTTTTATACATCTTTATCCCCTTAATGAGGTTTAACTTGAACGCGCATAGTTAAGTAGTTTCTTTAAGTCTTTAAGTAAGCCTTTTTGAATCAGTCTGTTTTGTTCTGGCTCAGCCGTGTAGGGGTAATGCAAAACCACTAAGCCCATGTGATCAACCAAGTATAAGTCTCCCGCTTTGAGCGCAGGACTTACTGCTAATTGACGCCAACTTGCCGATACCTGCTGTTGATTTGTCAGTACCGCCACATCCACTTTTTGCTGATTTTTACCTAAAGCGACATATAGGTTATCTAGACTGGCTAATTGGTTTGCACAAACTTCACTGCACTCTTTTGGATAATTAAGCGCAATTGTCCATTGTTTAGGATCGCCTTGTTGCCAATCAGCTAATTTAACTTCTTCGCTTAAAAGCTCACCATGATTACTCGAACCACTCGGTAACCACTCAAGCTTTAATGCTGCATAAGCAAGTGCCAGCGGCACAAAACAGCATAAAACGAATAAACTAAGCGGGTTTATTTTCATAACCTCTCCTTCTCATCGCAAAATAAGCAATAACAACACACGCTAAGCCGATTAATAACCACTGCACGGCATAGGCGTAATGTTTATCTGGCCCCATCACGACACTCTGGTAATGCGGGGTTGCAATACCATCTGCTTCATTGCGATAACCAATAAAGCCTTGTAAGGGCTTTGCTAATTGAGCACTAAAAATTGCTAAGTCGATGCCTTGAATACGCTTAGGCCAGCCTTGCTCTGCACCAATCTCATCGGCAAGTGTGAAGCCTTGTAAGTTGCCTTGTTTCAATTGCACAGTAGCCGTAAAGCTTGTTGATTCTGGCCACACAACGGTTGGCAACTGGCTACGGTTTGTTGGAGCTTTTAGCCAACCAAAGTTAACGATTAAAGGCACGCTTTCATCTGCAATTGTCATCGCTACTAGTAAGTCATAGCCCACTTGCCCCTGATAAATTTGATTATCAAGCAGCCAGTAATGTTGTTTATTTACCTCGCCAGTGACCTTGACTTGCAGGCCCGTTTTATTCAGCTCACTAGGTAAATTTTGCAGTTCTTGCCAGCTCAAAACGCCTTGCTCTTTCGAAACGGCTAACTGACTTAGTTGCTGCTGTTTTTGCTCGCCTCGCTGGTATTGCCAAACGCTTAGTCGTATACAAATAAGCACTGCAAGTATCACAACGCAAATTGCGATAATTGAGCTAAGCTTTTGTTTACGCCATAAAATTAACTGCATTTGGAATACCTAATATGATTAAAATCATTATTGTTTTGTTATTACTTTATATTCTGTTCAACCTATTTAGAGCGCTGTTTGTGATGATGTCAGCAAAAGAGCACTCGAAACCCATGTCGCATTACTTAGGTCGTCGAGTGCTGTTTTCAGGTATTGTGCTGGTGCTCATCATTGCCGCAATGAAATTAGGCTTTATTCACACCAACCCGTCGCCGCTTCACAAAGCTACAGCACGTACACAAATACAAATAAACACAACCACACCACATCAACAAAGTGCCAATACCAAGCAGCAGCTTGAAAGGCAAAGTGCTTTTCACTCGTGAAGTGGCCTTTAAAAATTCTAAGTAGCACCACAAATAAAATAATGGTGCCTAATGTCACGTGCATACCGTGAAAGCCAGTTAACAAGAAGAAGGTATTCCCATAAACGCCCGCATCTAAGGTCAAACCTAAGTCTTGGTAAGCATGCATATACTCGTAAACTTGTAAGCCAAGGAAAATCACACCTAATAGCACGGTTAAAGATAAAAATACCTTTAGAGCGCCGCGCTTATTGTTTTCTATCGCAACATGAGCAAAGTGAATTGTGACCGATGAGGTAAGCAGAATAAGCGTGTTGATCAATGGTAGACCTTGCCAGCCCATAGCCTGTGTGGTCTCGCCCGCTGGCGTAGATAATAGCGGCCATACTGCTTCAAAGGTTGGCCAGAGCACTTCATTGGTCATAGCGTTATTACCAGCGCCACCGAGCCAAGGCACCGAAATCATACGTGCGTAAAAAAGAGCGCCAAAAAACGCCATAAAGAACATAACCTCAGAGAATATGAACCAGCTCATACCTTGTCTGAATGAGCGGTCCATTTGTGCTGAGTAAAGTCCTTTATGAGACTCTTCAATAACGTTTCTAAACCAGCTAAAAACCATATAAATTAATATGGCAATGCCTAGATACAAGACATACTGGCCACTACTACCCTCACCACTTACTTGCATCACAGTTAAGCCAGCACCAACAGCAATTAAAAACATCGCGATGGCACCAACTATTGGCCAAGGACTCTCGGCTGGAACATAGTATTTTTCATAATTTTGATTCATTTTGTTTGCTCCCAATTAGCAATTAGCTTGGCGGCTTTTAATCGTTTTTAGCCACAACATGCCCGCTAATATCAAACACGGTATACGACAACGTCAGTTCCTCAACATCGTCGGGTAACTCAGTATCAACATAAAACAACAAGGTAAATTCCATTTCTTCACCGGCTTTCATTGGCTGCTGATCAAAGCAAAAACAGGCGATTTTATGTAAGTACTTTGCCGCTTTACCCGGTGATACTGATGGAATTGCTTGCATGACTTTGTCTTCATTACTGGTGTTCTTTGCTGAGAATTTAACTTCACGCATGGCACCAGGTTGTACCGCCACGCTGTATTGCTCAGACTGCACCTTAAATGGCGCGCCGCTTTGGGCGTGAGTGGTAAAGCTGACATCAACTTGGCGCTGTGTATTTATTGATTCACTCGCGCTCGCTTTTTCTAATGATGGCTTACCATTCAACCCTGTAACGTCGCAAAACACGTCGTAAAGCGGCACCATTGCAAAAGCAAATGCGAACATGAGCAAGCATGTAATCAGCAGTTTTTTTAGCAAAGGTGCATGGTTCATTACTTAATCTCCGGCGGTGTTTCAAAGGTGTGATAAGGCGCTGGAGAATCGACTTCCCACTCTAAACCTTCAGCTCCATCCCATACTTTGGCAGGTGCCTTTTCGCCACCTCGAGCACATTTAAATACCACCAATACAAACAACAGTTGCGATAAGCCAAATGCAAAACCACCAATACTGATAATGGCGTTAAAGTCAGCGAATTGCAGAGCATAGTCAGGAATACGACGCGGCATACCAGCAAGGCCAACAAAGTGCATAGGGAAGAACAACACGTTGACACTGATTAGCGATAACCAAAAATGCCATTTCGCCAGCGTTTCGTTGTACATGTTGCCGGTCCATTTCGGTAGCCAATAATAGGCTCCCGCCATAATTGAGAACACAGCCCCTGTCACAAGCACATAATGGAAGTGAGCCACCACAAAATAGGTATCGTGATACTGAAAATCTGCCGGTGTAATCGCAAGCATCAAGCCAGAGAAACCACCTAAGGTGAATAACACAATAAAGGCGATGGCAAACATCATCGGAATTTCGAAGCTAATCGAACCGCGCCACATGGTGGCCACCCAGTTAAACACTTTAACGCCCGTTGGTACCGAGATAAGCATGGTGGCGTACATGAAAAACAACTCGCCTGCAACAGGCATCCCTGTGGTAAACATATGGTGTGCCCAAACGATAAAACTTAGCAGCGCAATCGATGAAGTTGCATACACCATAGACGCATAGCCAAATAGCTTTTTGCGCGAGAAGGTCGGTACGATAGTCGATATAATGCCAAAGGCCGGCAAAATCATGATGTACACTTCGGGGTGACCGAAGAACCAGAAAATGTGCTGGAACATCACAGGGTCGCCCCCACCGGCTGCATCAAAAAAGCTGGTTGCGAAGTATTTATCGGTCAACACCATAGTGACTGCCCCTGCTAGGACAGGCATAACAGCAATTAACAAAAATGCAGTGATTAACCATGTCCAAACAAATAGCGGCAGCTTCATCCACGTCATACCTGGCGCTCTTAAGTTGACGATAGTCACGATAACGTTAATCGCCCCCATAATTGAGCTGATACCCATGATATGTACGGCAAACACAAAAAGTGCAGTGTTATCGTTACTGTAAGTTGTTGATAGTGGTGCGTAAAAAGTCCAACCAAACGCAGGACCACCACCAGGCATAAGTAACGAAGCCAATAGGATTAAAAATGCAAACGGCAATATCCAAAAGCTCCAGTTATTCATACGTGGTAAGGCCATATCAGGCGCGCCTATCATCATAGGTACCATCCAGTTTGCAAGCCCAGTAAATGCGGGCATAACGGCACCAAACACCATGATCAAACCATGTACGGTAGTCATTTGGTTAAAAAAGTGCGGGTCAACTAGCTGTAATCCAGGCTGAAAGAGTTCAGCGCGGATCACCATTGCCATGGCTCCACCTATTAAAAACATAGTTAGAGAAAAAATCAGGTATAAACTACCAATGTCTTTATGGTTGGTAGTGTATAGCCAGCGCTTAAAACCTTTAGCTGGATGATGATGGTCGTGATGCGCATGCCCAGTTGCTTGCTCGTTAATAACATTACTCATTAGTTCGCCTCCGCTGCTGCATCAATCGCGGCTTGAATTTGACTCGGTTGGATAACATCGCCGGTATCATTACCCCACGCGTTTCGCTTATAAGTAATAACCGCAGCAAGTTGCTTAATTGAAAGCTGTTTATCAAACGCTTGCATTGCTGTGCCAGGCTTACCGTGTAACACGATATCTATGTGATCTTTTACATCACCTAATACAATCGGGCTGCCTTTAAGTGCTGGAAATACGCCAGGTAGGCCCATACCGGTAGGTTGGTGGCATGCAGCACAACTAGCCATGTAGACTTGCTCACCCAAGGTCATAAGCTCTTCTTTCGGTAATGTTTGATCAAGCAAAGCAGCATCCGCTGCGGCCGCATTGGCTTTTTCTTGCTTGGCATCTGCAAGCCAATTAGCAAATTCATCTTCAGGTAAGGCTTTCACCACAACAGGCATAAAGCCATGATCTTTACCGCATAACTCAGCACATTGACCACGGTATACTCCTGGCTCGTTAATACGTGTCCACGCTTCATTGATAAACCCAGGATTTGCATCTTTTTTAACCGCAAAATCAGGCACCCACCATGAATGAATTACATCGTCTGAGGTCATTAAAAAGCGAACTTTTTTATTGATAGGAAGTACTAGCGGTTTATCTACTTCAAGCAAATAATGCTCAGTTTTCTCTGCTTGGTTGTCTATTTGATCTTTAGGAGTAGATAGAATCGAGTAATAAGCAATGTCTTCACCCATGTACTCGTAATGCCACTTCCATTGTGAGCCAGTCACTTTAATGGTGATATCGGCTTTAGAAGCATCTTCCATGGCAATTAAGGTTTTTGTGGCAGGCACAGCCATGGCGATTAAGATGACAAATGGAATGGCAGTCCAAAGTATTTCAACTTTTGTACTTTCATGAAATTGGGCAGGCTTGGCCCCTTTGGATTTACGGTGGTGTATTAAAGCCCAAAACATCACCGCAAATACGATGATGCCGATTACACAGCAGATAATAAATATCGTCATGTGTAACTCATAAACATTATTACTTATATCGGTCACCCCTTTACGCATATTGTATTGGCTATTTGCCAATGCAAGCTCAGGAAGTGCAAACAATATAAGCCACAAGGCGTAACGCAGTTTACCCATGTGACGGCTCCTTTAGATGCTATTGCAAGACGCAAAGCGAAAAGGCGATACAACAAGGTGCCCATTCGTTTTTCTTATTGTTCAGAGCGACTACGTATCATTTTGACCCACTTATGATACCGACCCCTTGACTAACACCTCGCACATTTTTGTGTCTTTTTATTAATTAGGTGTTAATACAGTGTATTAACCAATTAGTTAAAAAATGACCAATAAGCAAGTTTTAATGATAATAAATGTTTATTTTGGTGCAGAAATAACAACTATAATCAGCGCGTTATTTAATGTTTAGGAGTAAGAACGAAATATAAAAAGAGAGGAAAACTGCGCCATATAAGGCTTTAAATGAAGAGTAAGGATTCACAAATCCTAATTAAGTAGTAAAATTTCAGCGGCGCACCAAATTGAGTCAATTTGATGCACCAAATTGGGAACGCTTACATCCAGTCAGCGTTACGAATAACACCTACCGCTAACCCCTCGATGTTGAACGACTCATGCTCAAGATCAACCTCAATAGGCGAAAACTCTTCGTTCTCAGCGTGTAAAAGTACTTTGCGACCCGCTTTTTCTAGACGCTTAACTGTTACATCTTCATCGACTCGAGCTACAACTACTTGCCCGTTTTCAGCAACTTGTGTTCTGTGTACTGCAAGCAAATCGCCATCCATAATACCAATGTCTTTCATACTCATGCCATTTACACGCAGTAAGAAATCGGCAGCAGGTTTAAATAATGAAGGATCAACTTGGCAGTGACTTTCAACATGTTCTTGCGCCAAAATAGGTTCACCAGCTGCAACACGGCCAATTAAAGGTAAGCCTAACTGCTCTGGCTCTTCTTCTTCAATTAACTGAATACCGCGACTCGCCCCAGGCTTCATTTTGATCATGCCTTTTTTTGCCAGTGCTTTTAGGTGTTCTTCAGCAGCGTTGGCACTTTTAAAACCCAATGTTTGAGCTATTTCAGCACGCGTAGGTGGCATGCCTGTATCTTTAATAAAGACTTTAATTAGTTCTAAAATTTGCGATTGGCGTTTAGTTAATGGGCGCATACAACTGGTTTTCCATACAGTACATTTAACTGTGAGTATATACAGTTATTTGAAAATCGCAAATTTAAATTAACCCCATCATATTGCTACAAAACTAACATTGAACCACACCGAAAGATGCCATAAGGTATTAGCTTTAATTAGCAGGCTAAGGAAACACAATGAGTATTTGGCACCAACCAATCACGTTAGAGCTTTGCAAAGAGCTTGAACAAGGGATTACCGGTCAAGGCACTTTAATGAAAACTATGGGCATTGAGGTAACTGAAATTGGCGATGATTATTTAATGGCAACCATGCCTGCTATTCCTGAGCATCATAACCCTATGGGCATGGTCCATGGCGGAGCAAACGTTGTATTAGCAGAGACAGTGGCAAGCTATACAGCCAATTTCGTGGTTGATTTCAATAAGTTTTATGCTGTTGGCCAAGAAATTAATGCCAACCACATGAAAGCGTCACGCAAAGGAACGTTAACAGCAACTGCTAGACCGCTGCATTTAGGTAAGCGAACTTCTGTTTGGGATATTAAAATTACCAATGCCGCAGGAGAGCTTTGCTGCGTATCAAGAATGACCGCAGCTGTTGTAGAGCGATAAATTCAGGCTATTTTTCGACAGGATAAATAGTAATTTCAATCCCTGCGCCAATTGCAGAGATACGTAACAAGGTATCGGCATGCAGGGGTTGGTTAAAGCATTTAGGCGAATTACCTGATTCAAAGCCTATATCAAATGTACGCTTTGAGCACGATAACCACTGTTTTAATGCATTGCGCGAGCAAGACTCAATAAGCTCGCAAAGCTGGTTAATTGCTTTATCAGGAGAGCTGATATCTGCGGTTGCTTCAATACGTGCTAGTTGGCGGTATTCATCTTGGTCATAATGTAAAACCATGGCGTTTTTCTTCAAATCAGCAACAAGCGCACTAATATCGTGCTTTGATTCAAGCTCCAGATCTACATTTAAAAATTGAATTTCCGACATACTCTCGTTTTTACCCTCTATTTATATCGACTGAAACTTTAACTCAGTTTTGTATATATACCAAATCTAGAATACAGTTAATGCGACATTATGCCGCATTGGCAATCTAGCTAAACAACCTAAAATAGCGCCCACATAACAATAATAACGGGGTAATAATGAATAAACGCCTGTTTAAGTATGCTCGTAAAGGGCATAAATGGCTTGGCTACTTACTTGCTTTGCAGATCTTTTTTTGGCTTTTAGGTGGGCTTGTGATGAGCTCATTACCACTTGAAAAAGTGCATGGTAAGCATCTGGCTAATCGCAGTTTAAGTAGTCCATTTTTATTGTCGGACTACCCCGCTTCAATTGATAAAATAACAGCGCAATTCGAGCAAATCGAGAGTATTAAATATAGCCATTTTTTAAATACCCCGATTATAGAAGTTACATCCTCTAGCGGTACGTTTATTTTTGATGGCAGAACAGGTGCTAAAATGCCTGCACCGAGTAAAGCGCAAATCATTGAAAATGCGCAAGCTCACCTGCTTATTGACGCAAAAATAACGCAAGCGCAGTTATTAACAAAAGGGCCTAGAGAAGTCGGTCACAAAGCCAATGTTTGGCAAATTAGCTTCGATGATTGGTTAACAACAACCTTATATTTAGATAGCCAAACCGGTAAAGTTATAACTGTGCGCAGCACCCTGTGGCGCATTTTCGACTTTTTCTGGATGCTACACATTATGGATTATGATGAGCGTGAGAACTTTAACAATCCACTACTCATCAGCTTCTCAGCCACCAGCGTACTATTTTGTATTACAGGAGTTCTCTTGTTACTACAAAACGTTCGAATTAAACGTAAAAAGCCAGCTACACGTGTTGGTCAATCAAAATAGGATTGCCATCTGGGTCGGTGATAATAAAACTCGCGTCACCGGCCTTTTGTATTTCTAATCCTTGTTGCTGAAATTGTGCAGCTAATTGCTCAAAGGTTGCAAATTCATCCAAAGCTTCAGCATTTTGATCCCACCCAGGATTAAAGGTCAGCATGGTTTTATCAAACATACCTTGAAACAAACCAATTAAATGTTCACCGTTTTTCATTATTAGCCAATGCTGTTCTATCTCCCCAGCAAACTCTTTGAAACCTAGCTTTTCATAAAACTGCTTTGAAGCACGAATATCTTTTACATTTAGACTTACAGAAAAAGCACCTAATAACATGGTTGTAATTCCTTTAATAAAAACGGCCTAACAACTATAGCTGAGTTGAAAAACTTTTCCTTTTTAGAATAGTCGCTCTAGAATAGCTGTTCCTGTAGTTCACTGATGTGATGGATATGCGTTTATTTCTATACTTAGCCCTTTGTTTTATTTTCACTTTTCCTATATCCGCTAAAGAGTTTTCGAGCTTTTACAGTGCCAAAAAGCATTTAATTAAGAATCTACCAAGCAATAGTAAAAGCTTATATTGTGGTTGCGATATCAAGCGCCAAGGTAAAAAACTTGTGCCAGACCCTGATGCGTGTGGTTATATTCCTAGAAACTCTGTCACCCGTTCAGGAAAAGAGAATGCTCGCGCAAAAAGAATAGAGTGGGAGCACATTGTGCCTGCCTGGGAGTTTGGTCATCAATTACAATGCTGGCAGGATGGCGGTCGCAAAAACTGTAAAAAGGTCAGTGAAAAGTTTCGTCAAATGGAAGCTGACATTAATAACCTTGCACCTGCTATAGGCGAGATCAATGCTGACCGTTCAAACTTTCGCTACGGCATGGTGTCAACATCAAGTGCAAGTTACGGAGCATGCCCTGTAAAAGTCGACTTTAAGCAACGCGTATTTGAGCCACCCATTTATGCAAGAAAGCAAATAGCCGATACCTATTTTTATATGCAAAAAACCTATGGCTTAAAAATATCTGATAAACAACGTAAATTATTTGAATCGTGGCAAAAGCTTGAAATAGCTGAAATTAGCAATCGCAAATCTTTATAACTAGCAGCACATTCGTTTACATTTTAGACACTATAATTTATTGCTTTCAGATTAAGTAATTGTTAGTTTTTAAACAATTTATATAAGAAAGGAAGCACCATGTTTAAAAATAACAAACTCGCTTTAGCTGTCTTCTTAGCGGCTTCAGGCATGTCTTTATCTGGCTGCGGCGGTGGTGGCTCATCGAGCAATACCGATACCACGAATCCACCACCAACAACTTCTGAACCCACTTGGACGGCTGGTGTCTTTGAGCCATCAAGCGAATTTAAAGATCAATGCGCTGTACCACGAACTGGCAATGATCCATATAACGATAATCAACCTTACCCAGATACAGCAGGCTCTGAGTTTACTGAGAAGATGTGGCTTCGTTCATGGAGTGACGAAACCTATCTTTGGTACGATGAAATAGAAGACAATGACCCAGATAACTTCAGCTCTGTCGCCGCTTATTTTGATCAATTAAAAACCTTCGAAAAAACAGACTCTGGTGCTTATAAAGATCAATTCCATTTCAGCAGGCCGACAGATGAGTATTTTCAAGAGGCTCAATCTGGGGTCGTTTCTGGCTATGGAATTAACTGGGCATTTATCAGTAATGTTCCGCCACGAGAGTTACGTGTAGCCTATTTAGAGAGTGACTCACCAGCTGCAAATGCAGGCTTACAACGCGGTGATACTATTTTAATGGTCGACGACGTCAGCATTGATACTAATACTCAACAAGGCGTAGATATTCTAAATGAAGCGCTATTTGGGCCGACAGCTGGCGACTCGCACAATTTTGTTGTACGCAGTAATGATGGCACCGAAAAATCGTTTACTCTAGTCGCAGGTAATATAACCCAAACACCTGTACAAAATGTCGATACTATTACCACAGGAGATGGCACTAAAGTTGGCTACATGCAGTTTAACAGCCATATAAGTATTGCTCAGCCTGAGCTGATAAGTGCTGTGAATAAGTTCAAAACCGACAATATCGACGAGCTTGTGATCGACCTTAGATACAATGGCGGTGGTTTATTAGCGCTTTCTTCACAACTTGCCTATATGATTGCAGGTCCAGCCAATACGAGTGACTATTTTTACTATCAAGTCATTGAAAATGACAAGCAGCCCGAGAGCGACCCATACCCGTTTATTGATATTGAAGTCGATTATTCTACTTTCGAGGGAACAGGTAACATTCTCCCTGACTTAAATTTATCGAAAGTCTATGTACTCAGCACTGATAATACGTGTTCAGCATCAGAAGCACTTATCAATGGCTTAAAAGGCATAGATACTGAAGTTGTTTTAATAGGTGGTAAAACCTGCGGTAAACCATATGGTTTTACCCCAACGCATAACTGTGCAACCACTTACTACACCATTCAGCTAACGGGTGTGAATTACAAAGGCTTTGGCGAATACTCTGACGGCTTAGTACCAACTCCTTCACCGCAATTCGATGCAGATGTAAAAGGCTGTGAACTCGATGACGACTTTAACCACCAGTTAGGTGATAGTGATGAAACACTTCTGAGTGCAGCGCTTTATCATATTGAGAATGATAGTTGCCCAGTGTTAACGCAAAGTGTCACAGCTAAGCAAGCGACAACCTCATCTTATGCTGCTGATGAAGCTGGTATTGCGCTAAAAGCCAATACTACACTTTACAAAAATAATATGGATTTAACCCGTCCGCTACCAGCTAAGGAAGGTGATAATGAATAAAGCACTGTTATTAACCTGCACCTTACTGGCAAGCATAGCTGGCTGTAAAAGTACTCAAGCGGAGCAACCGCAAGATGCCACGCTTGTTCGGGTAAACCCGGGAGTGATTACTGATATACAGCAGGCTATTCAATCAGCTAAAGGCGGTGCACTGGTCACCTTAGCCGATGATGTGTTTACTAAAAGCGCAGAGTTGCTGATTGACCACGGCACCAACAAAGGGCCTGATGGCCTGCCAATTATGGGTGCCCATTCAATTCCCTCTGAGAAGTTTGTGTTGCAAAAGGCGGGCGAGCAATGCCTGCTTTACTACCCCAAAAAAGAGCTCCGTATTCCACTTCCTAATGTAGAGTGCGAAGTTAACTAACAAAAAGGCGCAGCTTCAGCTGCGCCTTTTACATCATAGGCTTTGATGAGGGCCAAACACCTCATAATGAATGCGTTCACTTGCAACCCCAATACCTAGTAGTTGCTCTTTTATCATTGCCATAAATGCGATTGGGCCACACAGGTAAAAGTCACCTTTGCTTATTGGTAAGCTGTCAGCGATGTGGTTTACATCCATTAAGCCCGCAAAATCGCCCCTCTTGCCATCTTTAAACCAGGTAACACAATGTAATGAAGCGTGCGCTTGCTGTTGCTTAAATAAATACTCTTTAAAGGCAAACTGCGTCTCACTGTCGCAAGCATGCAGGTAATGAATTGGCTGATTAGGTTGATTACTTAATAGTGTTTCGAGCATCGCCATCATAGGGGTTTGACCAACTCCCGCTGAGATCAATACAACAGGCGAGTCAATTTCGCGAAGCACAAAGTCGCCTGCAGGTGGGTAAATTTCTACCTCATCCCCCTCAGTTAAGCTGTGAAGGTAGTTAGATACCAAGCCTTCTTTTTTCACACTAATACGGTAATTACGACCATTACTTTGCTGCGATAAAGAGTATTGCCTCACTTGCGTTAAATCACTGTTTGCAGGCGTTACTTTAATCCCTAAATATTGGCCCGGTAAATACGCAACTACAGGCTTTGTATCGGCAGGCGTTAAGGTGAAACTACAAATTTGCGATGACTCCATACGTTTTTCTGTAATAGTGAAAGTACGAGTACCAAACCAACCTCCCGGTGCCTTTTTGGTTTTTTGATATAGCGACATCTCCTCATTAATACATACATCAGCTAATAATGAATAGGCTTCACGCCATGCATACTCGACCTCAGGAGTAAATTGTTCTGGCAATAACTCTTTTAAAGTCGCAATCAAATGTCCACCAACAATAGGATAATGCTCTGGCAAAATATGGTAACTGGTGTGTTTATGATTAATGCGCGCAAGCGCACCTTTTAACACTGCCAAGTTATCAATATTTGCCGCATAGGCAGCTAAGGC
Source organism: Pseudoalteromonas shioyasakiensis (assembly GCF_022398475.1). Classification (GTDB taxonomy): domain Bacteria; phylum Pseudomonadota; class Gammaproteobacteria; order Enterobacterales; family Alteromonadaceae; genus Pseudoalteromonas. The sequence continues at coordinate 53,972 of NZ_JAKEVM010000003.1, read as the reverse complement.
ATTAAACAGCGCAAATTGCTGAGAGCCCGATTGCTGATGTGTCATATTAAAAATATTTTTAAGCTCAGGGTTGTAGCTAAACATACGATCATAAAAATACTCAGTCACTTGAGGGCCTGCTTGTGCAAGCAACGGCAAAGTACTTTTAACAATCTGGATCGTTTTTTCAGATAACATAGTTTTTCCTATTGGAGAGATTAACCGCGGCGACCATCAACACGACGATTCACTAAGATGGGCGCACAATGAAATAAAAATAAGCTAAAGCCAGCAACCCACAGCAACGCACTTAACTGCCATGCAAGGTGATGACCTAAATAAACAGGAAGTAACGAACGTACAATGGCAGCTATCACAATGAGTACAAATGCCAAACTAATGTACGCAGGGGCTTGTAATGCGCGCCCAGTGTGACCATGAGAGACACGTACCATCATGGCGATGATCATCACACCTATGGTGCCAACAGTGATCAGATGAAGCGCATCTTTGAATAAGATAATAGGGCTGAAATAGCTCAGCGCGACGAGTATTAAACCAACCGATAAAGCCCAATAAGCCACATGTAATGACCATAGCAAAGGCACTTTTAGAATGCCTTTATGCCACCACAAAACACACCGGGCTGAATGTAAACAAGCAAGCCAAGCAAAAACCCAACCAGTGCTCATTGCGCTAAAAAATAGCTGACTCATAAAAAACCACGCAATGGCGAAAAATGAGCTAAATACGACTAAATTATCGAGCTCGGGGGTTCTAACTTGTTCACTTAGGTTAAGGCCGCGTGCGGTAAAAAATGGCACAACTCGCCCAGCCACAACACCAACTAGCAGTGTCATGATAAGTACAGCGGTATCAACAACCCCCAGTGCCAGCGACATTTTATTGAGTACAACTAAGCTCAAAAAAATCACATTGAGCGCACAGAGCAAAGATGCGATGACAACAAATAAGTAGTTATGGCTGCTTTTTGCCTGTATCAGCATGTCAGCTAGAATAATAATTCCAGCTAGCCACCAAACGAGTTGTAGCGCACTAACAATATAAAGGTTTAGCTGCTCGAACCCTGCAATCTCAATAAAAAAACTAAGCCTTGCAGCAAGCCAAACCATGCTCAGCAAACAAAGCTTAATACCACTTACACTCGCCACACCTGTCCATGTTTGTGCGGCGGTTAGCAAAAAGCCCATGGCAACCACGCCTGCAAAGCCAAACAGCATTTCGTGAGCATGCCAAAGCGTTGCGGGCATTGTTAGATGCCACTGTGCATAACCCGCCAAGATTAAAAACCAGTAACTCATTGCAAACACAGCTAAGGCACCTGCCGCCAAGAAAAAAGGCCGAAATGCTAATGCCCATAACGGCCACTGGCTGAGTTGATAAAATTTGATCTTAGTTGGCATAGGTTCAGTTAAATTAATGACTTTCATTAGTGCTCTCAGCGTTTAATTTCCCTAGCTATTGCACAGTTCGAGCCAAAAACAAAAGTCATTAAATATCAATGTATTAAATTTGGACGCTTGATAAATAAGTCAAAATGACACACCATTAAAAACATCAATAAAACATATTCAGGTCAAATTGACATGACGTTCAAAAAATCCCTTCTTGATGTTGCACTTGCACTTACCAAAGCAAGCAGTGTTGATCATAATTTCAGTTATCTGTTGAGTTGCATTAATGATTGGCTTGAATGTGATGCAGTTGCCTTATTATTGAAACAAGGCGATGTGTTAAAGCCCGTAGCCCTTCATGGGTTGTCGGACGATACGTTAGGAAGACGCTTTAAAATAGCGGAGCATCCGCGCTTATTTGAAATATGCCGTGGCAGTGAACCGCTAAAATTTGCCAAAGATTGTGGCCTACCCGACCCCTACGATGGTTTATTACAAAGCCAGCATGGAGACTTTCCTGTTCATGCCTGCATGGGTGTGCCGCTGCTGAGCAGCAAAGACAATAACGAACTATTGGGTGTTTTGACCTTTGATAGTTTAGATGAACATGCCTTTGACGCTTTAGCAATGAACGAGCTCAATCAACTAAAACAGCTAGCCGCAGGTTATGTTGAGCATGCCTTAACCTTGCAGCATTTTATGCAGCACGCACAGCACAACCATCAAGTTGCGCAGCAGCTTAACCTTGAGGCACTAACACGAGAAGGTGTCGAAATTATTGGTAATAGCCAAGTAATGCAGACCCTTAAAAATGATATCCAGCTCGTAGCTGCCTCAGAATTTAGTGTATTAATACAAGGTGATACAGGCGTAGGTAAAGAACTCGTTGCGCGCAATATCCATTTAAACTCAAAACGCCGTGACATGCCGTTGATCCACTTAAACTGCGCATCGTTACCAGAGAACTTAGCCGAAAGTGAGTTTTTTGGTCACAGTAAAGGCGCATTTACTGGCGCACATACTGCTCGCCAGGGTAAGTTTCAACTCGCCGATGGTGGTACCCTGTTTTTAGATGAAATCGGCGAGCTTCCGCTTGCTATGCAAAGTAAGTTATTACGCGTATTACAAAGTGGTGAAGTACAAACCGTCGGGGAAGATCAAAGCCGTTATGTTGATGTCAGAGTGATTGCAGCAACCAACCGCGATTTAAAACAAGAAGTCGCTGCGGGGCGCTTTCGTGCAGACCTTTATCACCGCTTAAGCGTTTACCCATTGTATGTTGCACCACTAAAAGAGCGCGATAACGATGTTATTTTATTGGCAGGCTTTTTTATTGAGCAAACATCTAAAAAATTGGCAATTAAACAACTTAAGCTTAGTAGCGATACACAGTTACTACTGCGTCAATATGATTGGCCAGGCAATGTGAGAGAGCTTGAACATGTGATCAGTCGCGCAGCACTCAAAGCCAAACAACAGCAATGGCAACAAAGCATTGTCACAATCGAGCCTGAGCATTGTGATATTGCTAAAACCGCCGTTGCCGCACCAAGCCCTGTTGCAGTTAACGAACAAAAAGCCACTCGCTTATCGCTGAAAGAGGCAACTGACGCTTTTAGTTATCAATTGATTATGCAACAGCTTGAACTACATAACCTAAACTGGGCTGCCACAGCACGTAGCTTAAGTGTTGATAGAGCCAACCTTGTGCGTCTAGCCAAACGGCTAGGCATTAGCGTTAAAAAGTCTGTTTAAGCTTTTAAATCTTTAAAATAGGCTTTTAAAAGCTGACTAAATGCTTGGACTTTGGCTGTGCGATGCACCAAGTGATGCGTTACCAGCCAAAGATCCGTTGGCCAGTTTAGCTCTTTAGGAAGCACTGGCAGCAGATCAGGGTATTGGCTTGCCACTTCATGCTGTAAACCACCAATTCCTAAGCCTCTAACAATCGCCCGTGTAGCTTCTGATGTTTCAGACACCCGTAACTTAATTTGCGAAGGTTCAATATGTTGATCAACCCATGCAAAATAAGGCACTTTACCGTTATACCCAGCCACCCCAGAAACAAAACTATGTTGTTGCAACTGCTCAATATTCTTTGGCATGCCATACTTTTCAATATAACTTTTAGAGGCATAAAACCCTGACGAAAGTTCAGCTAAATGCTGGGCAATATAGTCGCCTTCATCAGGCCGAGGACCCGCTCGCACAGCAATGTGCGCCTGACCGTGATCAAGGCGTAAACGGTTTTGATCAAGAATAACTTCGAGTTGCACTTGCGGGTGCAGACTTTGAAACTGCTCACAGACATCACTAAGCACATCAATAAAACCACTAACCGTAGTTAATAATAAACTGCCTCGCAGTTGGCTATCAGCGGCAATAATATCGTTGTGAAGTTTTTCAAGTTCAGCGTTAATCGATTTTGCAGTCGCAAACAACTTAGCGCCGATTTCTGTCACTGTATAGCCACGGGCATGGCGGTGGAATAACCGCGCATCAAGGTTATCTTCTAAATTATTGATTCTTCTAAGCACTGTGCTGTGGTGAACACCTAACGATTCGGCAGCAGCGGTTAACGTGCCGAGCCTTGCCACCTCATAAGCGACTTTTACATCTTGCCAATCATCAAATTGAATCGCCATAACGGCTCCTTGTGTGCATATACGCACATAAGTTTTGCGTTTATTTGGCTTTTCTGCAAGCTGTTTTTTGCTACAGTGAGTATATCAACAGCGAGCATATCAATAGTGAAGCTTAAAAAAGGAAGCCATCATGACAGCACCAAAAATTATTGCCCTAGCAGGCAGCCTACGTAAAGACAGCTTTAATCAAAAACTGATTAATGAAGCTGCACGCTTCGCCCTCGAAAGTGGTGCTGAAGTAGAAGTGATTAAATTAAGTGATTTAGACTTACCATTATTTGATGAAGATATTGAAGCACAAGGTACGCCTGCTGGCGCACAATTATTAAAAGATAAGCTTCGCGCTGCTGATGGCATTTTATTAGCAAGCCCAGAATATAATGGCTCAATTACAGCGCCACTTAAAAACGCAATCGATTGGGCTTCTCGTACAGAGCAAGGCGCAGTGCCTGCATTTCGTAATAAAGTGACTGCACTTTATGCATCTTCACCGGGTGGTTTAGGTGGTTTACGTGGTTTAAATCACGTGCGTGATATTTTATCAGGTATTGGTAGTTTAGTACTTGCAGATCAACTCGCAGTACCTGCTATCCACACTAAATTAGATGAGCAAGGCCGCATCAGCGATGCTGATACAGCCGAGCAAGTTGCCAGCCTTGCCCAGCAACTTGTGAGCGTAGCGAGCAAATTAAATAAGTAATATAAGGGCGTGTTGACCTTTTATGATTAATTTTTCAGCAGTGTGTTTGGTATTTAGGCAAGGCAGAGCCTATGTAGTGTGGTTGTTCCACATAAATAGGCGATAACGCAGTATCAATGCCAAACACGCGCTGCCCTTCGGGTTCTTCCTAGGGACGATTAACTCTTTGTTGCTCGATTTTTACTTAGCCCACTAGGTTACAAATCTCGCGCCGCGATAAAATCGCCCCTAGAGTGAACAAATTTTAATCCACAAAGGTCAACACGCCCTAGCTTAGCTTTGTCGCTGCTAGCTTAGCAGCGATAAAGTCTTCATGAGTTACATACAGCAAGCTTGCGACGCGGCGAATAACCATTTCTTCATGCTTATCTAAATTGCCATCTGCATAGGCTAAACGCCACAACAGCTCGATGATTTCAATACGCTGCTCGGCACTGCACTGGGCATTAACTTGTTTTGAGAACTGAAAATAATCTATTGCATCATCTAAGCTTTGCGATGCACTTGCAACTAACTCTTGAACCTCTTCCTCGTTAAGCGAGAAATACTTCTTTAAGGTCTCATTCAGGGTCTGTTGCTCATCATCTTGTAACTCATTATCTGCACGCATAACCTCAATTAATAACGCAGCAACGGCGGTTTTTAGGTCATGCTCAGCAATGTTAGATTGGGTATCATTCAGCGCTGAAAACAGCTGTTTTATTTTATTGAGCATCACATTTTCCCTTTTTGGGTGTTAGACTACATGTAAGACGTAACGTTACCTTAGTTTGACTATGGATGCTAACTCAGGTTCAACATCTCAATGAAACAAGGTATTAATCACATGGAGTTAAGTGTTTATGAGTGAAGTGAGAAGTACACAAGCACTATTAATCAGCGCCGTTTTAATGTTAGCGGGGTGCAGTAATGCGCAGGCAGCAAAAGGCGAAACCGAAAAGCTCTATGACTTCGACGAAAAAGTCCATTACTACCAAACTAAATTGGCCGACGGCCGCTATCACCTCGAAATTCAGTCTGACGACTATAAGCACTTTCGCAATCAAAGCGTATTCTTACTGCGCCATGCAAGTCGCTTATGTAGAGACAAACCATTTATGCTAAGAGTGACTGATGGGGTGCAGGAGTATGAACGTTTTCCAACTAAACCACGCGCCTATCAGCCACCTTTAACGGTTGTTTTACAGTGTGAAGACGAAGCTAAATAGCACTAGTCTTCATATCCCCACGGCGCGCTTGGCGGCGTGATAGGTTTAGTTAAGTCAAAATCAACACGAAATTCACGCCCTTCACGCACTAAGCGATAGGTAAATTGCTTAGGGTAAATATACATTTGCCACGTGTTACCCATTGATTGGGGAATACCTTGGCTCACAAACAACTCTTTTGAATACTGATCAGCCGGGAACGACTGCGCGTTAGCAAAACCCGCATCAAGAGTATGCCCACCATACATGGTTGATTTATCATCGCTGCCATCTTTATGACGATGGTCATGCTTTAAACTCAAACCACTGCCCGTTTTTGTGATGATCCAAGTACGAGATGCATCATCACCTACATGAAATGGCACTTGTAACTCACGCTCGTTACAACGACGTACATGCATTACTAACTTTTTGCCCGCAAATGAGCTTGGACCAGCAGCGTTATCAACGCTCACTTTACCTTCGTAAGCTTTACCGCAATGGGCAGCAATATTATCAAAAAAGCCATCATGGCTTGGAATTGACACTAATGGTGCAGGTCGTGCAGCCGCTACTGATGACGCTGCCACGAGCATCGATGCTACTAAGTATTTCATGGTGTGTTCCCTAAATAAAATTTCAGCCTAGGCTAATGGTTTAAAGGCCATAAAGAAAACAATTACGATAAGCTGCTAGACAGCGAGTGGTCATCCTGTTTTTGCAACTAATTTGTTGTCATTTTCAGCGCGATCTTTCATTAGCTTGAGAAGTGCTCGGTGAAAATCCTGAAAGATCACTTCCCCCCAGACTCGTGAATAAATGCCAAAGTTAGTGTTATCAAGTACCGTCGTTTTAAGGCTTAACAGCGTTTGATTATTACCACTTGTAACTAACTCATAACCGCCATGCAGCGGCGAAAAATATTCACCACCTAATTTCACATGCTGATCAAGTGCATGATCAGGAATTAACTCAGGGTCAATCTCAAAGTTATAAAGCATTTTCTCATTCGGCAGCCACTCGGTTATCACTTCTTTAAATACAACATTTTTCTGCCACTGGCTGGTTCTAATTGCACCTACCCCATCACCACTCATATCAGCTCGAATTGGCCTAGGAATACCAATTAATTGCGAAAATGAACTTGGATATTCGCCCTCATGAATTTGGCTAACATTAGCTAATTGTTGCCACACAACATCAACAGGCGCATTGATAACAATCGCATTTTTAACTTCGTAAGTTTTCGATAAGTGTAAAAAGTTGAGCTCTAAAGGAGAAAGGATCAACGGCAACAAAGCTACCGACATCACCGCTTTGTTGCTTTTCTTTTCCCAAAGGCGATGACATAGCCCTGCTAACATACCGCCAATACTAGCAAAAAACATAAATGCAGGGAGGGCCATTGCAACGCAGATACTTCCTTCTAAAAGAGTTACTACGCTGACAAATAAGAACACAAAAATAGGCTGCCAAGCGACTACCGCCATTCTTCCATATGTCATCGGCGACAGTTGATTATATTCAAAATGTACCCGTATAAACCCAATAGCCACAGGCACTAAAAACATAAACGAAATAGTAACGAGGCTACCGAAATTAAACGTTTCGCTAACTTCAAGAAAGATGCGCACGCTGATGCCATAAAGCACACCCATCAAGATGCCGATAGATTTAGGAGAAAGAGGCCACATAGTTATTTGTTGTTTTCGTTATTTTACCAACCAAATTAGCAACTTTCTTTTTTAGAAACAAATAAAAACGCGGCCTTGGCCGCGTTTAGGTTCACATGGAAAAACAGGTTATTGCCAAGGGCGCTCTGCTGCTAGTTGCTGCTCAAAAGCATCAATTTGGCTGTTAAGTGTTTCAGTCACACCGATAAAATCTAAGCCACTTAATAAACGCTCTTTAATATCATGGCGAATATCAAAGTGAATAGTGTCAAACTTATCGCTACGAAGTTGTTGGTTTTCTAAATCAACTTCGATATGAATATCATCATGCTGCTCACTCAGCACAAATAATTGCTCAAGTGTTTCTGCAGGTAATGCGATAGCAAGCATTTGGTTATTGCCGCAGTTATTAAAGAAAATATCGGCAAAGCTTTCCGCTAAGATAACTTCAAAACCATATTGCTTTAATGCCCATGGCGCGTGCTCACGCGATGAACCACAACCAAAATTGTCGCGAGTTAAAAGAATTTGCGCACCTTGGTAACAAGGGCGGTTCAAAATAAACTCAGGGTTTGGCTCGCCGTTATCTAAATAACGCCAATCGTAAAAAAGCGCCGCATCAAAACCATCACGGCTTGTCGACGTTAAAAACTGCTTTGGAATAATTTGGTCAGTATCAACATTGTTTTTATCTAACGGGGCCATTAAGCCACTAAAAAATACGCTCATTAGGCTTCTCCTCTGATATCAACAAAACGACCATGAATTGCCGCTGCCGCTGCCATTGCTGGGCTCACTAAGTGAGTGCGACCACCGCGACCTTGGCGACCTTCAAAGTTGCGATTTGAGGTCGACGCACAGCGTTTACCGGCTTCTAATCTATCGTCATTCATTGCTAAGCACATTGAACAACCTGGCTCACGCCATTCAAAGCCAGCTGCTTTGAAGATATCTGCAAGGCCTTCGTCTTCAGCTTGTTTTTTTACAAGGCCAGAACCAGGAACAATCAGCGCTTCAACACCCGCTGCAACCTGCTTACCTTCAACAATTTGCGCGGCAGCACGTAAATCTTCAATTCGGCTATTTGTACATGAGCCAATAAACACCGTATCAACAGTCGCAGAAGACAATTTATCACCGGCTTTTAAACCCATATACTTTAGTGCGCTGCGGATTGCATCAGCCTTGATTAGATCTGGCTCTTGCTCAGGATCAGGAATGAATTCATCTACGCCAATCACTTGCTCAGGGCTGGTACCCCAAGTAATTTGCGGTTGAATATCAGCGGCCTCTAATTCAACAACATGATCAAACTCTGCGCCTTCATCTGTTTTTAGTGTTTGCCAATAGGCAACGGCACTATCAAAGTCAGCACCTTGTGGTGCAAATGGGCGACCTTTTAAATAATCATAAGTTGTTTGATCTGGTGCTATTAACCCCGCTTTTGCACCCATTTCAATACTCATATTACAAAGCGTCATGCGCGCTTCCATAGACAGCGCTTCGATTCCTTCGCCACAAAATTCAGCAACATAGCCAGTACCACCCGCAGTGCCTAATTTACCAATCACCGCCATGATTAAATCTTTGGCAGTAACAGTTGGGCGAAGGCGACCATTTATTTGAATTTTTAATGACTTGGCTTTTTTCTGCTGCAGTGTTTGAGTGGCTAGAACATGCTCAACTTCTGAAGTACCGATACCGTGCGCTAGTGCTCCAAATGCACCGTGGGTAGAGGTATGGCTGTCACCACACACTATGGTTGTGCCCGGTAAGGTAATACCTTGCTCAGGCCCCATTACATGCACAATACCTTGATTAATCGAATTTAAATCATAAAGTTGAATACCAAACTCTTTACAGTTTGCATCCAGTGCCATTAATTGATTTTTCGACACTTCACTCGCAGCATCTAATGAACGGCTTTTTGTTGAAACGTTATGGTCCATGGTCGCAAAGGTTTTTTCTGGGCAACGTACTTTGCGGTTTTTCTCACGTAAACCAGCAAAGGCTTGCGGCGATGTAACTTCATGAACTAGGTGACGGTCGATATAAAGTAAATCAGTTTGATCATTTATGCTGGCGACTACATGAGCTTGCCAAATTTTATCGTATAAGGTTTGGGCCACTTGCTATTCCCTCATTTTAGTTACGCTGAGTGACGAGCTCAGCGCAAACAATTTTTAATTAAATACGTGCCACAATTGCCGCAGCAACATCACTGGTGGTATACCCTGCATTTGGGTAGATATCTGGCGTACCAACACCGGCTTCAACCGCTTCTGCCACCGCTTTTTCAATCGTACGAGCCGCTTCATCTTGCCCTAGTGAGTAACGCAACATAAGCGCAGCACTTAAAATTTGCGCGATTGGGTTTGCAACCCCTTTGCCAGCGATATCTGGTGCTGAGCCACCAGCTGGCTCATACAAACCAAAGCCAGACTGATTTAAACTCGCTGATGGTAATAAGCCCATAGAGCCTGTGATCATCGCGCACTCATCAGACAAAATGTCACCAAATAAGTTATCGCAAAGTAATACATCAAACTGACTTGGCTGCTTAACTAACTGCATTGCCGCGTTATCAACATAAATGTAGTCAAGGCTTACCTCTGGGTAATCTTTGCTCACTTCAGAGACCACTTCACGCCAAAGTACGCTGGTCGCTAACACATTCGCTTTATCAACCGAGGTAACATGATTACTACGCAGCTTTGCGGCTTCAAATGCAAAGCGTGCGATGCGCTCAATTTCTTTACGAGAATATGTTTGGGTATCGAAAGCGGCTTCTTGCTCCCCCTCGCCACTGCGACCTTTTTCACCGAAATAAATACCGCCTGTTAGCTCGCGAACACATAAGATATCAAAGCCTTGTGCACTGATATCTGCACGAAGCGGTGACGCAGCGCTTAGTGCTGGTAATAATTGTGCTGGGCGTAAATTACAGAACAAACCAAAATGCTTACGCAGCGGCAACAGTGAAGCTCGCTCTGGTTGCTCATTCGGTGGTAAGTTTTCCCACTTAGGGCCACCTACCGAGCCAAATAAAATCGCATCGGCATTTTCACAAGCACTCAATGTACTTTGCGGCAGTGCCTGACCAAACTCATCAATGGCAGCACCACCAATCGCATGGTGATGACGAGTCAAAGTAAAACCAAATTTTTCGCTTACAGCATCCAAGACGGTTTCTGCTGCTGCCATAACTTCTGGACCAATCCCGTCGCCTGCTAATACTGCGATACTGTAATTCGATTGACTCATCCTGCTTTCCTCTGTTGTTTTAAATCAGACACTTTTTGTGCACGATAAATTAAGTTATAAACGCGGATCATGGCGCGTACCGACGCTTCAACCACATCCGCTGCAATGCCCGCACCGTGATAAGGGCGACCATCATATTTAGCGATAATATTCACTTGCCCTAGTGAGCTGGCACCTTGGCCTGTTGCTTCTAGGTTATATTCAATCATTTCGACCGACATACCCGTTAAGCGCTCAATTGCTAAGAATGATGCTTCGACAGGGCCATTACCTGTTGCTGCCTCTTGCTTAGACTCACCATCAATTGTCATGCCGATTGTTGAGCTCGCCACCGATTGTGAGTTAGACGTAGAGTTCACAAACTCAAGCTGGTACTTTTCGTCTTTATCTTTGATTTGATTAAAGTAAATCATCGCTTCTAAGTCATAGTCATACACAGTGCCTTTTTGGTCTGCTAATGCTAAGAAGCTACTGTATAAGCTATCCATATCGTAATCAGATTTTTGATAGCCTAACTCTTCTAAACGATGCTCAATAACATGACGACCTGAACGCGAAGTCATGTTTAATTGGTTATTTGGTACACCAACACTTTCTGGCGACATAATTTCGTAAGTGTTTTGTGCTTTTAATACGCCGTCTTGGTGGATCCCTGAGCTGTGTGCAAAGGCGTTTTCACCAACAATTGCTTTGTTTGGTTGCACTGGCATATTACAAATCTTCGCTATTTGGCGCGAAGCACGGTAAATCTCTTCACTGCGAATATCGGTATGCACTTTTAAGTGGTCTTCACGCATCTTCATGATCATCGCGACTTCTTCAAGCGAGCAGTTACCTGCACGCTCACCAATACCATTTATTGTACATTCGATTTGGCGAGCACCGGCTTGTACTGCAGCGATTGAGTTAGCAACCGCTAAACCTAAATCGTTATGGCAATGCACGCTTAAACGCGCCTTGTCGATATTTGGCACATTGTTCATTAAGTGGTGGATCATCGCAGCGTATTCGTCTGGCGTTACATAGCCTACGGTGTCAGGTAAGTTGATAGTTGATGCACCCGCATCAATAGCACTTTCAACGATACGGCATAAATCCCAATGCGGTGTACGACCTGCATCTTCACACGAAAACTCAACGTCATCCGTGTAGTTACGCGCAAGTTTAATCGACTTAACAGCCATTGCCGTTGCATCGTCTAAGCTCATACGTAATTTGTGCTCAAGGTGTAATGGACTGGTTGCAATAAATGTATGAATACGGCCCTGCTCTGCTGGGCGAAGTGCTTCACCACATGCTTCAATATCTTTTGCTACAGCACGTGCTAAGCCACAAATAATCGGCCCTTTCACTTCAGTCGCAATGCGCTGTACAGAGCGAAAATCTGCCGGACTAGATACCGGAAAACCCACTTCCATTACATCCACATTTAAGCGGCTAATGGTATGCGCAAGTTGAATTTTGTCGTCTTCGGTTAGGCTTGCTTTTAATGCTTGCTCACCATCACGTAACGTTGTGTCAAAAATCCAAACCTTATCTTTCATAAACTGTCCTCGTTCCCAATGACCCATTAGCGAGATAAAAAAAACCCCGCGGTTGCGGGGTTTTTTAATGTTCTACAAATGCAAATACACTAAGCCCCGCTCACTGATTTAAGCAGTAAGAGGTTTAGTTTTAATGTAATTGAATGTGTAATTTGCATCTTAATTTACTAAATGTGTGTTCAGTGGCTGTATTTTTAACATTCAAAAAACTTGCTTGCAAGCATAATTTTTCCACAAAAGCGATTTTTAAATCGCCTTAATGAAATTAAAAATCCACAAAAGCACACTTTAAAGGTTAATTAAACCCAATTAAATGCGTTGAACGTTTAAAGTTTCGGAAGGTAAAGCTTCTATTGCTTAGATTAACTTTTAAATGTGATAGTTATCACATACACATAAAGTAACAGCACGAGGAAAAAATCTAATTGTTTAGTGAGGTGTTCTAAAAACATCATTGATTCTCACGCCATTGCGCTTGCCCAGAGCCAAGTTCATGTAATACACGGCCAATTCTATTCCTTTCAGAGCGCGCATTAGTTAGCCATACTTTTATTTCACCAGTTTCTCCCATACCAATTATCAAGTAGGGGGTTATATTTGTTTCTATTTCTCCTGTGCTTACCCATGTATATCTAGGTAAATTTTTAGCTAATTTATACCCTGCCTTATCTATGGCCACTTCACCGTAGTAAATTCTATTTTCTGATTTATCGAGCCATTCAACCGCCACTTTTTCGGGGAACTTTTGGTCGTACAAACTGACTGTACCGCCAGCCTCAGCATAACAACACTCAACTGCCCCTGATGGTATGCCCCATGTATCATCAAATACCACTGAGCGCCCCCAAATAGCATTTCCACTCTCAGTGCCTACGCCTGCTACCATATAATCTATTTTTCCCGTTGACGAACAACCGGCCAAAAACAAAGCACATGCAATTGAGATGAGTGGTTTTATAAACTTGTCCATAGTCACTAAATGCATTTTTAATTATTCTCGCGCCATTGCGCTTGCCCTGAGCCTAGTTCATGTAATACTCGCCCTGTGACCCCTGCTGAAGGTGTATTTGATATCCACACTTTTATTTCACCAGTTTCTCCCATACCAATAATTAAATAAGGCTTTATTTCTTTAAATACCTCTCCTGTTGATAGAGTGAAGGTAGGGAGTGATTTGGCTAATTTATACCCCGCCTTATCTATGGTCACTTCACCGTAATAAATTCTATTTTCTGATTTATCGAGCCATTCAACTTCAACTTTTTCCGGGAATTTTTGCTCATAAACTCCGACCATTGCACCTGCCGTAGCTCGGCAACACGACATTGCACCTGCAGGTACACTCCAACGCCCATCAAATTCTATTAATGTCGCAAAAATATCATTACCTTCATCAGTTGAGCCAGATACGACCATGTAATCTATTTTTCCTGTTGACGAGCAACCGGCTATGAGCAAAGCACATGCAAGTGAGAAGAGTGGTTTTATAAACTTGTCCATAGTCGGTTTTTATTTATTCTCACGCCATTGCGCTTGCCCAGAGCCAAGTTCATGTAATACACGCTCAGTTCTATTTCTTCCCGAGGGCGCATTGGATAGCCAAACGTTGATTTCACCTGTCTCGCTCATTCCTATTATTAAATAAGGTATGATTTCTTTTGCTTTGCGCCCAGTGCTCACAACGGTGTATCTAGGTAAGGTTTTAGCTAATTTATACCCAGCCTTATCTATGGCCACTTCACCGTAATAAATTCTATTTTCTGATTTATCGAGCCATTCAACCGCCACTTTTTCGGGGAATTTTTGGTCGTATACACCAACTGTCGCTCTTGTTTCTCCATAACAGCAACCAATAGCCCCTGATGGTATGCCCCATGCATCATCAAATATCACCGAGCGCCCCCAAATAGCATTCCCATTCTCAGTGCCTACGCCTGCTACCATGTAATCTATTTTTCCTGTTGACGAGCAACCGGCTATGAGCAAAGCACATGCAAGTGAGATGAGTGGTTTTATAAACTTGTCCATAGTCGGTATCCATTTATTAGTTGTGATTGCCATTGTGTGCTTGTTTCAGCTTGGCTTGGCTGGTTATAAAAAAGCTCGCGCTGTTGGTTTTTAGTGGTAAATTCTGCTTCTTCTTCAGGGCCGTGAGCTATCGCATCAATCGTTGCTGCGTATTTAACACTATGGTGAATGTAGTCTTTGTATAAAGCATGCCAGGCATCACTTTGCGGCCCAAAACTGCGCGCTGTATCTACAAGCGATTTAAGCTCGCTTGGTAAAACATAAGGAAAAGCCTGACCATCAGCTTGTTTACGGTTGGCAAGCTCTGCTAGGTTTTGCAACGGCACCCCTTGATTTACAGCCGTTTCGTGCATTAGCGCTAAACTGTAATGCGGCAGAATATTACTTAATTTACGACGCCAATACGGCCTATAGCTGGTGTAAATTGTATTTTCTGATTTATTCCAAATCCGCTTTGGTTGCCGATTTATTCTTGGCCGGCTTGCTTTAAATTGAATATTAATTGTTGGCCAATAATATTTTTGTTCAAGTGTCTGTTTAAGCTGTACGAGCTCTTTGTCGTGCTCTAGCTCACCGGCTTGGCCCACAATATACTGCCGAGGGTAAAGAATACTCGTTTCGACGGGGCCATAACCGCCACCAATATCTGAGTGCACACCTGGGAGCTCAATTTCTTTGTGGTTTTCTGATAGCTGCATGTTACTACTGAGTAATGAGCTAAGAGGGAATTTATCGCGCTTTTCATCAAACGCAGCTAAGTGCATTACATACCCGGCACTACTGCTCGCTAAATTTAAGTTAATGGGGTAGTCAAGTTCGTCATCGGCGTAAAACTCGCTGTGGTTATTATCGCCATCGCCGCCAATAGATGCAACACTATCAAATAAGCCTACAAAACGAATAACAGGCTTAATGCTGCCCCAATAATTTGGCTTGTCTTGATATATTGCATTGACCTGATTAATAAACGCTCGAGCTTGGGCTGCACCTCGACTAAAACCAAACACATCTATGAAGACCACTCGTACTTTTTGAAAACTCTCAAAAAATACGTTCATAGCAGATATAGTTTTTTTTATACGCTCGTCAAAACTAAACGCCAAGCCCATATCTAGTGTTGAATCACTTTTATTCGCTTTGGTACCAATTCCTTCTACGTAATGGCGTGCTTGAAAGTCTTCAGCGGGATATAACTCAAACAACTTAACAACATTCGTAGGCTCCTTGCTGTCTGTTGAGTCTTGTATGTCGTTAAAACGGTTATTACCTGTGCCATCAAAAAACACCCCAAAGCAAGGCGGTTCGGCAAGTAAGGTGAGTTCTACATGGCCTTTAGGTAAAATTTTATGCTTAAATAGTTGCGGGCCGCCCTTACTGCCAATATTAAATGACTTTACCGTGTTTGAATTAAAATAGTCTGCAAATTGCTGCTCATTTACAAGAGTAAACTCGGCCTTACCAGCAACAATTGCTTTGAGAGTGTAAGGTGTATCTTGCGACAGGTTATTAAAACGGTAGTGCTGCGCTGCTTGTTTTTCAACTACGACCTTGTTGCCTTGTGAAAGTAGCTGTATTTCTACATCAACATCGCCCAGTACTTTTACAATAATATGCTTTGTTGTTGCACCCGCACCGGTATTAATAACAAGTGTATTAACAAGGTTTACTGCCATTGGCATTGCTTGGCTCATTACTTATGCTCCGTATACGTCAACAAGACGACGTTTAGTAATAGGCCCTGCTATGCCATCAACTTGCAACTGCTGTGCAAGCTGAAAAGCTTTAACACCTGTTTGTGTTTTTGATCCATTAATTCCATCAACCTTCCCACAATCAAATCCAAGTAAATTGCAACGCCCTTGCACTCCTGACAAGGTTTCAATAGGGTCTAAGTGCCCAACTTGAATAGCAAAACTCTTTGTTGGTGTGGTGTCTTCGTCATTGAGATATAAATCTACTTGCCCCGTAAGCGTTTTATTTTCGGTGAGCTCTACTTCAATTAAACCATCTTCTGCTATGACGGTATCAATTGTTTGCCCTGCGATATTCAATACAATGCGCTTTCCAGTAATTTGCTCGCCATTTTCGTAAGCTAGTTTTAAACGAAAGAATTCTTTTTCATCACGCACCATAAAAGAGTTTTTACTATCTGTTTTCAGTGGCATGAATTTTTCAACTTTTGCTGGAATAGTAATTACGTCGCCGGGGTAAATTTGGTTAGGATCAGGCCTTAAAGAACGAAACTCAGCATTAAGCGGATGCAAGTAAAGACCATTAGAGGTTCTAAACCCATATTGACGAGCAATGCGTAGCAAGGTTTCGCCTTGCGACACAGTATGTTGTAAGGTCATAAATTATATCCCTATAAATTTATTCATTACGGGAAGGGCTGGCCACCTGCCAGTCTTTGTCATCTAACTCATGAAAGCTTATTTTAGCGTTTTCAAAGTCAGGGCCTGATACGTGGGCATAACCCTTACTATCTAATACTCCACTGACTACATGCCCATTACGCAAGCGAATTTTATAGCCCATGTTTGCCTGTGGGTTACCTGCTTGATCAAGCAACTCAATTTCATATTCTTGTGTTGGTTGAAGCACTGTAAAAGAGGTGGTTTCCACAAGACCTGACGCACTCACAGTGACAGCATAAACACCTGGCTTCACAACAAAATAATGCTGCCAAAACGATATTTCATCTGGGCGCTTTTTTTCTAATTGCAATGTAATTTGACCATTTGTAGGCCCTTGCCAAACTATATCTATACTGCGGCAATTACTGCAGGAGCCTTCTATATTTAATTTCCAACCATTGGGAACTATCAATCCAGTACCTACCGGTGCGGGCTTAGCACGACTAAACCCCAAATTGTAATCATAAATAAGGTTCGCATTTTTATAGCCTGTATATTGTTGAGCTAACATTTCTACCGTTTCAGATGCTTGGAGCACATGGGTTGTGAAATTTTGCCGAACTTGGTGAGATGCTTTTAACTCTACCTTACTATTTGCAACAGGCTTATAAAGAGCTAACGTAGGTTGAAATTGCTGAGTTGCTGTTGGGCGGATAACACGACGAGTATAAGTTATGTGTTGATCTATCCTGTTGGGTTGTCCTTCGTTGCCATTGCTTTGTAATAGCCTAGCTTGATGATCTCTCAAATCAACTGATGTTGCATTGCTAGCAGCCTCTGAGCTATGGATCTTTGAAATAGTGGCGCTTTTTGGGTATAGCGCAATTCGGCTATAGACATGGCGAAACTGACTGTAGGGAACTCGCTTCCAACCATTTTGGTTAATCCAAAACTGGCAGCGTTTGTCATCTCGAAATTGTGAGACCTGATGAGCGTCTAATACGCCAAACAAGTTATCTTGAATTTTCTTTTGCAGACTTTTCGGTAAAGAATATAACAAACTGCGGCTCAGGTCCCGAAAGCTTGGGCTGTTTTTTACCGTTGTTTCTTCACTCTGTTCTAAAAAATGGCCATGAGTATTATTCACCGGATCCTTGGTGAGCATGTGCGTCCTCGCTATTTATTCATTTTGTGGCGTAACTGACTATTTAGAATTCAGTCACTAAATTTAAACAAAAAAACGATACACAAAATGGGAACAAAAATCCACCATGCTTTAGGCTGTTTTTTCTACACTACCTTTACTATCACGACCATACAAAGTGGCACCGCGAGCAATATAGCGTAATTGCCAGATTAAACGCTCAACTAGCTCTTCGCGTTGTGTCCCTTCAATATCGAGGGCTTCGGCACCGGCATTAAATACTAAAGTCACCATGGCTTCGGCTTGAATGTATGCATGAGTTGGGTCACACGGTGTTTCGCTTTCAAGATAATGCGCAAGCTCTAAAATGAAATGTTTAATTTCACGCGCAACCGCGGCACGAAATGCTTTTGAAGTCCCAGAGCGCTCACGCAATAACAATCTAAATTGGTTGCTCGAGTTATCGATGAACTCCATAAAGGTAACGATTGATGTGGTGATCACACTACCACCGCTCTCAATACGGCGGCGCGCTTGGCGCATAAGTTGGCGCAGTGTTAAACCGGCTTCATCAACCATGGTCAAACCGAGCTCATTCATGTCTTTAAAGTGGCGGTAAAAAGAGGKGGGGGCAATCCCTGCTTCACGGGCAACTTCACGCAAGCTTAAATTAGAAAAACTATGATCGGCACTCAATTGATTGAATGCAGCCTCGATTAGTGCTTGTCGTGTTTTTTGTTTCTGTTGCGCTCTAACACCCGACATGGAAACTCCCAGCGTGAACTTTTAATGATTTTTCGGTTAATGAGCTAGTCTAATACTTGACGCGGAGAGAATGAAACACTATTTTAGCGTACAACTGTACGCCGAGATTTATTCAGATGAAAAAACCACCGATTATTTGGACCAATGTGCTATTTTTTAGCCTTACATTTTTGGCCGCGATCACCCTTGTTCCTTGGTATGGCTTTAGCTACGGATACACCAGTACACAGTGGATAGCCTTTGTTGGCTGTATGTTCTACGCCGGACTTTCTATTACTGCAGGTTATCACCGTTTATGGGCACACAAAGCCTATGATGTGCATCCTGTTATTGAAGTGATTTTTGCCTTAGGTGGTGCTTTTGCATTACAAAATAGTGCTTTACACTGGAGTAGCGATCACCGTATTCACCATGGTCAAGTTGATGATCCCATCAAAGACCCTTACGCCGCTACTAATGGCTTTTGGTATAGCCACATCGGTTGGATGCTGCGCGATTATCAAGGCGAGCAATATGGTAACTACAGTAACTGTCGTGACTTACAAAAAAACAAAGTCGTTATGTGGCAACACCGTCACTATATGAAGTTAGTCGTCGCGACTAATTTTGGTATTCCTTTATTGCTAGGTTTAATGCTTGGCGATGTATGGGGCATGTTATTACTGGTTGGTTTACTACGCTTAGTATTGAGCCAACATTTTACCTTTTTTATCAACTCGCTGGCGCATATTTGGGGTTCACGTCCGTACACAGAAAAAAACACCGCCCGTGATAATGGCTTTTTAGCGCTATTCACATACGGTGAAGGCTATCATAACTTCCATCACATTTTTGCTAGCGACTATCGCAATGGCATTAAGTGGTATCACTATGATCCAACTAAGTGGATAATCCGCTCTCTAGCTGCAATCGGTCTTGCTTCAAAATTAAAGCGCACACCGATTGAGCGAATCGAAAAAGCCAAAGCAGAAACCTTGATGAATAAGACTCAAGGTCGCCTTGCAAAATTGCCTTTAGCGCAAGATAAGCTTACATTATTACAATCTGAGTACGATTTACTGCTGAAAAAACTGCAACACTTCTGTGCCTTGCAAAAACGCGTGTTAGAAATCAAACGTAATAAAATGATGAAACAGTGTGAAAAATCAGCATTAATGACACAATATCACGAGCTTGAAGCCGCTTGGGAAAACCAAAAGCAGGCTTGGCTTGCACTAAATGCGAGGTTGTTAAAAGCCTCTTTTAGTTAACATAGGAGCGGCTGTGGCCAAACAACAAGTAAAGCAAAAAGATACTCCATCTTATCAATATGATGCGATCATCATAGGTACAGGTCCTGGCGGTGAAGGTACCGCCATGAACCTATCTAAAAGTAACAAAAAAGTCGCTGTTATTGAGCGTCAAGAAGCAGTAGGTGGCGGTTGTGTGCACTGGGGTACTATCCCGTCAAAAGCATTACGTCACTCTGTAAGTCGTTATATTGAATATAAAGCAAACCCGCTATTTAATATTAGTGAGCGCCCTAACCGCTTAACTTTCCCAGATATTTTGCGTCACGCAAGTAACGTCATTTCAAAGCAATCTAATTTACGCAGCAGCTTTTATGAACGTAACCGCATTCATATGTATCAAGGTGATGCTGAGTTTATTGATAAACACACTATCAAAGTGACGCACCTAGACGGTTCGTTTGAAACTCTTACTGCACAAACAATCGTTATTGCTACTGGCTCGCGCCCTTACCGTCCACCGGGTGTAGACTTTAAACATCCACGTATTTACGACAGCGATACCATTTTAGGCCTTGAAGATGACCCTCATCGTGTGCTGATTTATGGTGCAGGTGTAATTGGTTGTGAGTATGCCTCTATTTTTAAAGGTTTAGGCGCCAAAGTTGACCTAGTGAATACCCGTGACCGCCTACTTGCCTTTATGGATGCAGAAATTTCAGATGCTCTGAGCTATCACTTTTGGAATAGCGGCATTGTTATTCGTCATAATGAAGAGTTTGATCGCGTAGAAACTCGCGATGATTGTGTGGTAATGCACTTAAAATCAGGTAAGCGCGTAAAAGCTGACTGTATTTTATTTGCCAATGGCCGTACGGGTAACACAGACACATTAAACCTTGAAGCTGTTGGCCTAAAAGCAGATGGTCGTGGTCAGCTTAAAGTGAACGAAACATACCAAACAGAAGTCGATAACATTTATGCTGTGGGCGATGTAATAGGTTACCCAAGCCTTGCCAGTGCGGCATTTGACCAAGGCCGTATTGCAGCCGATGCGATTGCATGTGGTAACTGTGATGAAAAGCTGATCATTGATATCCCAGCAGGTATTTATACAATCCCTGAAATGAGCTCAGTGGGTAAAACCGAGCAAGAGTTAACTGCTGCAAAAGTCCCTTACGAGGTAGGCCGTGCTCAATTTAAGCATTTAGCGCGTGCGCAAATTGCAGGCACTGAGGTGGGTAGCTTAAAGATTTTATTCCATGTTGATACCAAAGAAGTACTGGGTGTGCACTGCTTCGGTGAGCGTGCCTCTGAAATCGTTCACATCGGTCAAGCGATTATGGAACAAAAGAACGGCGGTAATAACATTGATTACTTTGTAAATACCACGTTCAACTACCCGACCATGGCAGAAGCCTATCGCGTAGCTGCATTAAATGGTTTAAACCGTTTGTTTAAGTAACGAAGTAAATTACAACAAAAAGCCCGCTTAATGCGGGCTTTTTTACGATTAGCTTTTGCTTATTTGTGGTATTTACCACTGAATTCATGAACGGCGTTGATAAATACACCTGCATTTTCTGGGTCTACATCTGGTGTAATACCATGGCCTAGGTTAAATACATGGCCAGAGCCTGTACCAAAGTCTTCTAGGATAGTGGCAACTTCTTGGCGAATACGCTCAGGCGTGCCATGTAACATTGCTGGGTCCATGTTGCCTTGCAGCGCGACTTTATCGCCAACACGACGTTTTGCATCACCGATGTTAATAGTCCAGTCTAGACCTACTGCATCACAGCCAGTTGCTGCAATTGCTTCAATCCACTGACCACCATTTTTAGTAAATAACGTCACTGGTACTTTGCGGCCATCATGTTCGCGAATTAAGCCATCAACAATCTTGTGCATGTATTGTAATGAAAACTCATTGTAGTCACGTGGGCTTAATACACCGCCCCATGAGTCAAATACCATTAACGATTGCGCGCCCGCTTTAACTTGCGCGTTTAAATAGTCGATTACTGAGTCAGCTAATTTATCAAGTAATAGGTGCAGTGTTTGTGGCTCTGCAAAGGCCATTTTCTTGATTTTACCGAATGTTTTGCTGCTACCACCTTCAACCATGTAAGTGGCAAGTGTCCAAGGTGAACCAGAGAAACCAATTAGCGGTACTTCACCTTTTAATTCGCGACGAATCGTACTTACCGCATTCATCACATAACCAAGCTCATCAGTTGGATCGATATTTGGGATTTTTTTAACATCTGCTAATGAAGAAATCGGACGTTCAAATTTCGGACCTTCACCTGTTTCGAAGTAAAGACCTAAGCCCATAGCATCAGGAATAGTTAAAATATCACTGAATAGAATTGCAGCATCAAGCGGATAACGACGTAATGGCTGTAACGTTACTTCACAAGCAAGTTCAGCGTTTTTACATAAACTCATAAAGTCGCCTGCTTGGGCACGTGTAGCACGGTATTCAGGTAAATAACGGCCAGCTTGGCGCATCATCCATACCGGTGTGACATCAACAGGTTGCTTTTGTAGTGCACGTAAATAACGATCGTTTTTTAATTCGCTCATGCGTATAGAATCCTAGAACTGAATGAAATTGAGCAGATTGTATCACCATATTGCGCGTCTCACTATGGATAGATAATCAAGGCTAGATATAGATCATGTTTTTTAAGCCTGCCTAAGCCTAATGTGCGTTTTTTGAGCGAAAACAAAATAAAATTAAAACTTTTCATTAATAAATTTGCAACATACAAAAAAGCTTGGTATAACTTATCCCGCGTTAACAAAAACAATAATAAAAATCTTATAACAATAAGAACAACAATCTTCCCATAATAATAAGAACGCTTGTTTTAACAAGTCTTAGAAAAAGAATTAAACCACCAATTTTGGTGGTTTTTTCTTTTCTAAATCAGCAAATTACAACTCATCCGCTTAGATAAAAATTGCAAAATTAATACTAGTAGTTTTGAATCAATTCCCATACACTGCAATGAGAGCAAAAAAAGTCCACTCTTAAAATGAGGTTATTTTTTGGCCTATTCAGCGCTAAAAAGTATGTCTTTAGAATGACTTTTACAATCTGTTGCAATTAGACACTAAGAATTTAGTTGATCTTTGTGTCATATTTCCTTTTTATATATACAAAGGAAAACCTACTCAGCGAGGAGATGAAATATGCTGACGCGTTTGGAAAAAGCTCAACAAAAGTGGGGTGGTAGTCACTCTGTAATCGACAAATGGCTCACAGAACGTCAAGAGCTGCTTGTGTTGTTCTGCCGTATTGCAGGCTTTTCACCGTACGAAAAGAAAGATCATGCCCTTCCTGATCAGCTGCAAATTCAAAACTTTTGCCAAATTCTGATGGATTACCTTTCTGCTGGCCATTTCGAAATTTACGACGACATTGCCAAAGCGTGTGAAGAAAAAGGTCCTGAGAGCCAAAAGCTGGCGAATGCCTTATACCCGCGCATTTCTGAAACCACAGATGTAGCACTCGACTTTAACGACAAATACGCAGAAGTTGACAAAGATGACTTGCTTGATGAGTTTGATAAAGACCTATCAATCTTAGGCGAAGCACTTGAACTGCGCTTTGAGCTAGAAGATGAGTTAATCGACAACTTATATTCTAATCACACCAGCTAACAGCTTAGTTGCACAGCAGAGAAACACTCTCTGCTGAAGTGTTTTCGCCTTGCCAAAAAGAATCATCTATTCCATTTCGAAACAAATATTTGAAATACTTTCTTCAATGCGATACTCATACTATAAAAACATGAGGCTCGCTATGAATAAACGGTCATTTTTAAAGTCACTTTCAATTCTTGCCGCAGGCGCAAGTCTGACATCAGCTCCTTTAATGGCGGCACAGAATGCTAGTACCCAAACATTAATCAAGCCAAAAGCTCTTCCTAAAGGTGGCACAATTGGGCTATGTAGCCCTTCAGCTGCCACTGCTGCGCACGCTGATATTTTATTAGCACAAGGCGTTATAGAAGCACTGGGTTACAAGGCTAAGCTTGCACCAAACATTTTAGCAAGACGTGGGCATTTAGCTGGCACTGATGCAATGCGAGCCGGCGACTTAAATAGTTTATTCAGCGACAAAGAGGTTGATGCCATTTTATGTTTACGTGGCGGTTCAGGCGCTGCCCGTATTCTACCTTTGCTCGACTACGCAATGATCCGTAACAATCCAAAACCTCTAATGGGCTATTCAGATATTACCGCTCTTCACAATGCATTACTGTCTCAAGCTGGGTTAATCAGCTTTCATGGTCCAAATGCATCAAGTGACTGGAACCCGTTTCATGTCGCGCAATTTAAGAGCATGTTCGAAGCGCGTAAATTGATGCATTTCCAAAACTTACCAAAAGCCGATGATGAGCTTGTTAACACTCAGTACCTGACCCAAACGATTACACCAGGTAAAGCCACGGGACGATTAATCGGTGGCAACTTAACAGTACTGACAGCCCTCGCAGGCTCGAATTATTTACCTGACTTTAATGGCGCAATTTTATTTTTAGAAGATATCGACGAAGCGCCGTATCGAATTGACAGGATGATGAGCACACTAAAACTTATGGGCGCACTGGATAAAATTGCAGGCTTTGTATTTGGTGATTGTAATGACTGTAAGCCTGGCCGTGGTTATGGCTCTTTAACCCTTGACGATATTTTTGCAGATTATATAAAACCGCTGGGTATTCCTGCTTATCGTGGGGCCATGATTGGCCATATTAAGCGCCAATTTATCCTGCCTGTTGGCACCGTGGTTGAGCTTGATGCAGATAGTGGCACATTAAAAATGAAAGAAGCGGCATTTAGTTAATAAAAATTTGCGCATAAAAAAAGGGCTAAAAAGCCCTTTTTTATTGAGTTAAATATTACTCAGCTGGTACAGCTTTGTCATCGCTTTGGATTTCAAGTAATTCTACTTCGAAAACAAGCGTTGAGTTTGCAGGGATCTTACCAAGATCACGCTCACCGTATGCAAGTTCAGATGGAATAGTGAACTTGTACTTAGAGCCAACTGGCATTAATTGTAAACCTTCAGTCCAACCTGGGATCACACGATTAAGTGGGAAAGTAGTTGGCTCATTACGTGAGTAAGAGCTATCGAACTCAGTACCGTCTAATAAAGTGCCTTTGTAGTGAACTTTAACAACGTCAGTTGCTACTGGCTTTTCGCCTTCACCTTCAGTGATCACTTCGTACTGTAGGCCAGATTCAGTTACTGTAACGCCTTCTTTCTTCGCGTTTTCAGCTAGGTATTTTTCGCCTTCAGCTTTGCTCTTTTCAGATTCTACTTTCGCTTTTTCTTGTTGTTTAGTGCGAATGCTTTGATCAAGTGCAGTTAACACTTCACGAATTTTTTCGTCATCAAGTTTAGCGTTACCCGCTAGTGCGTCTTCAAAACCACGCTTAAGAAGTGCTTCGTCTAGTTCAACACCTAGCGCTTTTTTATCAGCAAGGTCTTGGTTTAAGAAATTACCAACAGATGCACCAATACCGTATGCTTGTTGTTGAGCTTCAGTCTCTAGTTTAACTTCAGCTTGCTGTTCTTTTTTTGCTTCCTGATTACAAGCTGTAAGCGCTAAAACTGACGCTGCAATCAATGACAATTTAATCGTCTTTCTCATTTTATATCTCCGACACACTTTGCAGTTGTCAATTATTGTATTATTACTAGTTAAAGATTAACGACCTACATGGTAGGCTGCTTGTCTAATAACTAACGTCATGCCTATGCATGATCAGCGATTAGACTAACAACCTAGGCCTTCAACGAGACCTAGTCTAACCTCTCAATCACTAAGAGTTAAGGGGAAATACTCGTAATATGTCGATATTTCGTACTTTTTTGTATCTGCTCAGCCTTTGCTTAGTTGTAGCCTGCTCTGAGCAACATGAGCAATCAACTGCACGCTATGAGCATGCGGCTAAAGGTGCCTTCGCCTCCGCGCTGTCGCACGATGGTAAATACAGCTTAATCTCATCAATACACCATGGGGTCGCACTGTGGGATAATCAACAACAGGTGCTAAAATACCAATGGTTCCAACAACAAAATCAAGATAGCCTAGTTCATACTGTTGCTATCTCGTTCGACAATAGCCATGCAGTTACCGCTGAGAAGTCCACCTTTGCAGTGTGGGACATTGCCACGGGCAACAACACGGGTTATTACAAAATACACGCCTCAACAATTCGAGATATCGCGATAAGTAACCAAGGGCGCAGTGTATTATATGGTCGCGCCGACGGTGTAGTCGTTTACCTCGACTTAGAGAGTGGCAGGCGCATAGAGTTCCTTGGCCACCAAGAAAAAGTCAATGTTGTTGATCTATCGCCTAACGGTCACTACGCCATTAGCGGCTCAAATGATTATGTTGCTTACTTTTGGGATACTCGCACAGGGCAAGTGATCCACCGCTTTAATCACCCAAGTCGCGTTACTCAAGTCACCCTTGATCCACAAGGTCGTTACGCATTTACCGCAGACAGTATGAAGCAAGCAAATGTATGGCAACTGACTACAGGTGATCTTGTTAGCAAACTGGCGTATATTGCTCGTCAGAAAATTTTTACCGCCGTCCGTTTTAACGATGAAGGCACTTTAATTGCCACAGGTTCACCCAATCGATTGGTTGATTTATGGCAGCTAGAGTCGGGTAAAAAATTACAAACGTGGCAAGTGATTCCTCGAGAAGGAAGCCGCCCGAAATCAGCCGTGGTGTTAGATGTTGCGTTTACTGATAACAACCAAGCGTTATTAACCGAAAGCTCCAGCGGATTCGCTGAAAGTTTTAATCTAAGAGAATCAAATGAATACAATTGAAGATCGTCTAATGGAACTTGAAGCGAAAGTCGCTTTTCAAGATGAAACAATTGAAATATTAAACGATGAGCTTAAAGCGCACCAACAGCAGCTGGCTAAAATGAAACGCCAGACAGAGTTACTTGCAGAAAAGATTAAAGAAGCACAGCAGCCATCTTTAATGTCACAAATGCAAGAGCCGCCACCGCCGCACTATTAATTAGGTAGTGATAGAGCCGGGAATTAATCGCCCGGCTTAAATACACCAATCACTTGCTCAAATTGGCGTGTTGAGGCTTGCACTGCCTGCTCTGGTTGCGTCATTTTGTGGCCACACTGTACGCACTCCACTTTTTCCACATCATGTTCTTTATAAAGCATCATGGTATCCATGGCCTTACACTCAGGGCATGATGCGCCAGCAATAAAGCGTTTCTTTTGTCTCATAGATGATCTCCCGTGGCATGTAGGCGGCTATTTTAGCCTAATAATTCTCTGTTTGATACGATTGCGAAGGCTAATGTGATCCGTGTTATGATAGCGACAATTAAATCAGTGCTGTGCAAGTAAACATTCATGATCCAAATTTCAGACATCGAACTTCTACGTGGTGGTAACGCCTTACTTAAAGGGGCTTCTGCAACCTTATTCCCAGAACATAAAGTCGGCCTTGTGGGCGCTAATGGCTGTGGTAAATCAACGCTGTTCGCGCTATTAAAGTCTGAATTGCAACTCGATGCCGGTGAATGCCAAATTCCTAAAGACTGGTCAATTGCTTCTGTGAAGCAAGAAACACCCGCGCTCGAAATCAGCGCTCTAGATTATGTATTACAAGGTCACCCTGAATATTACGCGCTAAGAATTGCACTACGCGAAGCTGAGCAAAATAACGACGGCGATGCGCAAGCAAAAGCACATATTGGCCTAGAACATATTCAAGGCTATAGCATTGAGGCAAAAGCAGGAGAGCTATTACACGGTTTAGGTTTTAGTAATGAGCAAATAGACAACCCAGTGAGCGCCTTTTCTGGTGGTTGGCGTATGCGCTTAAACTTAGCACAAGCACTTATTCGTGATGCCGATTTATTACTGCTGGATGAGCCAACCAACCACTTAGATCTCGATGCTGTTTACTGGTTAGAACGCTTTTTACGTGCCTACACAGGCACGCTAGTGCTTATTTCCCATGACCGAGAGTTCTTAGATGCCGTTGTTGACCAAATTTGGCACATAGACGCACAAAAAATAAATGTTTATAAAGGCAATTACTCGCAATTCGAACGCCAAAAAGCAGAGCGCTTATTACAACAACAAGCGATGTTCGAAAAGCAACAAGAACAAATTGCTCATCTAGAAAAATTCATTACACGCTTCAAAGCAAAAGCCAGTAAGGCTAAGCAAGCACAAAGCCGCGTAAAAGCCTTAGAGCGTATGGAAAAGCTGGCCCCAGCCCATGTTGACTCACCCTTTGATTTTGAATTTGCCGAGCCTACAGCGCTGCCTAACCCGTTAATGACTCTCGACCAAGCCAAAGCAGGCTATGGCGACACCACAATTTTACACAGCATCAAGCTAAACCTTGTGCCGGGTAGCCGTATTGCGCTGCTTGGCCGAAATGGTGCGGGTAAATCAACACTGATTAAATTATTAGCTGGCGATTTACAACCTCAAGCAGGTGAAGTATTTCAGCATCAGGGCTTAAATATTGGTTACTTTGCGCAGCATCAACTTGAGTCACTTGATTTAAAAGCCAGCGCGGTTACCCATTTACAACGTTTAAATCCGCAAGCTCCAGAGCAATCACTGCGTGACTTTTTAGGTGGCTTTGCGTTCTTTGGCGATAAAGCTCTTGAGCCAGTTGCGCCATTTTCTGGCGGTGAAAAAGCCCGTTTAGTGCTAGCTATGCTGGTGTACCAAAAGCCAAACCTACTGTTACTGGATGAGCCGACTAACCACCTCGATTTAGAAATGCGCCATGCTTTAGTTATGGCGCTGCAAGGCTTTGAAGGCGCTATGGTTACCGTATCGCACGACCGTCATATGCTTAAAAATACCGCTGATGAGTATTACCTTGTTGATAACGGCGAAGTAACACAATTTGGTTATGACCTTGATGCCTATTACCAATGGCTACTGAATGCCAATAAAGAAGCTGTTAAAAGCCCTGAAGATAATGCCCCTAAAGCCCATTCAAGCGTTAACCGCAAAGAGCAAAAGCGCTTAGAAGCTGAGTTCAGAAAGTCAGTGCAGCCGTTGAAAAAGCAAATCGAAAAGCTTGAAAAGCAACTTGATAAGTACTCTACAGAGCTTGGTGAAATCGAAAACGCACTTGCCGACAATGAGTTATACAATGATGAAAATAAAGCCAAACTGACAGAGCTGCTCGCTAAGCAAGCAAGCTTAACACCCAAGCTTAATGACGTTGAAGAAGAGCTACTCATAGCACTTGAAGAACTTGAAGAAAAAGAGCAGGCCTTTGCCGATGAAACCGCTTAACAGCGAACAGTTTTGGCAGTTTGCATGCAAGCTTTACAGCAAAGACGGCATGCAAGCAAAGCTACTAGGCTATCAAGACCAGCAAGGCAAAAATGTTAACCTTTGCCTGCTGCTTTATTATCTTGATTCTTTAGAGCTGGCTGTAACACCCTTTCAACTGAGTGAGCTTGAGTCGTGCATTGCCGAGTTTGACCAACAAGCTTTACAGCCCCTACGAGCCACACGCGCCTACCTGAAAACTATTCAAAACGAGATTTCAGACTACCCTACCATCCGCAAAGAGCTACTTAGTGCAGAACTAAAACTAGAAAAACAACAGCAACAATTACTGATAAACACAGCGAATACGATGGCATTCACTCAGTACAAAAATGCTGAAAATATAAGGCTTTATGTCGGTACTGAGTTAGCGAGTTAGCGAGTTAGCGAGTTAGCGAGTTAGCGAGTTAGCGAGTTAGCGAGTTAGCGAGTTAGCGAGAGTAAAGTTTAAAGAGTCTAGGTCAAGCCTAATTGTGAGAATGGTTCTAATTCGGCACTAAAGTGCCTCCTACGGTATTTTATTTCTGAGTAAGACACCGCACTTAACAACCTCATCGATCTTATCTGACGTCTGAAAGCTGAAAGCTGATAGCTCCGCTTACGTTGGGTTTCGCTCCGCTCAAACCAACCTACTCAAAGAATGAACAGAGTGAATGCTGAGTAAGACACTGCACTCAACAACTCCAGCGCTCAACTGATGTATGACGGCTGAAAGCTGATAGCTATGTCTACTCCCTTCCATATCTATCATCAAATCGCTCGATGTCAGTTTCATCAAGTATCGCTCCGGTTTGTACTTCGATAACGATCAGTGGTGTGTGTTGTTGATTAGCAAGACTGTGTAATTGTTTAGCCGCAATATAACAAGATTGATCAGCTGTTAATTCAAATTCGTCATCGCCTACTCGCACACTTGCCACTCCAGAAACAACAACCCAATGCTCTGCACGGTGCTGATGTCGTTGAGTTGAGAGTTTTGCGCCGCTGTTTACGATGATTTTCTTTACTTTAAAGCCAGTGCTTTCAATTAAAGTTCGATAGTTGCCCCAAGGTCTGAATACGGCTTGATGGTGGGTTAGTTTATCGTTATCGACAACAGCAAGCTGTTTAAGTAAATCAGGGAGCTTATCGAGCGCACTTTTGTCTGCCACTAAGGTGGCATCATGAGTATGTATAATTGCTTTATTACTCACGCCGAGCGCCGCGATAGTGTGGTCAGCTTCACTTATAAGTAGATTATTCTCGCTATCTAAGCTCACCCCTTGCGAAGCTAAATAATTGCCATGCTGGTCTTTTTCTGCGATTTTCGACAATGCTGAAAAGCTGCCAACATCGCTCCAATTCAAATCAACAGGAATAACAGCAACGTTAGCGCTACGCTCCAAAATAGCATAATCAATAGAATCACTTGGGCATGCTGTGAGCGCATCCGCAACAGGCCGTTGAAAACCTAAATCTGCGGTGAAGCTTGCCGCTTTTGCGATACTGTTAGCAATCTTTGGCGCAAGACGATTAAGCTCACTTAAATACACATTTGGCAAAAATAAAAACATGCCGCTATTCCAGCCATACTCACCACTGGCAAGGTATTTTTCGGCTAATTGCAGGGCTGGTTTTTCTTTGAACTCAGCCACCTTAAAACAACCTTCATGGGCTAATGGCTCGCCTTGGCGAATATAACCATAGCCGGTATGTGGCTCAGTGGGAGTAATAGCAAAGGTTACTAATTGTTGTTGCTGACAAAGCGCTATCGCATTATCTAAGCAGGCAATAAGCTTATCAAAATCACTGATATGGTGATCAGCAGGCATGACTAGTAAGGGATCGGTTAGACCATTTTGCAATGCAAATTCAGCGGCCAAGGCAATCGCTGGCGCGGTATTTTTACCTTCAGGTTCAAGCAATAAAGTATAGCTATCTGTGATTTCTGCAACTTGCGCTTTAGCGATAAAGCGATGCTCTTCATTGCACACTAAAATTGGCGCATTAAATCGTGAGTCAGCCACTCGTAAAAGCGTGCTCTGTAACAGTGATTTTTCGCTAAGTAAAGATAAAAACTGCTTAGGCATCGCTTTACGCGACAAAGGCCATAAACGAGAACCTATGCCACCAGCAAGAATAACGGGGGTGATTTTGCGACTCATGATTGCTTATAGTAAATAATCCAACCATGAGTTTAACAAATTTTTGAGTATGCGGCTTCGAGCAATTACAGTAACTGAAATTGATCAGCATCTAAGTGAGCAGGAAACGCTCTTCGAAAGTCATCAAGCGGTGATTTTTCTAAGCGCTGAATAATGATGCCCGATTGGTCATCTTCAAGCTTCGCCAAGGTGTCGCCTTTAAAATCATAAACGGCAGTACCACCACTGTGGGCAACATTATTACCATCAGCACCAATGCGATTCACACCCACAACATAACAAAGGTTTTCCATTGCGCGTGCTTTTAGAAGAGTATCCCAGACATGGCGACGAGCTGCTGGCCAATTCGCTACGTTGATCATCACATCGTAGTCGTTGCAATTACGCTGAAATACAGGAAAGCGTAAGTCGTAACACACTTGCGGTAAAATACGAAAATCATTGATAGCGAATATCTCGCGCTGCTCGCCTGCTGCGACGAAATTGCCTTCGTTACCTAAACAGAATAAATGGCGTTTGTCGTAATACTTCACTTCGCCATTTGGCCAAACCCAATAAAAGCGATTAGCCTTTTTGTCGCCTTTTGCAACTAAAACAGAGCCTGCAACCACAGCATTTTTTTGCTTAGCAGTGGCTTTTAACCAGCTAAGTACCTCGCCTTGTTCTGGTTCGCTGCAATCTAGATTAATCGCAAAACCCGTGGCAAATGTTTCTGGCAAGACAATTAAATCAACCTGCTCGTTAAAACTGTTAAGCTGCTCTGCAAAGTGCGCAAGGTTGGCGCTTTTATCAAGCCAATGCAGTGATGACTGCACTAAAGCTAAGGTTAAAGTTGGCATAAAATCTCCGCGGCACGTTTTAATGTGTCATTATTTTTTGCAAAACATAAACGAATCACTTTGGCGCTGCTTGCGCTGTTATAAAACACACTGAGTGGTACAGCTGCAACACCCGCTTGCTCGACCAACCAATGGCAAAACTCAACATCATCAAGATCAGACACATCACTGTAATCGAGTAATAAAAAGTAGGTGCCTTCACTTGGTAATATTTTAAAACGGCTTTGCGCTAGTGCTTCGCTGAGCAAGTCGCGCTTTTGTTGATAAAAGCAACTAAGTTCATCAACATGTTCTGGCTCTAACTCGAGCATATCAGCTAGTGCATGCTGGGCAGGCGTAAAGCTTGAAAAAGTCACATATTGGTGAATTTTACGAAACTCCACCATGAGCTGAGCAGGTGCAACACAATAGCCCATCTTCCAGCCGGTGCTGTGAAAGGTTTTGCCAAAGCTTGAGATCACAAAACTGCGTGCAAATAACTCAGGGTCGGTCAGCGCACTTAAATGCAAAGCGCCATCAAAGGTAATGTGCTCATACACTTCATCGCTAATTACAAATAAATCATGCTTAGTAACAAGCGCTTTAAGGGCATTAATATCTTCTGTTTTAAAGATTTTACCGCTTGGGTTATGTGGCGTGTTGATGATGATGACACGTGTTTTGTCTGTTATAACATCGGCTACAGCTTGCCAATCGATTTTGTAGTCTGGCGCATGCAAAGCAACATGAACTGAGCGACCGCCAGCAAGCTCAATTGCCGGTTGATACGAGTCATACGCGGGGTCAAATACCACAACTTCATCACCCTCTTTAACAAGCGCTTGAATTGCTACGAATAATGCCTCTGTTGCCCCTGAAGTGACAGTAACTTGTTGCTCGTAATTTATGTTGTTATGGTATTTTCTAGCTATCAAAGCCGCTATTTGCTGTTGTAGCTTTGCAACCCCACTTGAAGGCGCATATTGATTTACCCCCTCAAGTACATAATGATTGAGCTGTTTTTTTAGTAATTCTGGCGCATCAAATTCAGGAAAACCCTGAGATAAATTAAGCGCTTGGTGCTTATTTGCTAAAGCGGTCATTTGACTAAAAATACTGGTGCCTAAATTCGGCAATTTACTTTCAAACACAGAGGTTCCTTAAAGATGGTTTTGCGCCCGAAGCGATGCTATCATTGCTTAAAACAGATGTATAGCCGTCTAAATAACTTTTAGAATGTCGAGGAATATATGCATAACAATACCGCTATTTCAGAACTAATTGAAGCTGGTAAATGGGTAAGCCAACGTGGCTGGGTCCCTGCTACTGGTGGTAACTTTTCAGCCCGCACTGCAAGCGGTTATGTCGTAACAGCAAGTGGTTTCGATAAAGGTCAACTCGGCACTCATGCATTTATTGAATTTGATCATGAAGGTAATCGCACTAGAGGCTCTGGCAACCCATCAGCTGAAACTGAGCTACATTTAAATATGTATAAGCTGATCCCATCAGCTAAATTTGTTTTGCACACTCATTCTGTTGCGGCAACCGTGTTATCGCGTGTGATCAAAGGCCACGCTATCAATTTGCATGGCTACGAAATGCAAAAATCTTTAAGCGGTGTCAAATCGCACTTAGATACCTTAACTATTCCTATTTTTGATAATGACCAAGACATTGACCGTTTAAGCTTACTGGTCAGTGATCATCATCTTCACACGCCTATTGAGCATGCCGTATTAATTCGTGGCCATGGTTTATATGTCGTTGGCCGAGATATCAAAGAGGTACTTCGTCATTTAGAAGGATTAGAGTTTCTATTTAGCTGTGAGCTTGAGCGCCTAAAACTAGAAGGTATTCAAGCTGGAGTTCAGCCATGATCAAAGCAATTTTAACCGATATTGAAGGCACTATTACCCGCATTTCTTTTGTTAAAGACGTATTATTTCCTTACGCGGCAGGGCAATTACCTGAGTTTGTAAAGTCACATCAAAGCGACCCAGAAGTAGCAGCCCAAATTGAGGCTGTTAAGGCACATATAGAGCAACCAGAAGCCGATATCGACACGGTCATTAAACATTTAATTCATTGGATTGAAACAGATCAAAAAATTACCCCACTCAAGCAGTTGCAAGGGTTAATTTGGCAAACGGGCTACGAAAGTGGTGATTTTACTGGCCACCTTTACCCAGATGCTTATGACTTTTTACAAGCCCAAAAGCATGCTGGTAAAAGTTTATATGTCTACTCATCAGGCTCAGTAAAAGCCCAACACCTGATTTTTGAGTTTTCTGACTACGGTGATGTTAGACCTTTATTTAGTGATTACTTCGACACTAAAGTCGGTGCAAAACAACAGCAAAGCTCTTATGAGAATATTATCGCCGAGCTGCCATTTGACGCTGCCGAAGTATTGTTTTTAAGCGATGTGGTGGCAGAGCTTGATGCTGCCAAAGCAGCAGGCCTTAGAACTTTGCACCTTGTTCGCGATGGCCAAGCGGTAAGTGATGCTCACCCATATATCAACGACTTTTCGGAATTTAGCGCGGAGCTGTTAGCATGAGTCAATTAACTATTTATAACGATAACAACGCAAACGACATACTGTTTCATAGTGAAGACTTAAGCGCGATTGCGAGTGAGCTGAATGCGGTTGGCGTTCGCTTTGAGCAGTGGCAAGCAACGGCACAGATTGACCAAGAGACCAGTCATGGCGCTATTTTAACTGCTTATGCTAAAGATATAGAGCGCTTAAAAGCTGAAGGCGGCTATCAAACAGTGGATGTTATTTCGCTTGCTAAGGGTAATCCAAATGCCAGCGAACTACGCAGTAAATTCTTGTTTGAACATACACATAGCGAAGATGAAGTTCGTTTTTTTGTGAAAGGCCAAGGCTTATTCTGCTTACACTTAGGCGACAAAGTGTATCAAGTGCTTTGCCAACAGGGCGACCTAATTTCAGTACCAGAACTCACACCACATTGGTTTGATATGGGCAACGACCCTGAATTTACTGCAATTCGCTTATTCAATAATACCGAAGGTTGGGTCGCTAAAAGCACTGAGTCAACTATTGCTACCAACTTCCCACTGCTGGACTAACATGGAAAAACTATTCTCGTACGGTACCTTACAGTACCCGCAGGTTCAGCTTGATACCTTCGGGCGTTTGCTCGAAGGTCAACCTGCTACGCTAACTGGGTATGTCATTGGTGAAGTCGAGATCACCGACGAAGCCGTACTTAAAAGTAGTGGTCAACGTTTTCACCCGGCTTTAATCAAAACAGGCAAACAAACTGATATTGTTAATGGCACTATTTATTTAATCACCGAACAAGAGCTTGCTCAGGCAGATACTTACGAAGTAGATGATTATCAGCGAATTGCAGAAACATTCCAATGTAACAACCAAGCTTGGCTATATGTTGCAAAAAACAGCCTTTAATTTACAAATATAAAACAAAAAGACCCAAATTAAGAACAAAAGCTGCTATTATCCTCCCCATTAATAAGTACTAATTATTTGCTAAAGGACTAAACATGGGGTCGGCATTTTCACCCTTACGCGATACCGTTATTTATGTGGGTGAGTGGCAACTTAACACTCAGCAGCAAACCATCAGCGATGGCACTCATAAGCGTGAACTAGAACCTTTATTATTTAAATTACTGTGTTTCTTTATTGAGCATAATGATCGCATTATCACTCGCCAAGAGCTGGTTGAGAATATTTGGCAACAAAGCTTTGTTGATGACAATGCCATTAACCGTGCCATCTCTGAACTAAGAAAAACTCTTAAATCAGAAAAACAGCCCGGGCAAACCATTAAAACCCATTATCGCAAAGGTTATAGCCTATTTATTGAAGTTAAGCCTCTTGATCACACTGTGAGTACAGAGCCGCTAAAAACAGAAAATGTAATAACAGTAGATAAAGACGCTGATACTCAAGTTAAACCTACGGCCATTAATGAACAAAAAGCGCATTCTTCACGCTGGCCATGGCCTTTTGCAGCGTTAGTGCTTGGTTTATTGATTACTGCTATTTGGTTATTTTCACAACAGCCTAAAGCAAATGATGAAGTACAAAACGACGCGCCATTTTTAGACCTACAAGCTGAAACCATTTCATGGCATAAAGGCTCTCACTATCGTTTAATGCTAAGCCATGACAAAACTAAGCTTGCTTATATTCTAGAAAATGATGGTCAAAGTCTTTTTGTCGTCGACCTAACCACTAAAAAAGAATACGTGATTGCCTCTGGCAATATCTTTTTACAGGGTTGGTCTGAGGATGGAGAGCGATTATTTTACGGCTCTTGTGAAAACAAAGACTACAGCGATTGCATCACTTGGCAAGCAAGCAACCTGTTATCAAGTGAAGCGTTAATAAAGCCACGTATCAACCAATCTTTACTTAATTCTCAGCCAAGTCAGTACATTGAAGTGGGTGATGTCGCAATTTCAAGGCGTAATAATTACCGTGGCTTAACTCATTTATATGCTTTATATGCACAAGATTTAAAAACCGGTGAAGAAATTCGCATTAGCACACCCAACATCACTGGCACTGGGGACTTTATTTTAACAACTATAAAAAACCCGAGCCGCATCATCTTTGAGCGCCATAATGTTGGCCAAGTAGAGATATACATGGCGAATTTAGATGGCAGCTCGCTAAAGCTTTTAACTACCAACGATTACCGTGCATGGGTAGCCACATATGATGAGCAGACCAACTCACTAATTTGGTATAGCCGCGGCACCTCAACTATTGAGTCATTCTCTTTTGATAGTATGAGTCGACAACCCGCTATAAAAGCGCCAGTAAAACGAGCAAATTATGCTTACCCTTTAAGCAAAGAAAGTGTATTGATCAGTACAGACCTTCACGATAAAGATGCCGCAGTCTTTGACCTTAATTCAAAAACAATGAGCTACATCGCCACAGCGAATAAGCATGAAGACGACTTAGTCGCATTAGCCAATAATGATGTGTACTTCTCTGACTTTGAGTTTTCAGAACGACAACACTGGCTCAGAAAAGCAAACCAATACATCAATATCACTGGCAAAATTGGTGAAGATAGTTCAGTAATTGCAGCAAATAGTGACAGTAGCCGACTTGTTAGTTTTAATAAAACCAATCAGCAATTAACATTATTAAATGCCGCTGATTTCTCAGAAATTAAGCACTGGACACTTCCTGGTAGTACCAAGTTGGCAGCTATAAGAGGTAACAAGATTGCCGTGCTATATACCGATCTTAGCAATCAGCTAAATCAAATAATGATTCTTCACACCAACAGCGATGAAGTAATCAAAAGCACTATAGATACACCCCTAGCTATTGCCTGGTATGACGATACACAGCTAATTGTGCATTCTAAATACGATAAATACCTGCTTTTAGACAGCGATAACAATATCTATAGTGAGCTGACTACACCAGACAAACTAACTGAGTTAAAGCCTTCTATTGTGTCGATGGCAAGTAACCTACATAGCTTGTATATCGCCACTGATACTGAAGTTTTCAGCATTAATTTAGCCAAAATGCAGGGCGTTGAGTCAGTACTTCAAATGAAGCCTTCTCACTATATATCGCGCCTTAATGCTAAAAACGACAAGCTGGCAGTGACCTTCTTAACTGCCAACAATCAAAATAGCATTGAGCTCTACACTAAAAAAAGTGCAGAGTAATTTACGACTTTAACTGTTTTAGAATACCTTGCTTGATATCGGACTGGTTATAAACTCCGCTATCGAGCACCCAGCCTGTGACTAGGCTCGCCGGTGTCACATCAAATGCCGGGTTATAAACCTTCGCGTTAATCGGTGCCCACATCGCTTCACCAAAACTACCACTAACACCGCGCACTTCATTAGGACTGCGTTGCTCAATTTCGATATCTGCACCACACAACGTTTGTGTATCAAGTGTAGTAAGTGGCCCAACGACATAAAATGGAATGTTATGGAAATGCGCTAACACAGCGAGATTATAAGTGCCTACCTTATTGGCAAAATCACCATTTGCAGCAATACGGTCTGCCCCTACAAAGATTTTATCTACTTTGCCCGCAGCCATTAAACTCGCCGCCATGTTATCGCAAATCAAAGTATAAGGAATTTGCCAGCGCTCAAGCTCAAAAGCTGTTAAACGACCGCCTTGCAGTAGCGGCCTTGTTTCATCAACCCAAACATGAATATCACCATGGCGTTGCTGCGCTTTATAAATCACACCTAATGCAGTGCCTACGCCCGCAGTCGCTAACGCACCAGTATTACAGTGGGTTAAAATGTTATCTCCCTTATTTACCAAAGCCGCACCACGTTCTGCCATGCTATCGCAAAGGGCAATATCTTCTTTAAATAACTGCTCAGCAGTAGAGACAACAGCTGCAACATAATCAGTCTCTGCAAGCGCTGCACGTAACTTGGCCATGCAGTGCATAAGGTTTACCGCTGTTGGGCGGGTTGCTTCTAGTTCATCAATGGCAATAGCAAGTGCTGATTGACTCATGCCTTGCTCAGCTAGGTGTGCAACCAATAAGCTCGCACCTAAGCCGATTAAAGGCGCTCCCCGGATTTTCAAAGTCAGAATCAAATCTTTCATCGTTTCAACATCGTTACATACATGCCAATGCTGTTGATGTGGCAATAAATACTGATCAAGCACGGTTAGCGTACCTTGCTGATATTTAATACTGCTGGCGATGAGATCTTGCATACTGAATCCGAATAACTAATGAATAACTAATTTAAGTGAATAGTTATTTTACATCAGTTTTGATAACTAACAAGTTAGATGTATGGACATCTAAACGGTTGCAGGTATAGAATGCTCAAAGTTAATTGTATTACGAGATAAAGCCATGGCTAAATACACTGCCTTTAATGCAGAGCATGCTGT
This sequence comes from Pseudoalteromonas shioyasakiensis, assembly GCF_022398475.1. Classification (GTDB taxonomy): domain Bacteria; phylum Pseudomonadota; class Gammaproteobacteria; order Enterobacterales; family Alteromonadaceae; genus Pseudoalteromonas. The sequence goes on along the minus strand of NZ_JAKEVM010000003.1, from coordinate 14,782 downwards.
TGATTACATTAAAGAACTTGTTAAAAATGAACTAATTTCAGTCTTCCCTGCTGATGCAACACTGACTGCATACGAGTTTGGAGACGGAAACTTAAACTTAGTTTTTCGGGTTGCTGATCAGCACAACAACAGTGTAATTCTAAAGCAAGCACTCCCTTATGCCCGCTGCGTAGGTGAGTCATGGCCATTATCGTTAGACCGCGCAAGAGTCGAAGCCGAAGTATTGATTAATCATGGTAAGTTATGCCCAGAGCATACCGTGGCGATATTGCATCACAATGTAGAGCTGGCATTAACCGTGTTAGAAGATTTAGGTGAGTTACAAATTTTACGTGGCGCACAAATCAACGCAGAGCAATTTCCATTATTGGCCAGTCATGTTGCGCTCTACTTAAGCCGAACAGGCTTTTATAACTCAGACTTTTACTTATCTGCTGAAGATAAAAAAGCCAAAGTCAGTCAATTTATTAATCCTGAATTATGTAAGATCACAGAAGACTTATTCTTTACTGATCCGTACATTGAGCATGAGCGCAATAATTTCCCAACTGAGCTTAATGAGCACGTCGAAAGTATTCGAAATAATGATGGTTTAAAACTGGCCGCAGCGAAATTAAAAGCTAAGTTCTTATCATGCCCGCAAACTTTATTGCATGGCGATATGCATAGTGGCAGCATTTTTGTTGATAGCAAAACCACTAAAATGATCGACCCAGAGTTTGGCTTTTTTGGCCCTGTTGGCTTTGATATCGGCTCATTTATGGGTAACTTGCTAATAAATTACTGTGCCCAAAACGCCCGTATTACAGAGCAAGCAAAACGCCGCCAGTATCAAACCCATTTATTAACCTGCTTACAAGACTGCTATAGCCAATTTGAGCAACATTGGTTAAACCTAGAAAGCAGCGAAGCAACTGATATTAGCTTTGCAAACCGCGCCTTTAGCGAAGATTACTTACAACATGTATTGCGTGATGCGATTGGCTACTGTGGCGCTGAACTTATTCGCCGTACTATTGGTTTAGCCCATGTTGCAGATATAGACGGTATTGAAGACGCGCAAGCTCGTTTAGCAGTACAACAGCAAACGCTCGTACTTGGCGAGCAACTGATGCTCAATGCCAAAAGCTGTAACAATAAAGACGAGTTCTTTTCTTTATTAATCAGTTTATTAAACTGATAGTCAAAAAGTAAAAAGGCGCTCAATGCGCCTTTTAATTATTCAACTAGATTATTTATTGTAGTGCTCATACATTTTATCGAGCGGCTCTGATAAACCATTTTCTTGTACCACTCGCACATGTTGGCGAGCTAACTCGCGGGCACTTGATACACCACATGAATGAGCAATCAGCCCTGCACCATAATGAATAAACTTATTATAATTGGCGACTCGTTGTGCCTTATCGGTCACATCGAGGCCTCGCTGTAAGCGTTCATTATGAGTCGTAATACCAGTCGGGCAGGTATCTTTATTACATTGTAGAGCCTGAATACAACCAAGCGAAAACATATGACCACGCGCCGACACAATAAAATCAGCCCCTAGCGCCAATGCCCAAGCCACTTTTGACGGTACGATTAGCTTACCCGATGCAATCACTTTCACTCGCTCTCTGAGACCATGTTTTTTTAGCAGATCAACAACCAAAGGCAGGCTCTCTCGTAGCGGTAAACCAACTGAATCCATCAAGGGTTGAGGGGCAGCGCCCGTGCCACCGTCGGCACTATCAATAGTGATAAAGTCAGGGGCAGATTCAATACCACGATTATTAATTTCGCTGAACAAGGTTTCGAGCCAAGTGTATTCACCAATCACCGCTTTAAAACCAGTTGGTTTACCTGTGGTACTGCGTACCGTTTCAATCATATCGAGTAAATCTGCTGGGCATTTAATCTCTGGATGACCATTTGGACTAATCGAGTCATGCCCTTCAGGAATACCCCGAATTTTTGCAATTTCAGCAGTCACTTTGCGCCCTGGTAACATCCCCCCTTTACCGGGTTTAGCGCCTTGACTCATTTTAATTTCGAACATTTTAACTTGTTCGTGCTCAGCAATCGCTTTGAGTTTTTCGGTGCTTAATTTACCGTGCTCATCTCGTACACCATATTTTGCCGTGCCAATCTGAAACACAATATCAGCGCCACCTTCAAGGTGGTAAGGGCTGAGCCCTCCTTCACCGGTATTCATCCAACAACCTGCTAACTTTGCACCTCGCGATAGTGCGCGAACAGCGGGTTTAGATAAGGCACCAAAGCTCATACCTGAAATATTAAATAACGAGTTTGTTGTATAAGGAGCTTGGCAGTAAGGTCCTAACGTGACTTCGCTCGGGTCGAGTGCGTCTTCATCTAAAGTCGGAAACGCACAGTTCATAAACATCACAGTACCTGTTGCTTCAAGGCTCTGGGTTGAACCAAAGGCCGTAGTACGGTCAACATTTTTCGCAGCACGATAAACCCAGCTTCGCTCAGCACGATTAAATGGTAGCTCTTCCCTATCCATGGCAAAAAAGTATTGTCTGAAGAATTCACCTTGGCGTTCAAAAAAATAACGAAAGCGGCCGATCACCGGGTAATTACGGCGAATCGCCTGCTTAGATTGCGTCACATCACTAATGTAAAAGCACACAATCACAAGCAAACCTATGCCGAGTGCAAAAATAAACAAGCTGGCAAAAACATCGATACTAAAAATTATAAAATCACTCATCCAAGGCCCCTTTGTGAAATGACATCCTTCAAAGCATATAAGGTGTTTATATTACGTGCAATAAACAAAAAAGGCGTGATGTAAGTCACGCCTTTTCGTTTCTTTTATGCCGCTATGCTGCTCGTTTGGCTAATTCAGCTTTAATATAAAGTTGAATTTGCTCTTCAAGCACTGACATTGGCACTGAGCCATGACGTAATATTTGATGGTGGAATTCGCGAATATCGAAATCTTGACCAAGTGCTTGCTCAGCTTCGTGGCGTAAACGTTTAATTGTTAGCTCACCAATTTTGTATGACAACGCTTGTGCAGGCCATGAAATATAACGGTCAGTTTCGGTCTTCACGTTGTGTAATGAAAGCGCGGTGTTTTCGCTCATAAACTTCATTGCGCGTTCGCGGCTCCAGCCATACATATGCATACCTGTATCAACTACTAAACGTGCTGCACGCCACATTTCATAGGTTAAACGACCAAAATCACTGTATGGGTCTTGATAAAAGCCCGCCTCGATACCTAAAAACTCCGAATATAAGCCCCAACCTTCACCAAATGCCGACAAATATGCATTACGGCGATAACTTGGTAATGACTCAAGTTCTGCATTTAGCGAGATTTGTAAATGATGCCCTGGTACAGCTTCGTGTAAAGTTAATGCTTCAAGAACATACAACGGGCGCTTATCTAGCGCATAAGTATTAACCCAGTAATAACCTGCTTGGTCATCACGGCGAGAACCTGAGTAACGGCCGGTTGTATATTTAGGGGCAATACTCTCTGGCACTGGCGCAACACCGTACGGCATTCTTGGCAAGGTGTGGAATAACTTAGGTAACTGCGCATCCATTTTCTTGGCGATGTAAGACGCTTCTTTTAGTAAATCTTTTGGTGTTTTTGCGTAAAATTGCGGATCAGTACGTAAAAAGTGCACAAAATCAGCAAACGAGCCTTCAAAGCCTACTTTCTCAATAATTTTTTCCATTTCTGCACGAATACGCGCAACTTCTTGTAAACCCAGCTCATGGATTTCTTTTGGCGTCATATCTGTGGTGGTGTAGTACTTAGCGCGATTTTCGTAAAACGCTTTGCCATTCGGTGTACTTGAAATACCAATATCTGTACGTGCACCCGGTTGATACTCATTGTTAAAGAAAGTTAAGTAACCTTGATATGCCGGAATAACTTGTTCTTTGATAATGGTTTGCGCTTGCTTTTGTAGCGCTGCAAACTCGCTATCACTTAAACCTGCCGTGTTATTTAAAAATGGTTTGTAAAATTCAGACTGTGTCGCATCATCAACAATATAAGCCGTGATTGAGTCTTGATAGCCTTCTAAAACAGCCTTTGGTTGGGTTAAACCCACTTCAAGACCTTTACGCATCCAGCCGATATTTTGCGAAAAATAGCGGGGAATTTGCTGTAATTTAGCAAGATATAGCTGGTAATCTTGTGGTTTTGTGTAATCTGAGCTTGATATCATAAATGATAGGCTAGAATGGAAGCCATACTCAGATGTCAGCGGCATATAGTGCGCATTAAACACATATTCATCGACACTATTTTGCACTTGGCCACGCAAAATAGTCAGGTTAATGCGGTTTTCTTCCGATAACTTATCACGGTCGATAGCGTCTAGCTCGGCAAGTAACTCAGTATTCTTCTTGTATTTTTGTTCTAAAAATTCAGCCGATAGATTTTCTAATAAATAACCATCAACGCCATTTTCTTTACCATATGGGCTGATGCTTTGGCGGTAATTAACAATATTTTCGGCTACTTGAGTAAATTGCTGATCAGCATCAATATTTGTTACTTGGCAAGCGCTTAAAGTACAAGCTAAAGCAACCGCAATAACAGAACGGTTTAAAGTTCGCGACAGTGTTTGTTTCATAGCATTCTTTTTAGTTTTAATCAGTATCGCTAAAGTAGCGCAGCACTGGCTAAAACCCAAGCAAATGCGACCAAGCTCAGGTTAAATACGCTCAAATTAACAGCGTTGTGTAAATAAGAATGAGCAAGGTTTAAGCAATTTTTAATTACACTTGTTAAAGTTGTTGAGAAAATCAGCTAATAGACACAAACGAAACAAATTTAAGTTCCAAAATTAGCGATTTTGCTTTTAAATAGACTGATTACAGATTACTGTAGACTCAGTATTTATGCTTGGAAGCAAATAAACTTTACGGAAGAGATGATTAATTGGTTGATATGCGTATTTAGTGGTATTGAAAAATGATGTTCCATGATCCCATGGCTATTGCTCAAGAAAAAATGACAAAGGTATGTATCTTTTTAGAACATCATGCATTACCGCCGTCACCACTTAACTACCAAGTTGTTTACACCTACGTCAGCCAGTCTAATCCAAAACTTAACGCCGCTATTGACCGTGCCATCGCACAAAGAAAAACCATCGATTGTGTCTATGTAGAACAGCTTTATTTCGATTTTATAGAGCAAGGCCATAAAATGAAAACCGCCATTGTTCGCAACGTTGACTCAGTAATTAACACTCTTTCACGTAATGCTAGCAATAACGAACAAAATATTGTGCGCTTTGCAGATCAAGTTAGTGACTGTGTGCATTCAATCGATGAAAACAATATTGAGCAAACGCGTCACGCATTAAAAATGCTCAGTAAGCAATCAGAAGTGCTGCTCAACCAGCACCGTCAATTTAAGCAAGAAATAGCAAAAGCCAAATCACTGCAAGAAAAAACCCAAAAACAACTCACTCAATTACGCAAACAACACATTACCGACCAACAAACAGGCTTATATAAGCGCCATTACTTGAATCAACAAACCCAACTTTGGGTTGGCCAAAATAAAGCGGTTTGTGCTATCTCTATTCACATTGAGAACTTAAACCATTTTATTGAAAACTATGGCGATGTCATTGGTGAGGTCATTTTAAATAAAGTCGCCAAGCAAGTGCAAAAATACGTACAAGAAAGCGGTTTACCTGGGCGCACGAGTAAAGATGAATTTACCATCTTACTTGCTGATATAGAGCCTGAAACTGCAAACTTAATTGCCGAAAAAGTACGAAATGGCGTAGAAAAGCTGCGCTTTGTCAGCTCAAAAAATGGCACCAAACTTCCTGCTATCACCCTGGCCCTAGGTATCGCTAAACATGAAGGCGATGGCGGCTTTAACAGCTTAGCCCGTAAAGCCTCTTTAGCTGCCGCTAAAGCCAAGTCACTTGGACAAAGTAGTTTTATTGCCGGCCAATAAAGTTCAAAACTGCGCTAAGTCATGAAAAGCCACGCTAATCTGATGATTTAGTTATAATCAAATTGCACCCCACAGCTACAATCAAGTACACTAGTCTTTATTGCCACGATAGAGATTAATCATGAACGAGAATCAAGAAAAGACCACGCATTTTGGCTATAAAACCGTTGCTGAAAACGACAAAGCATCAATGGTTGCAGATGTATTCCACTCAGTCGCTGCAAAGTATGACGTAATGAATGATCTTATGTCGTTCGGTATTCATCGTTTATGGAAACGCCAAACTATTGCAAGTTCAGGTGTTCGCAAAGGTCACTATGTATTAGATCTTGCCGGCGGTACAGGTGATTTAACCGCTAAATTTAGTCAGTTAGTGGGTGAAACCGGTCAGGTTATCTTAGGCGATATTAACTCTTCAATGCTGAAAGTTGGCCGTGAGAAACTTCGTAACCTTGGTCGTGTTGGCAATATCGAATATGTTCAAATGAATGCAGAAGCATTACCATTTCCTGATAACAGCTTCGACTTAATTACGATTGCCTTTGGTCTTCGTAACGTGACCGATAAAGATAAAGCTCTGCGTTCAATGTATCGTATTCTTAAGCCTGGTGGCCGTTTACTCGTGCTTGAGTTCTCAAAACCAGAACAAGAAATATTAAGCAAAGCCTACGATTTCTACTCATTTAATATCTTACCTAAGATGGGTGAGCTGGTTGCGAATGATGGCGAGTCTTATCAATATCTTGCTGAATCAATCCGTATGCATCCAGATCAAGAAACATTAAAAGGCATGATGGAAGATGCAGGTTTTGAACAAACCAGTTATCAAAACCTTACTGGCGGTATTGTTGCCCTTCACCGTGGTTTTAAATACTAAAAATTCTGTAAATTAAGTAGGTAACGCGATGTTAGCAAACGCTCTGTTATCACTAGTCGAACGAATCATTAATCAACTGCTGCAGTTAGACCCTCAGTTAAAGGGTAAGCTTGCTGCAATTGCTGATAAACAGCTGTTGATTGAGATACGTGATTGGCAACAGTCAATTTTGTGTGTTTACAGCGACGAGCAAATTCACTTATACAGTACGCAAGAGCGTAGTTTTGATTGCATGATCAGCGCCGATATCGACACCTTGTTGGCGCTTAAAGATCCATCAATGCTCACGCAACTCATTCGCCAAGATAAGCTCGACTTACAAGGCGATTTAAATCTTGCACAAGGTTTCAGTAATGCCTTTGCTGAGCTTGATATTGATTGGCCAGAACATTTTTCTCGGTACATTGGCGATGCCCCAGCGCAACAGTTGTGGCTCTCTATTCAAGCTTTAAAACGTCGTGGCTCACAAACGAAAAGTAAGTTAGAAAACACCTTAACAACGCTTTGCCAAGATGAGTTAGCAGTGACTATACACCCGCTTGAGCTTGCTGAATTTAAACAGCAAAACCGCCAATTAAAAAGCCAAGTATCTCAATTAGAGATGCGAATTAACGCGCTGTTACAGTCTCGCTAATGCGCTAAGGAACTTGTGTGTCGTCTGCTCGTCTTTATTACATCACTAAAACCCTACTGAGCTATGGCTTAGACGAATTAATTCCACGTAAACGAGTGCCTTGGTTTGCCAAACTCGCCCGTGGCAGCTTATTTTGGTTACGTAACCAACATAAAGATAAACCTGCAGGTATGCGCTTACGACTTGCTCTGCAAGAGCTTGGCCCTGTATGGATCAAGTTTGGCCAAATGCTTTCAACACGCCGTGATTTACTCCCTCATGATGTCGCATTAGAGCTTGCACTACTACAAGATCAGGTTGAACCTTTTGAAGGTGAACTTGCCCAGCAGCTTATCGAAAAAGCGCTGGGTATTAATGATATTAGTGAATTGTTTAGTGATTTTTCGCAAACACCTTTAGCATCAGCCTCGATTGCACAAGTTCACACGGCAACCTTAATTGATGAGCATGGCGCACCACAAGATGTGGTAATTAAAGTCATTCGCCCTAACATTAAAGAGCAAATTGATGCCGACTTAATGCTAATGCAAAAAGTCGCGCGCTTAGTTGCTAAGCTATTAAAAGAAGCCAAACGTTTACGCCCTATTGAGGTAGTAAACGAGTACAAAAAAACCTTGCTCGATGAGCTCGACCTAATGCGCGAAGGGGCGAATGCGATTCAGCTACGCCGTAACTTTGAAGACTCAGATTCGCTCTACATTCCTTTTGTTTACAGCGATTACAGCCGCAGTAACGTATTAGTAATGGAGCGCATTTACGGTATTCCGGTATCAGATACCGACGCATTGCTGGCACAAAATACCAATATGCAGCTGCTAGCTGAGCGCGGTGTCGAAGTATTTTTCACACAAGTATTCCGTGATAGTTTCTTCCACGCTGATATGCACCCAGGTAATATTTTCGTTTCTCGCGAAAACCCTCATAACCCAAAATATATCGGTATTGATTGCGGTATTGTAGGCACCCTTAATCGTGAAGATAAGCGCTATTTAGCAGAAAACTTTATTGCCTTTTTTAACCGTGATTACCGCCAAGTAGCACAACTACACGTTGATTCTGGCTGGGTACCCGCCGATACCAGCATTGAAGAGTTTGAGTTTGCCATTCGTACTGTGTGTGAGCCAATTTTCAATAAACCACTGGCCGAAATCTCGTTTGGCCATGTGTTAGTCAACCTGTTTAATACGGCTCGTCGCTTTAATATGCAAGTTCAACCGCAATTAGTGTTACTGCAAAAGACGCTGTTGTATGTTGAAGGCCTTGGCAGACAACTGTATCCGCAGCTTGATTTATGGAAAACCGCTAAACCTTTTCTAGAAGATTGGGTCAAAGAACAAGTTGGTCCGCTTGCAGTAATGAAAAAAATGTATGCGAACTTGCCATTTTGGGCAGAAAAAATGCCTGAATTACCTGATTTAATTTATCAAAACTTAAAGCGTCAACAACAACCTGTACAATTGCCAGCGCCGCAATCTGCTAAACCTTTGTTACTCAGCATCTTTGCTGGCAGCTGCTTGATTGTTTCAGGCTTATGTTATTTGCAGCATGACTTAGTTGCCACTGCAATTACCGCAGGCTTTGCTGTAGCAGGCTTTATTGCAGCATGGCGTAGCGCATAAACTAAGTGCTATTTATGTTTTGGTGAGTATAATCGAGACAAGTCTATTCGATAAATTTGAAAAAACGGAGTAACCCATGGGTTTTGGTGGTATCAGTATTTGGCAATTAATCATTATTTTGGCAATCATCGTATTGTTATTTGGCACAAAAAAACTTCGTGGCATCGGCGGTGATTTAGGTAGCGCAGTAAAAGGCTTTAAAAAAGCCGTATCTGATGATGACCAAGCTAGCGCTAAAAGCGAACAAATAGAACAAGCTTCTAACACGCAAAACAAAGAAACCGTAGAGAAAAGCAAAGACGACCATAAGGCTTAATCAACATGGGGATGTGGGAACTTGTTGTCGTACTGATCGTGGGTCTAATTGTATTAGGCCCAGAGCGCTTGCCTGTGGCAATTCGCACGGTTAGCCGCTGGGTAAAAACCTTAAAGTCAGTCGCCAACTCAGTGAAAGCAGAAGTGAACGAAGAACTCCGTATCCATGAGCTTCACGAAAACTTAAAAAAAGCAGAGCAACAAAACTTGCAAGAACTATCTCCAGATCTGCAGGACTCTGTAAACGAACTTCAAAAGGCTGCTCAGTCAGTCACCCACAGTTACAAAAAAGACACGCCTGAAAAAGCAGAAAGTAACAATAATGACGAAAAAAAGTGAATTTAATCTCTGCTTTTGTGGTCAATAACAATGATGATGAATAGTAAACTATGACCGAGCAAGCTCACACAGGCTTTGTTGGCCACTTAATTGAGTTACGAAATCGACTCATGAAAGCTTTGTTAAGCATTTTGCTAATATTTATCGCCTTGGTGTACTTTGCCAACGATATATATAGCTTTGTTGCAGCACCACTTATTGCAAACTTGCCTAGCACTGCCACCATGATCGCAACGGATGTAACGGCACCTTTTTTTGCACCGTTTAAACTCACCTTATTTGTGGCGTTATTTGCTGCTATTCCTATGATACTGCACCAAGTTTGGAGTTTTATAGCACCTGGCTTGTATCAACATGAAAAGCGTATGCTAATGCCAATTTTGGCCTCTAGCATTTTGCTATTTTATAGTGGTATCGCATTTTGCTACTTTGTGGTGTTACCTATTATTTTAGGTTTTTTCACTAACACTGGCCCTGATATGATGACATTAGCGCCTGATATTAGTAGCTACTTAAGTTTTGCTTTAAAACTATTTTTTGCTTTTGGTATTGCCTTTGAAATACCTGTTGCCATCATGCTGTTATGCTGGAGTGGCGCAACAACAACGAAAAGTTTAAAAGAAAAACGACCTTATATCGTGGTAGGTGTATTTGTGGTTGCCATGTTTTTAACACCTCCTGATGTACTGTCACAAACATTACTAGCATTACCCATGCTGTTATTATTTGAATTAGGTTTAATTTTGGCTGCATTTTATACCGCCAAACCTCAACAGGAATCAGAGGAATAAATGAAAAAACAACTCATTCCATTCGTTGCACTGTTAACGATTACTGGCACTGCACAAGCAAACGAAGTTAACTTACAAGCATTGCAAGCCTGTACTTTTGTTGAAAATGATTTTAACCGCTTACTTTGTTACGACAACGTGATGGCAGGTAAATCACTATCAAAGCCTGCGACAAAGAAACAAATTGAACAACCTGTTGCAAGCTCAGCTGCAGCTGCTTCCCCAGCACCTGTTGCCGCAGCAGGAGCAACAAATGAACAAATCGTAAGAACAAAAAATGAAGACTTTGGTTTAGAGCATAAAGAAGTTGCTAAAGTAAACGATGACCAAATTAGCGCTAGTGTAAAAAGCGTGAAAAAAGCCCCTTACGGTGAACTCATCATCGAACTTGATAATGGTCAACAATGGCGTCAAGTTGGCTCTGATAGCTTACGTCTAAAAAAACAAGATGTTGTGGTTATTGAACGTGGCGTTTTCAATTCTTTCCTTTTAAAAGTTGAAGGCCAAAACCGTTCGATTCGTGTAAAGCGCACTAACTAATGAGCATTTCGCTGGTTGATGCTGGCGTCAACTTAAGCAATCATCAATTTGATGATATTCATGAAGCTGTGTTACAACGTGCCGCTGAGGCAAATGTAACGCAGCTGCTTCTTATCGGCTGCGATCTGCAAAGTAGCCAAGCCTCTCTTAACCTCGCCAAACAATTTAAGCAATTTTGCACTGCGGGGGTTCACCCTCATGATGCAAAAACCGCCGACGAACACCTTGAAGAACACTTAACAACGCTTAGCCAAAACCAGGAAGTAGTTGCTATTGGTGAATGTGGCCTCGATTACAATCGTGACTTTTCTCCTCGGGACGTTCAGCGCAGCGTTTTTAGACGCCAACTGCAGCTAGCTGAGCAGCTGAATATGCCAGTGTATTTGCATGAGCGAGATGCTAGTGAAGATATGCTCGCAATTTTAAGTGACTTCAAAGTACGAGGCGTATTGCACTGCTTTACGGGGGATGAAAAAGCGCTACAAAGTTACCTAGCAATGGGGCTTTATATCGGTGTTACGGGCTGGGTCTGCGATGAACGCCGTGGTGAGCAACTTCAAGCCTTAGTGCCATCAATCCCTTTAGATCGCTTGTTAATCGAGACTGATGCGCCTTTTTTAATGCCAAGAAATATTAGACCAAGACCGAAGTCTCGTCGCAATGAACCTCAGAACCTTCCTTATGTGTGTCAGCAAATTGCTGATTTAAAAGGCTGTGAATTTACTGAAGTGGCAAAACAAACTACACTAAACTTTCAACAATTATTTTCCATAAAGGGTTAAGATGAAGCGCCTATGGTCACTTTGTGGCGTACTCTTCGTTTTTTTATTTACTCCTTATTCATTGGCTAACCCACTTATTGTTAGCTCACAATTTAAGTCTCAACATACGCTAAATGTTGAGTACACCCTTGATCCTATTACTCAACAACAAGCGTTTAGCAATGCTAATGTAAAATGGCTGAAAAACCGAGGTGAAACCTTAAATCTAGGCATGACTTTAAAGCCTCTGTGGCTCAAGCTATCGATAAAAAACACATCGTTAAATGATGTCCCCCTGATATTATCGATAGATAACCCTTTACTAGATGAAGTAAGCGTCTTTCATCTGCAAGGTGGGCATGTGTTATTTAACACCAAAATTGGTGACGCCGTTCCTTTAGCTAGTCGGCAAATTAAAAATGAATCGCTGCTAGCCTCATTAACTATTCCAAAAGCCAGCCATTCCGAAATCTTCCTCAAAGTTAAAAACAATGGTGGTTTAAGAGTGCCCCTAAGCCTTTGGAGCCCCTCTGAATATCTAAAACATAAAAGTAAGTTCAATTTATTATACGGCTTATTAGTCGGTTTTATTTTATCTCTCGCACTCACTAATTTAGTGCTTTATGGCTTCTCTAGACGCCGCTATTTCGCCTACACAGGGTTATTACTTACCTTACTTTGGTTGTCATTAGCCTACCTTTATGGCTATGGTTATCGTTACTTACAACCGAGCGGTTCATCGTTTCAACAGTTAACTATTCCGACTCTATTTTTTATCTGTGGTGCGTTATTTGTGCCCTTGCAAGGCTATATATTCGGCTTTACCAAATCTCGCTTAAATCGCTTTCAGTATTGGCTAGCGTGGGCGGTTGTACTTATTACTGTAACAATGTGGTTCTTACCTATTCATATTGCTATTACACTTTGCTTATTAAGTTTACCTGTGGTGCTTATCATCTTTGCAAGTATTGCTCTAAAGCAGTTTAACCGTGAGTATAAACAGCCTTGTAGCGCTTTTCTAATCGCCCTATTCGCTTTCTTCTGCGCCATTATTTACAGCGCACTTGGGGTATTTAACCCGTTTAATTTAAATATCGGAGTGCTGTCACTTACCTTTATTTGCTTTTTGGTTTGTAGCTTAAGTTTAAGCTATGCAGTTATAAAACTGTTTTTGATGCAGCGCGATGCTGAAGTTGCAGCACAACAAAATGCCTTAGCTGAGAGCAAAGCTAAAGATACTTTAATGCGCGAGCGCCTTGAACTGCAAGAACAAGCTCGCCAAGACCTTGAAGCGAATATCGAGGAGCGTACCTTTGAGTTACAAGTGACATTACGCGAGCTTGAAGAGAAAAACCGAGAGCTTGAACAACTCAATATGGAAGACGCGCTGACAAAAACCAAGAACCGCCGTTACTTCGATAAAAAGCTACTAATGGATATTCGCCGCTCGCGACGTGAACAAACACCTTTAGCCATCATCATGTTAGATATTGACCATTTCAAAGTAATTAATGACACCTACGGTCATTTAACCGGTGATCAAACCATTCAATCAGCTGCCGATGTCATTAAACAGCACCTGAAACGACCTCTCGATGAAGTGGCGCGCTACGGCGGCGAAGAATTTGTCGTGCTGTTGCCTAATACGCCACTGACAGGTGCATTAGAAATTGCCGAACAAATACGCAAAGCAGCCCAAAATACTGATATAATAGTTGCCGGAACAACGATTAAATTTACTTTGAGTGCAGGTGTTTACAGCGCAATTGCTGAAGACATTAATAACCCAAGTTTATTCACTGACTATGCCGACAAAGCCTTATATCATGCCAAGCAAACAGGTCGAAATCGCGTAGTGAGTTATCCTCTACCAGACTAGGAGTATACAAAGCATGGCCCAATCAGGACTCGACCTTTTCCCTTATACACGTATGCGCCGCATGCGTCGTGATGACTTCTCTCGTCGCCTAATGGCTGAAAACCAACTAACTGTTAATGACCTTATTTTTCCTGTATTTGTGTTAGAAGGTAAAAACCGCCGCGAAGCTATTGAGTCTATGCCTGGCATTGAGCGTCTTTCTATCGATTTACTACTTGAAGAAGCAAAAGAGCTTGTTGAATTAGGTGTTCCTGCAGTGGCTATTTTCCCGGTAACACCGAGCGATAAAAAATCTCTACTTGCTGAAGAAGCCTATAACCCAGATGCATTAGCACAACGCACTGTCCGCGCGCTTAAAGAAGCTTTTCCTACATTAGGTGTGATCACAGATGTTGCACTTGACCCATTCACCGTTCATGGTCAAGACGGCATTATCGATGAAGACGGTTATGTGATTAATGATGTCACAACTGAAATTTTAGTTAAACAAGCGCTATCGCATGCCGAAGCGGGTGCGGATGTAGTTGCACCATCAGACATGATGGATGGACGTATTGGTGCAATTCGTGAAGCACTCGAAGCCGAAGGCCATATCCACACTCGTATCATGGCTTACTCTGCTAAATACGCCTCTAGCTATTATGGCCCATTCCGTGATGCGGTAGGTTCTGCAGGCAACTTAAAAGGTGCCGACAAAAAGACCTATCAAATGGACCCTGCGAACTCTGATGAAGCAATTCGTGAAGTAGCCCTCGATCTGCAAGAAGGTGCAGACATGGTGATGGTAAAACCAGGTATGCCTTATTTAGATGTAGTACGCCGCGTAAAAGATGAGTTTGGTGTACCCACTTTTGCTTACCAAGTAAGTGGTGAATATGCCATGCATAAAGCAGCCATTGATAACGGCTGGCTTGCAGAAGAAGCAATAATCATGGAATCATTACTAGCATTTAAACGTGCTGGCGCCGATGGCATCCTGACTTATTTTGCAAAACAAGCAGCTATTTGGTTAAAAAATAACTAATCTAAAGTAAATGTTCTAAAAATTGGTAATTATTCCTATTTTATTAACAT
>NZ_JAKEVM010000299.1 GCF_022398475.1 Pseudoalteromonas shioyasakiensis | reverse complement strand
GCCCACATTTTTAGCGGGCTTTTTGTTGGCCATTACACCCTTTTGGATTTTTACTTTAAAGCTTCAGATAAAGCATCAACAATTTCATCATCAAGCTTGTTTTCTGATTTGCTTGCTAAGTGCTTAACTGTTGCCAAACATACACGTTTTATAAATGCTTCGGTTAGCAGTTTAGCTGCTAAATATTTACCTAATGTCGTTATCATAATTTATCCTGTAGTTTCGTTATATCTTCACCGTGCTTTTCAATTACACGCTTAATCCATGTAATGTCTGTTTTCACTGCGGCAAAACGGTAGCGAACGCACCACCAATTTGCACAATAACAATGAAATCAAGTTTATTGAGTTTACATCGACTGTCATGCCCTATCCCTAGTTAACAAATCAACTAAACCGATAGAAAAACTAGTAGAAATTATGTATCGCGGTTACATGCCACCTACTGGCCCGTGGTCAGAATGTAGAATTTCAAAAGAGGATAACTTATTGCTTACCCCCTGGGGAAAAGTAAAACCATCAGATGTGCAACTCGTGCATCGGTATAAATGGTCAGCTAAGAAATCTGAACAGATGTACCAAAGCCTAAAAAAGCAAACATCCAATCAAGACAAATATTTATTTGATCTTCAAAACCAATTACTAGATATTATCGGTGATATATCAGAAAAAACAGGTAGTTAAATAAAGGGAATGTTATGTCTAGAAAGCAATTATATGATTTCATGGGGAATAATTGTCAATACTGTAATACTTCAGTTCAAGAGTTATATGATAGGTATGATAC
>NZ_JAKEVM010000298.1 GCF_022398475.1 Pseudoalteromonas shioyasakiensis | reverse complement strand
CCTCAAGGTTGTGTACCAACGGTCAAAATACTGACAGAATTAAATTTGCGGCACTAGCTCAGTTGGTAGAGCGCAACCTTGCCAAGGTTGAGGTCACGAGTTCGAGCCTCGTGTGCCGCTCCAATTATTTGGAAGCGATAAGGCGGAATGGCAGAGTGGCCATGCAGCGGATTGCAAATCCGTCTACCTCGGTTCGACTCCGGGTTCCGCCTCCATATAATACTCCACATGCTCTTACGAGCGACCCGATGCCCGGGTGGTGGAATTGGTAGACACAAGGGATTTAAAATCCCTCGCTGGTAACAGCGTGCCGGTTCAAGTCCGGCCCCGGGCACCATTTAAACTTAAATAGTTTATTGGATGAAGAAATAAATTTGCGGCACTAGTTCAGTTGCCAGAACGTTATCATCGCAACCTCAAGGTTGTGTACCAACGGTCAAAATACTGACAGAATTAAATTTGCGGCACTAGCTCAGTTGGTAGAGCGCAACCTTGCCAAGGTTGAGGTCACGAGTTCGAGCCTCGTGTGCCGCTCCAATTATTTGGAAGCGATAAGGCGGAATGGCAGAGTGGCCATGCAGCGGATTGCAAATCCGTCTACCTCGGTTCGACTCCGGGTTCCGCCTCCATATAATACTCCACATGCTCTTACGAGCGACCCGATGCCCGGGTGGTGGAATTGGTAGACACAAGGGATTTAAAATCCCTCGCTGGTAACAGCGTGCCGGTTCAAGTCCGGCCCCGGGCACCATTTATATAGAATACCTCTCCTCTATTTGCACCATTTATATAGAATACCTCTCCTCTATTT
>NZ_JAKEVM010000296.1 GCF_022398475.1 Pseudoalteromonas shioyasakiensis | reverse complement strand
GTTTTTTTACACAATAAATAGCGCCATTTCATCGTCACGAATAAATTTACTCATCAATTCAGCAAGGCTTCAGATAAAAACACTAACACATTGATTTAAAATGAATTAAAAAAAGTGAATTAAATACTTGAAATTGCTGTAGCCCTCGAAAATCCTAGCACTATAGCTGTTCTTAAAGTTTAATAAACAGAGTTATCCACAGAAACCGTGGATAACTCGCTAGAAGCCGCAAATATAAAGGCTTTTAAGGCTAGCCTGAAACGCATAATACTATAAATAGCAAAGCATCTTGTTTTAACGGTTTTATAAGTTTCTCGAAAAGAACCCGCAAAAATTGTTCTACAACTGTAGCCGAGATACTAATCGCGGTAATTGCACGGGTTATGATGTGTAAACTAAAATTACCACGAAAGTCGCGCAGACTAGAATAGGTAAGGGTTGGTAAGAAAAAAGTAGCGAGTGCTGTTTTTTTAATCAGCAAAAGCTTTTGTAAACTTCAGTAATGCAGAAATAGATTGTGATAGGTCTTTGGCAGTCTCATATTGCCTTTCAATAGGCTCTTCAGCGCCTTGAATCAATTCAATTTAATACTCTGTTAGGTTTCGAGATAAAGCTTCTTAAATGCGTTGTACGGCTCCCTAACGGTGAAACTCTCAACTATTTGATAAAACCTTCACTTACACCACCTGTTTCAATAAGTTAGATAATTTAATGTATAACTCATCATTATATTGCTGGTTCAGCGTCAAATGAATCTGAGGTTAGATACCAAGATTCTAAAACTGTGGCCAAAATTAGTTGACCACTACAACCATATTTAAGAC
>NZ_JAKEVM010000295.1 GCF_022398475.1 Pseudoalteromonas shioyasakiensis | reverse complement strand
GTATAAGTTACTAATTATATTGGTTATTAGTTCTATATTATCTGTTGCTTTCGCCCTATCACAACCTGATATTTATAAATCGGAAGCTTTACTTGCGCCAGCTGAAGGTGAACAAGGAGGAGGGCTTGCATCTTTAGCTGGTCAACTTGGTGGGCTAGCTAGCTTAGCGGGTGTGAATGTAGGTGGACAAACAAGTAATAAAGTTCAATTGGCAATAGAAATCTTACAGTCAAGGCAGTTCTTTAAGCAGTTTTTGAATAGGCATCAAATACTACCTGATCTGATGGCTGCAAAGTCATGGGATAGAGAGAATAACTCTGTTGTTTATGACGAAAGCATCTATGACCCATCATCGAAAAAATGGGTTAGAGAAGTATCATTACCTTTGAAAACAACACCATCATATTTAGAGGCATACGATTATTTTCGTGACACTATGTTACTAAATGTCGATAAAGATACAGGTATGTTAACGTTATCAATCATGCATATCTCGCCTACAGTTGCCCATAAATGGGTTACTTTGCTGATTGAAGATATAAATAGGGAAATGAAAAAAAGGGATGTATTAGAAGCAAATAAAAGCACTCATTTCTTAATTGAACAGATCGAAAAGACTAATGTTGCTGATATGAAGTCAATCTTATACAAGCTTATTGAGGAGCAGGCAAAAACAATCATGTTCGCTAATGTTAGAGATGAGTATGTATTTAAGGTTATTGATGCGCCAGTCATCCCGGAAATAAAAGCAAAGCCAAAAAGAGCTCTAATATGTATCTTAGGTGCATTTATAGGATTTACTATCGGGCTTATTTATATTTTAGCTGAGTTTTTCAT
>NZ_JAKEVM010000294.1 GCF_022398475.1 Pseudoalteromonas shioyasakiensis | reverse complement strand
ATACGTTCCCGGGCCTTGTACACACCGCCCGTCACACCATGGGAGTGGGTTGCTCCAGAAGTGGATAGTCTAACCTTCGGGAGGACGTTCACCACGGAGTGATTCATGACTGGGGTGAAGTCGTAACAAGGTAGCCCTAGGGGAACCTGGGGCTGGATCACCTCCTTATACGATTTAGAACTTATTTGTTCGTAGTGTCCACACAGATGATTGTTAGTTAGCTAARCCGCTTGGTTTAACTAATTAATATGCTCTTTAAAAATTTGGAAAGCTGATATTAAAATTCTTATAGATAYTYGTATCTATAAAGAGTTTTCAAAAGTAAAAAATATGCCATTAATCGAMAGATTAATTGGTATCTACTTTAGTATTCTCATCATTATTTGATGAATTAACTTCTGGCGAAGTTAACAGCTGTCACTAACAAAGACCCGTTTGGGTTGTATGGTTAAGTGACTAAGCGTACACGGTGGATGCCTTGGCAGTTGGAGGCGATGAAGGACGTATTAACTTGCGATAAGCCTAGTCAAGCTAGTAAAAAGCGCTTGAGRCTAGGATTTCCGAATGGGGAAACCCACCTGCTTGCAGGTATCTTGCACTGAATACATAGGTGTAAGAGGCGAACGCGGAGAACTGAAACATCTAAGTACCCGTAGGAACAGAAATCAACCGAGATTCCGGAAGTAGCGGCGAGCGAAACCGGACCAGCCCTTAAGCTTATTATGTGTTAGTGGAACATTCTGGAAAGTTTGACGATACAGGGTGATAGTCCCGTACACGAAAATGCATCTTAAGTGAAATCGAGTAGGTCGGAGCACGTGAAACTTTGACTGAATATAGGTGGAC
>NZ_JAKEVM010000293.1 GCF_022398475.1 Pseudoalteromonas shioyasakiensis | reverse complement strand
ATTTTATGGGATATATTACTGCGTCTATGGAAAGGGCTTCCTTGTTAAAAACTACATGTAGTTTCCTTTTCTAGTTAACAACTCGATAAATATTAAATATTCATAAAGCTACTAAGCTTATGAATTATTATGTTTTATCTCATACTGGATCTTATTAATTCAAAAGAGACATGTAAGTTTTTATGGATAATCACTACCTTACTTTGGGTATTAGTCCCAGTGCAGAAGCTGAAGTTATCAAGGCTGCTTATAGAGCTCTGTCAAAAAAATATCACCCAGACGTATCGACATCAGAAACTTCAGTTAAGAAATTTCAGCAAATTAATTTAGCTTATGAAACCCTATCTAACAGCACAAAAAGACAGGTTTACGATAACGAATTAAAAGCTAATGGTGGGTGCTTTTTTTCTGATGAAGATACAAAAAACTACAACTATTTTGAGTTTGAAGATGACTGGAAGTTAGCTATTGAATACAACCCTAACATTCAATACGAGCTTAATAGGTTAGATTTGTTCAGCCCAGCGCTAGGTATCAGTTTCAAAATATTCGTCCTTGAAACTAAAAGCTTTGAAAATGTTTGTAAAATTGCTGACAAGTTCGAAGCCAATTTTTTAAAAACTTATTTTGGGGCTAATAAAAAAGTCCAAACTCTTGCAAAGCAAGTAATTTATGAACATCAAAGAGATATTGCAATAGAGTTAAACAAAGCAGTAAGAGTTTTAGGGGAAGATCAAAGCTCATTAATTTTAAATAAAATACGAGAGAAATTCCCGGCTTATTTTGCTGAACACAAAAAAGCAAATTTGAGAATATTACAATTGGCATTATTGATGATTATTATTGTTTACTTC
>NZ_JAKEVM010000292.1 GCF_022398475.1 Pseudoalteromonas shioyasakiensis | reverse complement strand
AATGATTACTGGCTAACATATAAACCCAAATATATTGAAAATGCTTTCTCCGTGTACGTAAATAATATGTATGTTCCTTGGCAATTTTTAGATCATGCTATAGAAGCTCATAATTACCGATTAACGCAAAAGTAATTTACATATAACAAGGCAATTATGGATGGGACGTCTAAAGCTTGGCTGGCGCTCATTCTTCGCTAATTTTAGCCAAGCTTAATACGCCCCATATTGCGGCGTTATAAGCCAAAGGAATATATGAGTTTACCGAGGGAACAATTAGCTAAAGTTAGAACTCCTTTTAGAGTGCTTGCGGGGTTCATCTTTATACTTTCATTTTTTGCTATTTTAGCTACCGTTACTTTTGCGTTTACAGAACCATATGATCATATTAGTTGGCTTTTAGGTATCTTGACGTTTGGTATGTCATATATCTCAGGGCACGTTGTATTTACGGGGTATGCCCCAAAATTTTTATTGTTTACGCACGGTGCAAAAGATGGCTTATAACAAGTTGCTCAAGTTCGTTCGTAAACTCACTGGGACAATTAACTGTTGGCTTGGCGCTTCGCGCAAGTATAGCCTACAGTCAATTGCCCCTTAGCAAAGCGTTATATGTAAATGGAGAGCACATGCCACCGCATCCGCTTAATGCAAGCTTAAACCATGTAATATCACAAGGTGTGGAAAACGCTCAGGACGCCATTTCAAAAGAAAATTTGAAGAATGCTGAAATAGAATTGGCGCATGTAAAATTGGTATCGAGTTTACTTGAACAATATTTGTTACATGGCGATATAGCGGGAAGTTTCACTGAGCGGTTAAATGATTACTGGCTAACATATAAACCCAAATAT
>NZ_JAKEVM010000291.1 GCF_022398475.1 Pseudoalteromonas shioyasakiensis | reverse complement strand
TGATTGGAAAGAAGCTCTTATTAGTTTATCTATTGAAAAAACAAAGGATAAAGAACTAAAAGATCGTTGGTCTGAAATAAAAAAGAAAATAACTGCGGCATGTGTGGCGGTAGCAATGACAATTGCGAGTGCAGCAGTTATGACTAATACAGTCCCGCCTTTGCGGTATCGTAGATAGCCCATAAATTACGTTATGTTAAATTAGTTAAAATAATTAAAAGTGGGAGTTAGGTTGCTAACTAGCCCACTTTTAGAAGGGTTTTAAATAGCTTAATTTAGCTCAGAATCTACCCAAAACTTAGTGCCTTTCAGTACCGCTTGTAACGCAAGGCCATTTTCGGTTAAAGAGTAAACAGTTACTTGGTCTGCAATTGCTTCGGCAACTAAAGCGCCACCTTTATCTTCATATTTTGCTGCAGCATCTGCATTTCCACCGAATGCCCAACCATGTTCAATAAAGCGATTTACTGCTGCTTGGTTATGAAAAACCATCACAACATTAAAGTCTTTAACACCTAAACCTAGACCTAAACCCGCTTCACCCATATTCATGTAAGTTGATTTACCGGTTAGGTTATTTTTAACAACACCATAACCACCGCCAAAACTGGCTAAAACAACATTTACATTGGCATTATCAAAAACCGCATAACCAGCAGAGTTAGCAATTTGTTGTTTAACATCAGGTTTTTGAGCGTAAAGCTCACTTAGTGTATTGTTTTTCATGCTTTGTACTAAAGCACGTTTTTCATCGGGAGATGCACTTCCTGTTGTAGCACAACCGGTTAAAATTGTAGTGATTAAAACTAAACTAATAGCGATAAACTTTTTCATACATATTCCTTGAATATTAGTATGGCAATCTAGTTAATGTTGCAAATACTAAAGATATATTAAGTCCAATACTAGACAGTATCGGAC
>NZ_JAKEVM010000290.1 GCF_022398475.1 Pseudoalteromonas shioyasakiensis | reverse complement strand
GGGTAGTAGATGGGGGAATTTGAATATTAAAAAACCAGTTAAGCTATTAAACTTACACACTAATGTCATTGCTTTATTTAAGAGAGTGCCCCTAGCAAGTAGATTTGTAGATATACGGCAGATATATAGAAGAATGGCTATTACTTTAGAGCTATTTTCAAAACTAAAATATCTGCCGTATCATGTTGTTCTTTTAATAAAATGGTATTTCCGTTTAGTGCTGTTATTTGGCTACAAAACACTACGCAAAACTGTTGAAAATCATTACTTAGATTTTGAACACCTTGTTTATAATCATAAAAATTCATAGTAGGTGTCTGATTTTGTGTGTATTGATAGAAAAAACCATTTTCCTGTGGAAAGACACTTAAAATAAAATGCTTATTATTTAAAAGGTTAGTGTCTCCATTGCTGATAACTCGGCCATTGTGAAAGCTCAGTAATTCGTCTTTATCATTTAAAAAGACTTCTTTATAGGTCAATTGTGTTTTCAATGACACTATCTGATTAGTAGTTAAATTAAACCTAACTATCTCGTCATTGTGAGTGTTCTTATCAACAAACAAAATGGCATCTGACTTTTTATACCACGCTATTGGTTCACCAATGATTTCATTTAACCATCTGACTGAGAATTGGTTCTGTTCAAACTCAATAATAAACGGTTTGTTATTTATACTGCTTGCTATGCGGGTTCCCGAGATGTCCCAGATAGGCTTTGATAAAGCAAATTCTTGCTTAGTGTTCTCAAACAGTAATGTTTCTTTTTCATTCTCTATATTTTTTAAAAAAAGTTGAGGTAGTCCATGTTTCATTGACATGTAGACAATGTGTTTTTCATTCGGTGAAAGTGCAGCTCCTTTATCAATAGTGTTAGAGTTTATAATTTTGGTAGGAGTAGGCAGTAAATCTAAACTACTAATTAAGATATCTTG
>NZ_JAKEVM010000029.1 GCF_022398475.1 Pseudoalteromonas shioyasakiensis | reverse complement strand
GATTAAAACCCTGTGATTACATAAAGTTACATTTAGTCCTTGGTTCTAATAAATATGGTTTTTTTGTAATATATTTGTGTTTTTAATTTACATTCTTGTTTCACTTTACTAATGTAATTGTGCCTATTTTATAGGCGCAAATAATTATAATTTAAACAGGGATACAAAAATGAAATCTATGTTTCGGAAAAGCATAACAGCGATAGCAGTTACTGCATCGCTAGGTTTAGCCCTTCCTGCATCTGCATCGGACGTAATTGGTTCTGTTCAGAATGTGGCAAATACCTCTTCTTACACTGTAAAAGTTAAAAACCCAGCAACAGGTTTAGAACGTACTTTAAATATTTCAGAAAATGGAACGTTCCGCTTTGCATCATTACCTTCAGGTAACTATGACATTCAGATTCTAAAAGACGGTAATATTGTTGCTGAAGACAAAGTGCGTGTTTCTTTAGGTGCTAACTCAAAGGCAAACTTTGATTTAGCAAGTGTTGCAAACTCAGGCCCTGAAGTTATTCAAGTTGTTGGTGCACGTATTTCATCAATTGATTTATCGACAGCTGACTCAGGCTTGGTTATTACCGATGCTGAAATCGATCGTATGCCTATCAGTCGTGATCTTACTTCGGTTGCATTATTAGCGCCTGGTGCAGTTAAAGGTGATAGTGCATTTGGTAACACTGCCTCATTTGGTGGTTCATCTGTTGCGGAAAATGCTTGTTATATCAATGGTCTTGAAGTAACAAATACACGTCAAGGTCTAGGCTGTGGTGAAGTACCATTCGAATTTTATGACCAATTCCAAGTAAAAACGGGTGGTTACTCAGCGAAGTTTGGCCGTGCGACGGGTGGTACGATTAACACCACAACCAAAAGTGGTACCAATGAATGGGAATTCTCTGCAGTTGTACAATATTCTCCTGACTCACTTCAAGAAGAGGGTTCTATTTCACGTGGTAACCAAGGCGCCGGACAAATTTTCCGAGACGAAAGCGTAGCTTCTGATAATAGCGCGGATGTCACTTTAGCAGTGGGTGGTCCGTTAATTGAAGATACTTTATTCTTCTATGGCTTAGTAAACCCTCGTGATACAGAGTCTACATACACTTGGGGAGGTGACGAATTCTCACCAAACGATCAATATCGTAAAGAATCAGCATCAGGCGGTGATAACCTTTTCTGGGGTGGTAAGCTTGATTGGGATATTACGGATAATCATCGCTTGAGCTATTTTGCTTACTCAAACCGTCGTGATATTGAGCGCTCTGTTTTTGAGTATGACAATGGTGCGATTGGTGATCGTATTGATGGCGCACTTCTAAAACGTGGTGGTAAAGCACAAAGCTTAAGCTATACAGGTATCTTAACAGAAGACCTAGTAGTTACAGCAATGGCTGGTAATATCAAAACTGAATATGAAACTCAATCTGAGAATCTAGTTTGTCCAAGTGTAACTGACTCGCGTGGTACTTCAAACCCAATCACTGGCTGTGGTGCTGGTGGTAGTTTTGGTGCCAATAACGATGACAATACACAATATCGCTTAGATGTTGAGTATGTGTGGGATGCACACGAAATTAGCTTTGGTATCGATTATCAAGAGCGTAAATCAGAGCGAATCAGCCAACCAATTGGTGGCCATAGCTATGACTATCGTACGCTTGCAGATAATGGTAGCTGGCAAGCTGATAATGGTGCACTAACCAATAACACAGGTGCTGCACTTGATTATGTTGAAGATCGTATCTTTGACGGTGGTGGTAGCTTTGAGTCTGAATTAACTGCTTACTATCTTGAAGATCACTGGCAAGTAACTGATGATTTTGCTGTTAAAGTTGGCCTACGTATCGACGAATTCGATAGCTGGGGTACGACTGGCAAGTTATTAACAAGCTTCAAAACAGACATTGCTCCTCGCTTAGGTTTCACATGGGATCCAACAGGTACGGGTGATACGAAAGTGTACGGTACATATGGTCGTTACTATTTACCAGTTGCTAATAACACGATTTTCCGTGCGGCATCAGGTGTTAGTGATATTACGACTGCCTATACGTATACGGGTGTGGATCCAACAACAGGCGCACCAACAGGCCTTGCTCCTTTAGCTGATACTATCGGCAGTGGTGGTTTAGCAAATTCACAACAAGTGAGTGGTGTACCTGTTATCCCTGAAAAAGATATTTTCCAAGCAAAAGAAGCGGATCCGTTTTCTAAAGATGAGTACATCATTGGTGTGCAACAAGCACTCAACGATGAATATACCGTTGGTTTAAAAGGTACATATCGTGAAGTTGCAACTGCACTAGATGATTACTGTGGCCGTTACGCATACCCATACTGCGTCATGATCAACCCAGGCTCTACATCAAGCTGGTACAGCGATGGTTATTACTGGAATGGTACTGATTGGGGTGATTCAAGCTTTGATAATGACGGTGTTCCAGATGCAGGCTCACTAACAACTTACTCAGCTGAAACAATCGGCTTACCGAAAGCAAACAATGAGTATACGTCAGTTGAATTTAGCTTGGATTACCGCGCGGAAACTATCCGTTACCAATTCGGTTATACTTGGGCACGTAGTGTAGGTAACTTCGAAGGTGCTGTTAAGTCTGATATCGGCCAAGCTGATGCGGGTATTACGCAAGATTTCGACTTCCCAGCAGTAATGGATGGTTCACAAGGTTATCAACCTAACGATCGTCGTCACACATTTAAGTTCTTCGGTAGCTGGGAACCAGTTGAAAACTTAACTGTTGGTTGGAATGCAACACTACAAAGTGGTCGTCCACAAAGCCTATTCGGCCAAGGTTATCCATCAAAAGATCCAAACCTAAATGGTGGCTGGGGTGATACTTTCTACATCTATACCAATGATTGTCCAGACACGAATGGTGATGGCGAATGTCAACAAGACGAAAAAATCTATGAGCAGCACACTCGTGGTACAGCGGGTCGTACTCCTTGGACGTTTAACTTAGATTTATCAGCTGCATATGACTTCACGGTATCTGATATTGATATGCGTGCAACTATTAACGTATTTAACGTACTTAATAGCCAAGAGATGACATCTGCGAATGAGCATTATGAGCAAAATGAGGGTGAAGTTAACTCTTATTATGGTTCTGCGTATACATGGCAATCACCTCGCTCTGTTCGTTTAGGATTTGAAGCTCGCTTCTAAGCATAAGAACAATCAATTTGATTGTCCCCCGACTAAAAAAGCCCGTAAGGGCTTTTTTTATATCTGTTTTTTAGTTTAGATTAGTTTATCGGTTTACATTTTACCAAAGGCAGTGGCTCGGTCGCTTTACTATCTAAATGGCGCACAAAACACATTTTATTTTTGATTAATAATTCAAAACGCTCAGGCATCGCTAGCTGTTTACCCATTATCGGGTTACCTTGCGCATCCAGTACATTCATACTATCAGTCACTAATATACTGCTATTTATAAACGCATCATCGGCTACAGCGATAGGCTTGCTATGCATTAGTCTTGCTATCCCTTTTGCTATTAGCTCACTTTGTGACTCAGTTAACCGCGCATGCTGCAGTTTCGGTGTTGGCTCTTGGCTTTGAGCACTACAGCCTAGCAGTGTCGATAACAGTAATAGACTAGTTAGTTGGGCTCTCATTAAGGTTCCTACTGCTCTAAAATTTTACTTTGCTGAAGCAAGGTAGAAGTACGGGTATCAAGCACTTTCGGTGTGTCTGTAAAAATAGCCGGTGCAAACCCTTGTTCACTAATCGTTGAAGTGGCGGCAGGGCAGCGGCCAGTCTCACGATAGCTAAGCGCTGTACTTAGCATAGCTTCACTTTCATCGCCTAATTGATGAGTGAAGTCGTCAGCAACAGCGCAGCCTGGGATCATTACAGGTTGAAACTCGCTATCGTTGCTGTTTTGTGGTGCAAAGCCATCTGCATATTCACCAAATTCCTTATTATTGACGCCCGTAAACTGAATGCTGAAATACGTAGTATCACAGTTATCAGTTGGGTAGTAACCATAGGGTTTGCCACAGGTTGTTTCGCCTATTTGAATTACCTCGATGTCGGCACCGCGTAGGCCATTAATCACTGCCTCACTTGCTGAGCAGGTGCTGCCTGTTGTCAGCACAAAAACACGTTCTAGGTTCAACGAAGGCAATGGGGTTCCTGGGCTGACAGCTGGGTTTTCGGCAAAGCCTAAAAACTCATCAGTAAAATAAACAGGCTCTAAGCGATCGCCAGTGATTGGGTTAAACGTTGGATGCTGATCATTAAAAATAGTGCGCTCGAAGATTTTACCTGTGGTGTTACTTTCGCCAGCTACCATGTAAGCAACTTGGCTGGCCATTTGCAGGAATCCACCGGGGTTATAGCGCATATCAATAATTAAATCTTTAACGTTACTTGCAGCTAAATTATTAAAGGCATCGTATAAGGGTTTTTCTGCTACAGCATTATGGCGATTAAACTGAAAGTAGCCTACTTCACCATTGGCGAAGGTCTTTATGTTGCTAACTGCTTGGCCTGTAATAGTTTGTGCAGTCATAGTGACTTCGCGAATTTCGCTGGTATTAATGTCTTTGAATACAAAAGAGGTCACCTTGCCAGACTCTGATGGAAAGAGGCCTGCATTTAATACATCAACCTCAGCTTGGGTGCTGGCATTAACAAAGTCAACGCCATCCACTTCAATGACTTCTAAGCCTCGGCTCAGATTGAGGTTTGCAGCCGGTGAGTTAGGTTCTGTGTAGCTGATAATCCCTTGGCGAGGGGCGCTGGCACTGATTAACTTAAGTTTAAAGCCATAACCAAAAGACTGCCCCGATTGGCTCTGAGCTTGCCACTCGTCAGTTGGCAAGCTGGCATGAAAGTTATCTTTATTTGCACCTGAATCAGTGGTGTTTTGGGTTTTTAATAAGGCAAAGTAATTTAAAACACCGTCAGTCAATGCAGGGTTGCGATCAACAATTTCGTTATACCAAAGGTAGGTTTCGTGACTCCAAGCGCGTAGCCAGTGCTTTTCATTAAGTGCTTGGCATTGTTGGTCAAACTTACTTGATGGCTCAAATACACCTTCAGTCCATGTGATATCAGCAGCATCGATAGTCCCTGACTCTGAGCTACCAGAACCACCACAGCCTGCAATGATAAGCGAACACGTAACTGCTACAGCAGCTAAAGGCTTTTTAAAATGAACAAACATAACACCAACCTAAACAGCTTTACTGACCTGAATATAGCTAGTTTTTAAGCAATTAGATAGATTTCGCGGGCGTTTTTATAGCTTAGTTTATGCCATAAACTCGACTGCGAGCACAATGAGTGATAGTGCTCCCAGCAGTTTTTGTAGCTGGTATTTATCTGGCAAACAGGGAAATTACTGGCAAACATCACTCGATGTTCACCAAAGTACTTAACTAAATTATTAACCAGCCAAAGATGTTTGTTTACTGCTATTTGCGTGAACTCTAACCCTGAGAACTTTATCGCGATATTATCGCAGCGGCTGAGTTTAATGATTGCTTCGAGCCATCTTTGCTCATTACTAATAAAGCCTAAATGATTAATTACTACACGTAATGAGGGCAGTGCGGTGCAATATTTAATAATCTGCTCGGTTACCTGCATGTTTTCAATTTCAAACTGTGCTTCAAAGTGTAAGTTTTCGCTTGCGAGCATGGCTAGGTTATCTTGGCAGTGAGGAGTTAATAAGCGCTTTGCTTCATCACCTTCGGTTATATCGCGAATACCAACCAAAGATGAGTGCTTTAACTCATTGAGTGACGCTTCAAAGTGTTTGCTAGATGCGTCAATCGCGCTGTAGCTGATTGCGCGATAGGGAATGTCATTTAAATGCGTTGCAAGCCAATTAAGCTCATTCACTGGCGCTTGGTTATCAAAGCCAGCTTCAATATGCACCAGCGCTTCTAGTTGAAATGGGCAAGCGGCTTTAAGCTCTGAAGCAGTAATTTGTTTTTTTATTTTATCTAGATTTGGCCAAGCGGGGGGATTGTTACCTTGTAGCCAAGTGTATTGACCCTCAGTGAGGTTAAAAAAGTGCACATGTGGGTCAATAATTTTGTCGCTCATTGCGTGGTGTATCCACCATCAATGCTTTGTAAGCTACCAGTTATAAAGCTTGCTTCTGGGCTTATTAAAAAATTCACCAAAGCTGCAATTTCTTCTGGTTGCCCTAAACGGCCTAGCGGTTGCAGTGCGGCTTCTTCAGCAACAATTTCTGCTTTGTTGGCACCACTGCGCTGACAATATGCATCAATCGCATTATGAAACAGTGGTGTTTCTATCGTACCCGGACAAACCGCATTAGCACGAATGTTAAACGCGGCATAATCGAGTGCTGTCGTTTTTGCCATTGAAGCTAGCGCATGTTTGGTAAGGTTATAAGCAAACGAGTTTGGTTTGCCAATGATTGCCTGATCAGAGGCAACCAATACAACACTGCCGCCTTGCTGGCTTTTCATGCTAGGTAATACAGCTTGAATTGCTGCATAGGCACCTTTCACATTGAGCGCAAACAGGGCATCAAACGTTGCTTCATCGGTATTTTCGATGCTGGCACTTAAATGACGACCCGCATTAGAAATTAAGGCATCAACGCGGCCCGTCTCGGCAATAATTTCGGCGATAACTGACTTCACCTGCTGAACATCACTAACATCACAGTGGCGATAGTTGCCCTCAGACGGGGTGATATCTAAGTTATATACTGTGTAGGCCTCACGCTCTAAACGCTCAACAATAGCTTTGCCAATACCTTTACTGCCACCAGTGACAATTGCAACGTTTGTCATCATTTACCCTTAGTGGCTGTGGCCACAACCGCCTTCACCGTGCACGTGGCCGTGTGATAACTCTTCGGCAGTTGCTTGGCGAACATTAATCACTTCAACATCAAACGTTAGTGTTTTACCAGCAAATGGGTGGTTTAAGTCACAATCGGCATTGAAACGGCCCACTTTAACGATAGTCACTTGGTGGCGACCTTGGTTTGAATGAACGATTGCAGTCATACCTGGCTTCCACACTTTTGTGTTACCTTGTAAGTGCTTAAGTGGAATACGTTGGATAAGGTTATCAACGCGCTCGCCGTAAGACTCGCTAGGCTCAAGTGTTACGCTAAAGTTATCGCCAGCCGATTTACCTTCAAGGGCTTTTTCAAGACCTGGAAGCATGCCTTCAGTGCCATGGATATATGAAAGTGGCTCGCCATCTTTACTTGATTCGATTTGCTCGCCTGCTTCACTAAGTGTGTAGTGAAACTCAACCGCTGCGTCTTTACTGATCTGCATGTTATTTCTCTTTAGAATTTAAATATAGGCGCTGATTTTACGCTAACCACAAAGAGTGAGCAATCAAGGCTTTTTCAACGAGCTTTCAATGCCTGACAACATGGCTTCGCTGGCTGGTACTTGCGGCTCAGCGGGTTTTGCTTGCGGTAGGTGCAATGTCAAAATGGTGCCTGGTTTTAAAATGCTAGTGGCACTGAGTTTATTCCACGTTGCGACGTCTTTATGAGGCACGTCGTATAGCTGACTGATACTCCAAATTGAATCACCTGGTTTGACTAGGTAATCAACCGCAATGGTTGCGATGACTTCCTCATGCTGTTCAAGGTAAGGGCTGATATTGTAATCAACCATAAGTGATTCCGGCATGGTTTGGGGCTGTGATAAGCGCAATTGTTCACCGACCTTAATCAGGTTACTTGTTTTGCTATTAAGCGCTTTCAGATCCTTTACAGACATATTAAAGCGTCTGGCAATGCCATAAAGGGTATCGTCTTTTTGCACTATATACTCACCGGCAAAGTTGTTGCGAAACAGCTTACTTTGCAACAAGGTGCGGCGCTCCATAGGTAAAAGCAGAGTATGTGGACCATTTGGCGAGCTTTGGTTTTTTAAATATCCTGGGTTTAATTTGTGGAGCTGGTTATGCCCCACGCCAGATAAGTTAGCGATCACCGAAAAATCAAATTGCTGGCCAACATCAAATTCTGTGGTGAGTGCTTTATTCGCTAATTTAGGGCGCTTTAAGCCTTGTTCAGGATGCTTTAGTAAATAGCTAAGTGCCAAAAGTTTAGGTATATATTCAGCGGTTTCTTTTGGTAGCGATAGCGACCAATAGTCAGTTTTTTTGCCAAGCTTTTTATTTTTTGCGATAGCTTTTTTAACGCGTCCTTCACCACTGTTATAGGCTGCAAGGGCATGCAGCCAGTCACCATCAAAGCGTTTATGTAAGTAACTTAAATAAGCTAAAGCGGCATCGGTTGAAGCGAGTATGTCTTGGCGGCCGTCATACCATTGGTCGCTTTGCACACCAAAATGATAAGCCGTTGCGCCGACTAACTGCCAAACACCAACGGCTTGCTCTGATGATCGTATTGTTGGTCTAAAATCACTTTCAACAAAGGGTAATAGGGCCAGCTCCATCGGTAGCTTCTGTTGCTCGATACGTGTGACGATATGATACAAATAAGGTGCCGCACGTTTATTTACTTTAATCAGGTAATTGGGCTGTTTTAAATACCATTTTACTCGTGCAGATGTATGTTTATTGGTTTGAAATACCAGCGTTAAATTGTTGGCGATATGCTGCCATAGATCTTTCGAGCGAGGCTTTGCTAGCGGGGTATTATTGACTGCTATGGACGCAGCAACAGGACGTGGTTCAACAGCTGTTGAATCGACAAACTCACTAGGTGCTTGTTGGGTTGTTAAATCGGGCTCATAATGGCTAAAAATCTCCGGCCTTGCCCGTTGTTGTTCTGTTTCTTGCTGAGTTACTTGGCATCCTTGTAAGCCAATAAACAAGCTCAGCAAAAGTAAATATTTCAAACTTACTTGAGCCATATAATAAAATCCTTTTACTATTTTAGCCCTATTTTGACAATTTGCTTTGTTTAAGTCCAGCTTCTAGAAACATAGAAAACGCTCTTTCTCCCACTTCATCAAGCTGGTATTGCTGTTTAACCTCTGCAGGAAAAAGCGGAATTAATTCACTCACTGGTTTATCTGGCGAGGAATTTGTCATCTCTTGAATGGTTTTTAAAAACCTTAAAGGGAGTGCAAGTTCAGCAGGTGTCAGTGGCTTACCGTGACCCGGTAAAATTGTTGTCAGTGTGGTATTTTTTTGGATACCTTGCAGCGTGGTTATCCAGCTAGAAAATGTACCATGCCCAGGATAGGGTAAGCTGTCGACTATATCGCCACCTAACAGCACGCGACCTTGATCTGCACTTAAAGTGAGATCGCCTTTAGTGTGTGCTTGATACGGTGTAATAACGATAGGGTAATTACCAAGGTCTAGCTGTGTTGGTTCAGTAATGCTAATCGCTGGTGGCTTTAAGGTGAGCTCTCGCCAGCGAAATAAGCGTTTTTTAGCAAGTTCTAGTTTGTCGCGCCAAATAGCTTGTTGATCTTCAGGTTGATTGGCAAGGCGTTGATAGCTCAATTCAATACTTTTTTCATAACCATCTAATTTATCTGTCAATGCTTGCTGCATCGCTACAAACTCAGTTGCTACTTGCTGATGCACAATAAGCTTAGCTTCAGGGAACTCAGCCTGTAAAACGGCCAAGCCTAGCAGGTGATCATCATGATAATGGCTCGCTACTAAATAACATAATGGTGTTTT
Source organism: Pseudoalteromonas shioyasakiensis (assembly GCF_022398475.1). Lineage (GTDB taxonomy): Bacteria > Pseudomonadota > Gammaproteobacteria > Enterobacterales > Alteromonadaceae > Pseudoalteromonas. Next base: position 29,157 of record NZ_JAKEVM010000029.1, on the reverse strand, counting down.
TAAGCGTTTTTTTAACTGCACTGCGAGCTTTTCTACTTCGGCAAAGTTACCACTGGCATCAAACATTAATGCGCATTCTTTACCTTCAATCAGCACTTGATTCGAATCGTAAAAACGCAGTTTATTTTGTTGTTGTAGAAATTGGATTTCGGGACTGATGCTATGCCAGCTAACGCTTGCTTGGGCGCTATAGCTTACGAAAAGACAGATCAAAAAAGCACAAAATCGCATAGTGTTTCGCTCTGATAGTGGTTAGTAGAATTGATTGTAAACAAAAAAAGCGCAGGATGCGCTTTTTTCTAAATACTAAGGTGCTGGCTGAGCTTATCTATTAAGCTGTCATGTTGTTGCTCTTGTTCTGCTTGTTGAGATTTAACTTCAAGCAATTCATGACTTAAATGTAATGCTGCCATCAGCAACGCTTTTTGGTCATTGCGAACCGATGAGCGTTGTTTCATTTGCTCCACTAAGTCATTCAAATTTTGTGCAGCAGCAACTAGGGCGTGTTCTTGCCCAGGTGGGCAAGAGAACTCATGTTCTTTACCTAGTAGCTCTACGGTGACCCGCTGACTTTGTGGGCCGCTCATTAGCTAGCCTGTTGAACGCTTTGTAATTTCTCAAGCAGGCCAGTTAGTGTGCTGCTTGTATCTTTTTGTTTCTCTTCGTTTTCTAGTACTTCTAGTTGCAGAGTTTCGTTCTCATCTAAAAGCTTAGAGTTTTGCTCTTGTAAGCTTTTAACTTCGCTTTCAAGTTCACTGTTGCGAAGAATTAACTTGTCGATCAGTTGTTCGAGTTGGGAAAGAGTTTCGTTATTCATAAATGCGCTCATAAAACTGTGATTATTGTCATGCAAATGTAAAGGAAAGTGTCTTGATATGCCAGCATTTACGGCCGTTTTAGAGGATTTTTATTTATTATTAAGGTGTAATTCAGCGTAGCGGCTTTTTTATTCATTTATGATTCACCAAAACGCCAGATGCTAGGATCATTTTCTGTTTATCATGTACAATATGGCTATTCATTTTTAATGCAGTTTTGCATTTGGCGACTTATAAATATGCTTAGTTATCGACACTCTTTTCATGCAGGTAACCCTGCTGATGTTCTAAAACATCTTGTTCTAGCTGAAGTTCTTAAATACCAAACAATTAAAGACAAACCGCTTGATTATGTGGACACCCACTCAGGTGCTGGCTTTTTTGAACTTGCAGGCAGTGATGCACAAAAAACACAAGAGTATTTAGATGGGATTGCTAAGCTTTGGCAGCATAACAGTGAACACAATGCACTTAATGAGTATATTGAGCTGATTAAATCATTTAACTCAAATGGTAATTTAGATTTTTACCCTGGTTCGCCAAAAATTGCAGAGCACTTTTTACGTCGCCAAGATAACGGTTGGTTCTTTGAGTTGCATCCTCGTGACTTACAGTTACTGCAAGACAACATGAAAGGTAAGCGTTCTATTCGCGTACGTGGTGAAAACGGCTTTCAAGGCTTAATTGGTTTATTACCACCAGCATCACGTCGAGCTTGTGTGCTTATTGACCCTCCATACGAAATTAAAAACGACTACGATACGGTTGTTAACACTCTTGTTAAGGCGCATAAACGCTTTGCAACTGGAACGTACATGATTTGGTATCCGGTTGTAGATCGTGAGCGAATTGACAGAATGGAAGCGGGTTTAATCGCATCGGGTATGCGTAACATTCAGCTTTTCGAGCTTGCAACAGAGGCAGACACCGACGTTCACGGTATGACAGCATCGGGTATGATAGTGATCAACCCGCCATGGAAACTAAAGCAAACAATGGATGCGGTATTACCAGAGCTTGTTTCATTACTAAGCGATAGCAGTGGTTTTTATCGCAGTGAACAGTTAGTTGAAGAATAATTTCTCCAATACAAAAACGCCCAGCAATTGCTGGGCGTTTTTGTATTTAACTGTTGTTAATTCATATAAGTCGCTGCGAAGGTCGCAAGTGGCTCATCACTATCATCTAACAAGGTTAACTGTTCACCATTGATAGAGTACTTAGCTGTTGCCGCAAGTGCTGCAGACATGGCCGCTTCAATATCCATTTGTGATACACACATTTTTTTGGTGCTTGCTAATGGGTTGAATGTAAGCGTCTGCTCGTTAACCTCGTAACTACCTGAGAAGTTATTACATCCTAAGTGACCATTGGTTGAACCATCGTCTTTAAACTGTACGAAAGGTTCTTTATTTTCAACGGTGATAGCCTCACCGCTGATTGTAACTGCTTTCCAATACGTATTGGTCAATGTCACGTCTGGCTTTTTCGCTGATACTTTTGTTACTGTCACCTTGTACACATCATCCGTCGCATCTTCGGCAAATGGATTATTGTGAGTGGTGCTGATGTAAAGTAATTTACCTTGATTCTCAATGCGTGCACTCACACTATAGCGGTGACGGTCAGCAATTTTGCTTTCGTCATACTCAAGTTCCACGTTATATGGTGGCGCACCATTTAATTCAATTTCTTGTTCGCTGATAACCTCTGCTTTGGCATCCATTTTTGATACATCAGCAAGTTGTACTTTTAATACTGAACCCGGTGGCAGCATGCTGCGGTCTAAATAAATAACCTGAGTATTGAGGGTTTTCATTGTTGATTGCTCAGCTTGTGGTGCGGCAGAGTCTTCACCACAACCTGTTAATACTAAGCTGCTCCCTAAGATCATTAAACTGCATAGAGAAGCGCGTTTGAAAGATGAGATGGTATCCGAAGCCATGATTGTTTCCTTGCGTTTTAGGGTTATGCGTCTTTGTAATTGAATAAGCATAAAGTTCGCTGACTTAATCATAGCTTAATTAACAAAAAATGGGCACTTGGCCCATTTTCTTAATTACGGATTCGCTTTAAAAAGCAAATTGAGTGCTCGTTATTTTTTCACGTATTTGGTCAGAATAACAATGCGTTGACCATCAACACGGCCTTCAATATGTTCTGGGTTGCTCGTTAAGCCAATGTTTCTTACTGCTGTGCCACGCTTAGCAACAAGGCTGCTGCCTTTCACATCAAGATCTTTAATAAGTGTCACAGTGTCACCCGCTTGAAGTACAACACCATTACTGTCGATGTGTTTAATATCGTCATCTTCAGCTAGGGCTGTTTGCGCCCATTTTAACGTGTCTTCTTCAAGATAAATCATATCGAGTGCGTCTTGTGCCCAACCGTTATCAGCAGCTAAACGCTTCAACATGCGATAAGCCACAACTTGTACAGCCGGTGTTTGACTCCACATGCTGTCGTTCAAGCAATGCCAGTGGTTTGCAGTTAAATCAGCATTATTTTCAATTTGATCTTTACAGGTTTGGCAAACGTAAATGCATTTATCAGAATGAGCCTCTGTAACAGGTGGCACTTCGTAAACAGATAGATTGTCTGTATTAGTGCAAAGTTCACATTGGTTATTACTGCGTTCGATTAGGGCTTGTTCAATGCTCATAGGAGGCTCTTTTAGTTAACAAGGTAAGAAAAACAGCGCGCATTATAGCAAAAGCAGGTCCAAAGCGGAATATCCCTAATTATTGTAGGGGTATGCTTTTTGTGTATTTATTGATTATGGCATCTAAGCGGCCAGAATTTTTAAGTTCTTTGATTGCTGTATTTATTTTTGGTAACAATGATTGATGCTCACTGCGCAGGCGAATTTTTAGATTACCTAGCGAATGTAATGCACCAAAGCTGATATCTGCATCAAATTGCTCAGCCCAATATAATGCTGGCAGTTTATCAATTATGACGACCTCAATTCGTTGCATTTTTAACGCCTGAATGAGTTGTTGCTCAGAGTGAAAATCAACCCGTTTAAAGCGGTTATCGTCATAATAGTAATAGCCTAAAACAGTCCCTACGGGTTGATTACGAATACTGTTGAGTTGCTGCCATTGAGCCACAGAGCTTTTTAAGCTCACTAGATACTCTTCAACGGCAAACAGGGTGTTTGAGTAACTAAACTGTGGATTTTGTTTTTCTGTCTGGCTCAGCCATTCGGGGCTTATGACATCAAAATCGATATGTCCTTGGTGAAGGTATTTAACGGTTCGTTTTGCAGGAAGCTCGACATGCTGCACTTGAATATCAGCAAGCAGCATAACTTGTTTGATAATTTCAGGAAGGATCCCTGGATTGCTTTTATCATCAATATAGTAAGGATAGTAGTTCCCAGAGCCGGTTACATTGTATTTCAGTACAGGTTGCTGCTCAGCCAAAACTGCTTGAGTAAGAAAAAGTAAAATTAAGAAAATCGAGTTAGAGAAGCGCAATGGTCTGATTGAATTCGTTTTCATGTACCTAGTTTGGTTGGGTTTTTGTTTTTTAGCAAGGTAAACATCTTTCACTATACTTATAACAATAGTAATGTGGAGATAGCCACATCTAAGTGAGAAGTAGAATGTCAGAATTAAGTATGGAAGGTAACAAAAGTCAGAGCGTGACTCAGTATATAGCCCGGCAGCCAATATTTAATGCTGATAAAAGTTTGTATGCTTACGAATTATTGTATAGAGAATCGAGCGATAATGTCTTTCCTGCAGGCACGAGTGATGGCCAAGCAACGGGGCGGCTATTTTTTAACGCGTTAATGTTGATGGGACTCGAGAAGCTAACGGGTTTTCAACCTGCGTTTATCAACCTATCGACCGACGCTATTTTGGATGACTTTCCTAAGCTGTTACAACCACGCAGTGCGGTTATCGAAATAGTGGAGCGGGCTACCAGTATCCCAAAAGTAGTGAATCGCGTTAAGCAGTTAAAACAAGAAGGCTATTTGTTCGCGCTTGATGATTACGACGGCACAGATAAATGGCAAGATATTTTGCCTTTAATGGATTTTATTAAGCTTGAAGTTACGCAGCCGATTATCAAAACCAACATGATGATCAAAAAGCTTAAACGCAGCTTCCCAGAAACCACTATCATAGTGGAGCGCATTGAAACTTATGAAGACTTTAAGCAACTAAAAGCAGCAGGTTGCGACCTGTTTCAGGGCTACTTTTTTGCCAAGCCAGAGCTTTTAAGTTTTGGTAATGTTGAACCATCAAAAGTTGCCGTGCTTGAATTACTTAACTGTACTGCGCAAACAGATTTAAATTTTGACGCAATTCAACAACGAGTTGCTAAAGATATAGGCCTTACAGCACGCATTTTAAAATTAGTTAATGCGCGAATCAGTAATAGTCAGCAAACAATTCGTTCGATTTCACAAGCGGTTATTTACCTTGGTGAAGACGCGATTAGACAATTTGTACGGGTATTAGCGCTGAGCGAGTTGGGCAATGATAAACCGCAAGAGCTGACTAAACTGGGCTTAACAAGAGCTAAATTTATTGCGCTGATGCTTGAACCTGGTGGTAAAGACCTAGCTGAGCAGGGTTATTTAGTCGGTTTACTATCCGTACTTGATGCTATTTTAGATATGGAGCTTGATATCATTGCCAAAGAGTTTTCACTGGGTAGTGAGCTTTCGAGCGCACTGTTAAACTTTAATGGCATGCAAGGTGCGAGCTTACAACTTGTTAAGGCGATGGAAGAAGAGCAATGGCAAACTGCTCATGAGCTGCTAATGATGATCCGCCCTGCGTCAAAGATGGATGTGGTTTTTCAAGCTATGTACGATGCCCGTGCTTATGCCGATGAAGTGTTCGCAAGCTTATCATCGGTTACAGACTAAAAGCACAGAGTTCGTTATGATGCGGGCTCTGAGTATTAAAAAGGTTTGTAACTAATGCGTGTTGTTTTTCCAATACTGGCTATTTTAATTGCCTTGGCGTTACTAATTCCTGGTGTAACCCAGCCTGTGCTCACCCTAGAAGGAAAAATCGATAAATCTAAGCTTGCCAAAACAGGTATTGAAATGATTGCCGATGAAGGCGATCGCAATACCCGTAGCGTGTTAATGATGGCTTCAAGCATGTTGGGGCTTGATAAGCTTGAAGGTGAAATAGATGCCTACAAAAAAACACGCAGCATTTGGGGCACCGTGAATGAGCTAGCCAATAACAAAAATTACCTTGTTGCCGCGCTTGTTGCAGTGTTCTCGATTGTTATTCCCACTTTAAAACTCTTGATGCAATTGCTTTATTATTTTTTACCTGCGAATAGATTTAAGCATTTGCTCGGTCAACTCATACAGGGCCTAAGTAAATGGAGCATGGTCGATGTGTTTGTGATTGCATTAATCGTGTCTTATTTGGCTGGTAATGCCGATGGGCAAATGGGCGAGCTAATCAAAATGCATGCCGAATTGGGGGATGGATTTTGGTATTTTACTGGTTATTGCCTGTTTGCTATTGCTGCCAGCAGTAACATAAAAATAGATAAGCCCTTGTCGAGCGCGTAAATTTTGGGCTACAATTTGGGCAATTAATTTTTAAGGTATGATGATGACGCGACTTTCAAGCTACTTATTGATAGCTATGATGCTGCTCACTTTTGTGGGTCAGTCAGTTGCGTCTGTTGCTATGGTGTGTGATATGCCACATGCCAGTATGCAGATGGATCATCATGCAAATATGAGTGCTGACAGCGACATGAGTGATATGGATTGTTGCCATGAAGACGTAATGGATAACAGCGATTGTGCGTGTCCGTTCAATGCCTGTACAGCTCATTCACTCCTGCCGTTAAATGATTTAGTTGTTAAATCAATTAAGCAATCAGAAAAAGTCACCGTGTTAGGCGCCAGCCAGCTTAGTTTCCACGCAAGTTCTTTATATCGTCCACCTATTACTGCTTAAGCAGGATAGGTCTGTCTAAAATTCAGTAAAACGCTGAAATACTCCTTATTCTGCACCCAAAATCTATTGTTTTTTAACCATTTTTAAGATTTTTGGAGCATGTGATGATTCACAGCAAATTGATTAAGGCGCTTTCTCTAGGCGCAGTATTGATAACCTCAAGTTTAGTGAAAGCAGAGCCATTGGCGCTCAATCAGGTGATTGATTATGCATTGACTCACGAGCCTTGGTTACAGGCAAATAAATACCAGCAACAGGCGATAGAAGCGCAAAGCATTGCGGCAGGTACCTTGCCAGATCCAGTGTTAACCGTTGGACTCATGAACTTACCAACCGATGGCTTTGCCTTTGACCAAGAGGGTATGACGCAATTCAAAGTGGGCTTGTCACAACAATTTAGCCGAGGTGATAGTCTTGCCTTACAGCAACAAGCTTTAAAACAATCGGCTGAACAATACCCTTGGCTAAGAGCTGACCGCCAAGCACAGATTAAAGCCATTGTTAGCGAAGCATGGCTAAATGCCTATCGCGCACAAAAAAGCATTCAACTGATCAGCCAAGATAAAGCCTTATTTAATCAGCTTATTGATATTACAGAAGCAAGCTATGCCAATACACTTGGTGCGACTCGCCAGCAGGATATTATTCGCGCCCAGCTAGAGCTGACTCGGCTTGAAGATAAGCTGGTGATGTTAGAGCAACAGTTTGATAGTGCAAAAAAACGACTAGCACAATGGCTACCTATTGAAATGCTAAACGGTGCAGTGAGCGATGAAAATACCAAGGTGACCGCAGTAATGGCTTATCAAGAGCTTGCGCCATCGGGGGTGACTGAAGTGCTGATGAATCACCCGGCAATTATTGCTATTGATCATGCTATGCGTGCCAAAAACACCCAAGTGAAAGTGGCTAAAGAAGCGTATAAGCCGCAATTTGGTATGAACCTAGGCTATGGCTATCGTGATGATACCCCGATGGGTGACTCTCGCGCTGACTTATTCTCTATTGGGGTAAGTGTTGATTTACCGCTGTTTACTGATAACCGTCAAGATCAACAAGTTAATGCCGCAATAGCTAATGCCGAGGCGGTAAAAACCAACAAACTTATTACCCTACAAAAACTGCAAGGTCAGTATTTTAAAGAGCTTAGCCAACTAAGCCGACTTGCTCAGCGCAAAGCACTATATCAACAGCAGCTTTTACCGCAAATGGCGGAGCAAGCCGAAGCGACTTTAAATGCTTACACCAACGATGATGGTGACTTTTCAGAAGTGATGCGTGCACGCATCAGCGAACTTAACGCAAAAATTGATGCATTGAATATCGAAATAGACAAACAAATAACCCTCGCTCGCCTTAACTATTACGCAGCAGCAAAAGATAACCAAATAAATGCAGCACAAAGCCAAGGAGCTACCAATGAATAATACAGTGAAATTAGTTATCGCCTTGGCGGTAGGTGCGGCATTGGCAACGGCTTTAAATAAACTAGCTGAGCCAGATCATGAAGCTATGCCAAGCGCTGAGAAAAAGCCCTTATATTGGGTGGCGCCTATGGACAGTAATTACCGCCGTGATGAACCGGGTTTATCGCCAATGGGTATGGAATTAGTCCCCGTTTATGAGGAGCAAAGTAGCGCTGAAGACAGCCCTGGTACTGTGAGAATCTCACCAGCAGTCGTTAATAACTTAGGGGTAAGAACAGCGCCCGTAAGGTTTAAATCATTACAAACGACGGTTGATACGGTTGGTTATGTGCAATACGACCAAGACCAACTCGTGCATATTCACCCTCGTGTCGAAGGTTGGATAGAAACCTTATATGTAAAAGCTGCAGGTGACCAAGTTAAGCAAGGCGAGCCACTTTATACCTTGTATTCTCCACAGCTAGTGAATGCACAAGAAGAGCTATTGCTTGCCCTTAAACGTAACAATGCAGTGCTTATACGTGCCGCAAAAGCACGCTTAGCCTCACTGAATGTTTCTGACGATTTTATTACCCAATTAGAGCAAAGCCAAAAGGTCAGACAAAACATTACCTTTTATGCCAAGCAAAGTGGCGTATTGGATGAGTTAAATATCCGCGAAGGTTTCTTTGTGAAACCGGGCACAACCATGATGAGTATTGCTCACCTAGAAGAAGTGTGGGTTGAGGCTGAAGTTTTTGAGCGTCAAGCAGGGCTAATTCATAAAGGCTTGCCAGTTACTATGAGCTTAGATTACTTACCGGGTAAGCGCTGGCAAGGCAAGGTCGATTATATTTACCCAACCCTTGATGAGAAAAATCGTACCCTTCGCGTGCGTTTACGCTTTGCCAACCAAGATGGCTTACTCAAACCGAATATGTTTGCTGAAGTCAGCATTACTACTAAGCCAACTGAGCCGCAATTAGTCATCGCAAAAGAAGCGGTGATCCGCACCGGTAGCCAAGACCGTGTCGTGATTGATTTAGGTGAAGGGCGCTTTAAGTCAGTGGCTGTGACGCTAGGTCGTAGTGATAATCATGATGTCGAAATTTTATCAGGCTTATTGAAAGACGATAACGTAGTGGTTTCAGCGCAGTTCTTAATAGATTCCGAATCAAGTAAGAGTTCTGACTTTATGCGTATGCAAGAGCCAGATAGTGACAGCGCAATGGTCAATGGCGTGATCAACAGCATTGACCGTGAAGCCCGCACAGCCGTGATCAGTCGTGAGGCTATCCCTAAGTGGGGACGCGAGGCTGCAACTATGGAATTTCATTTTTCGCCGCGTATCGATATGTCTAGTTTACAAAGTGATGATGAAGTGCATTTTACCTTTAAGTTGGTAGACGGTGAGTTTGTGATTTTTGACATCATGACCATGAGCCACCCTATGCAAGGAGAAATGCAATGATAGCTGCCGTGATCCGTTGGTCAGTCGGTAATCGCTTCTTTGTCTTACTGCTGTCTTTAATGTTGGCGGGCTTTGGGATTTTTTCTTTAAAGAATACCCCAGTTGATGCCTTGCCTGACTTATCTGATGTACAGGTTATTGTAAAAACGTCTTACCCAGGACAAGCGCCTCAAGTGGTGCAAGATCAAGTAACGTTTCCTATCACTACAGCCATGTTGTCGGTGCCGGGTGCTGAAACGGTAAGGGGCTTTTCGTTTTTTGGTGACTCTTATGTATACGTTATTTTTAACGAAGACACCGACCTTTATTGGGCACGTAGCCGGGTGCAAGAGTATTTGAGTCAAGTAAGTGCTCGCTTACCAGATTCAGCAAGGCCTGAACTTGGCCCTGATGCAACAGGTGTGGGTTGGATTTACTTGTATGCGCTGGTGGATAAAACCGGTAAGCACGATATTAGTCAGCTACGCAGCCTGCAAGATTGGTTTTTAAAGTTTGAGCTGCAAACGGTGCCGGGTGTATCAGAAGTAGCGTCTGTTGGTGGTATGGTTAAGCAGTATCAGGTGAATGTCGACCCCGATAAATTGCGTGCTTATGGTATTCCGCTGAGTTTAATTCAAACAGCAATTAAGCAAGGTAACCAAGAGCGTGGTGCCTCAGTGGTCGAAATGGCTGAAGCTGAATACATGGTATCAAGCACAGGTTATATTAAAAGTGTCGCAGATTTAGAAGCCATTCCGCTGGGTACTAATGCCAATGGCACGCCACTGCAATTACGTGATGTGGCTGATATAAAACTTGGGCCGCAAATGCGCCGTGGTATTGCCGAACTAAACGGCGATGGTGAAGTAACTGGTGGTGTGGTTGTGATGCGCTTTGGAGAAAACGCCGAAGCAACCATTAAACTCGTAAAAGAAAAGCTAGAGTCGCTCAAAAAAGGCCTGCCAGAGGGGGTTGAAATCATCCCTGTGTACGACCGCTCAAACCTTATTACCCAAGCGCTTGATAACTTAAGCTCAAAGTTAATTGAAGAATTAATTGTCGTGGCCTTAGTGTGTGTAGTGTTTTTATTCCATATACGCTCATCGATCGTAGCCATTATCACGTTGCCAATGGGTATTTTAACGGCTTTTGTGGTGATGTATTGGCAAGGTATAAACGCCAATATCATGTCGCTTGGCGGGATAGCGATTGCCATTGGTGCAATGACCGATGGCGCTATCGTGATGATAGAAAATATGCATAAGCATATGGAGAAAACCCCACTGACCGATGAAAATCGTTGGCAAGTGGTGATGGACTCAGCCGCAGAAGTCGGGCCCGCGTTATTCTTTAGTTTATTGATCATCACTGTCAGCTTTATGCCGGTGTTTATTCTTGAAGCACAAGAAGGGCGCATGTTCTCGCCACTGGCTTATACAAAAACCTATGCGATGGCAGCGTCGGCTGGTTTAGCGATTACACTTGTGCCGGTATTAATGGGCTACTTTATTCGCGGTCAGGTTATTTCGGAGCAGAAAAACCCTGTAAACCGCTTATTAGTGGCAGCCTATAAACCCTTGTTAAATGCAGTATTAAAAGCACCGAAAACAACATTGGTACTGGCATTAGTGTTGGCTGCTATCGGCTTTTACCCGGTTAATAAAATTGGCAGTGAGTTTATTCCTCCCCTTGATGAGGGCGACTTAATGTATATGCCAACTACTTACCCAGGTATTTCAATTGGTAAGGCCCGCGAAATCTTACAGCAGACCGATAAGCTAATTGCCAGTGTTCCAGAGGTTGAGTCGGTATTTGGTAAGGTTGGTCGAGCGGATACTGCCACAGATCCTGCGCCGCTGACCATGATCGAAACCTTTATTCAGTTAAAGCCAAAGTCACAGTGGCGTGAGGGTATGACAACCGAAAAACTGAAAAAAGAGCTCGATAATCTGGTTAAGTTCCCAGGGCTTACCAATGCGTGGGTTATGCCAATCAAAACGCGAATCGACATGCTTGCTACTGGGATTAAAACGCCTGTAGGGATTAAAGTCGCAGGGCCAAAGCTGAGTGAAATTCAAAAAATCGGTGAGCAAATTGAAGTCATCTTAAAAGATTTACCGGGCACGGCTTCGGTTTATTCTGAGCGCGTTGCCGGCGGTCGTTACATCAAAGTCGATATCAACCGTGAGAAGGCTGCGCGTTACGGTTTAAACATTGCTGATGTGCAACAGGTTGTTGCTACTGCTATCGGTGGTATGAATGTGACCGAAACTGTTGAAGGGCAGGAGCGTTACCCAGTTAACTTACGTTATCCACAAGATTATCGCGACTCGCCAGAAGAGCTTAAGTTGTTACCGATAGTAACACCAAACGGACAGCGTATCGCATTGGCTGATGTTGCCCATGTCTTTATCGAAGATGGCCCGCCGGGTATTAAAAGTGAAAATGCACGTATTAATGGCTGGAGCTTAATCGACATTGAAGGCAGTGATATCGGCAGTTATGTTGAGCGTGCGCAACAAGCGCTGCATGAGCAACTTGAGCTACCTGCTGGTTACTCAATTACGTGGGCGGGGCAATATGAATATATGGAGCGCGCAAAAGCCAAACTCAGTTATGTATTGCCACTCACTTTGGCAATCATTGTGGTGCTGTTATACCTCAATTTTAGAAGCTTTATTGAGGTGGCAATGATCATGCTGACCTTACCGCTTGCGATGATAGGCGGTATTTGGCTGATGTACCTTGAAGGTTTTAACTTCTCGGTTGCTGTTGGGGTTGGTTTTATTGCCTTAGCTGGAGTTGCCGTAGAAATAGGCGTAATTATGCTGGTTTATCTCAACCAAGCTTATCAAGATGCGAAAGCGCAATCAGCACAGTTTACGGTTACAGAACTGCGCCAAGCAATCATCAATGGTGCAGGCCTTCGGGTTAGACCAGTGATGATGACAGTCGCCACTATTATCATAGGGTTATTGCCAGTGCTTTATGGCACTGGAACGGGCAGTGAGGTGATGAGCAGAATAGCCGCGCCTATGGTCGGCGGGATGCTCAGTGCCATAGTTTTAACACTACTAGTGTTACCTGCGCTTTATTTTATATGGCGTAAACGCCATCTATAAATTTTACAGTCAGTGTGTAACTTGTACGCTTTTACTTGCTGCAAGTTACACATTTTATTTTAAGTGGCTGAAAATTAATGGGTTTATTACTGGCGTGATTTATGCAGAGTCATATTAAATTGATTTTGATAAGGAATGCACATGCAAGTTAAAACAATACAACAAGTTTATGATTGGACCGTGTTATTTCATACTCAAATGGCAGCCAATTTCCACAGTGTTAAAGACTTACTGGACGAGCATAATCAAATGCTGGTGGACTATTATCTGCAATATGAGAAGAAACTAGCAGAAGATCTCGTTGGCTTTAAAGCCATTACAGAAATAAACACGCTAGATACCTATTGCTATGAGTATTTTGCTGAAAACCCAGAGCTAATTACTTTTAACGATATCAGCACAGATCAGCAAATTGATGAAAAGGCGATTCAGGTTTACTTAACCACGCAACACCAAAAAGTAATCGACTTATACGAGTACTTGGTATCGCGAGCTGATACAGAGCAAAGCAAAGAAAAGCTCGAACGTTTACTTGAGCTTGAACATCAAGGCCTTAAGCAAATGATGCAAAGCTCAAATCGCCATATGGATATGTAATCGATTAATCTATTAATCAGCTTAATGAAAATCGAGTAAGAAGCCGACTTTTTTAAGGTATTTTTGCTCTTGCTGTAAGTCAGCTAAAAGCAAGGTATGTTCTTTAAGCCACTTATTGTGAAACTTTAAGAACATACTATTTTGCTTGGCTGTTACCTCAAGTTTAAAACCTTGATCGGTAATACGCTTTTGATTCAGTAGTACCGCTAAGCGCAAAATCACAATAAGCTGCAATATTTCATAATGCTGCATGGTATGCAGTGCCGGAAACTCTTCTAAACGAATTTTTTTCCGATAAAAACGGATCATGCAACTAAGCAAGGTTTGTTGTTGCTGCGTAAAGCCTGGTAATTGGCTATTCGCAACGATATATGCACTGTGCTTATGTATCCCTGATGAATTAACCCCTAAGCCAATTTCATGCAGCTGCGCGGCCCAATCCAGCAAGTTGATGTAGTCAGGATCGGTAAGTTGCCATGCCTCTTTTACTTGTTCAAACAGCCACTTTGCGGTTGTCGAGACGCGGTTAGCATGCTCTTTATCTATGGCGTTACGCTCAGATAGGTTCGCTATGGTATTAGTGCGAATATCTTTGTGTGCGAGCTTTTGCTGCATTTCATGTAGCAGGCCTTCACGAAGTGAAAAGTCGCTGTATTGCAACGCTTCGATTTTAAACAGCCTAAATACCGCAATTAAAATAGCTAAACCACCACATATACTCACTTGCCGCTCAGGTGTAAGACCTTCAATTTGTAGCGCTTTTATTTGTTTAGCTGCAATAAACTGAGTTTTTAGTTCTAATAATCGCTCTAATGTAATCAGCTCTTGCTCGGCATCGTTAGCATTGATCATGGCAAGGATAGATTTAATAGTGCCTGATGTTCCCACCACAGATTGCCAGCCAGCCGATAAGTAGTTGGCGAAAATCACTTCGAGTTCTTGCTCTGCGCGAACTTCAGCTTTGGCAAAGCGCTTAGCAGTGATTTGTCCATCTGCAAAAAACTGCTTGGTGTAACTAACACAGCCCATATTGCGGCTAGTAAGTAGCTTGTGCTTAAAGTGTTTGCCAATGATGAGTTCGGTACTGCCGCCGCCGATATCAATGACTAAGCGGTTTTCATCGTGATGAATGTAATGGGCAACACCTTGGTAAATTAAGCGCGCTTCCTCCTGCCCCGATATTACTTCGATTGGGTAAGGAAACACTTTACTTGCTTGGGTTAAGAACGAATGAATATTTTTAGCGCGGCGTAATGTGTAAGTTGCCGCCACTTTGACATTCTCAAGGGGGAAGTCCTGCAAGGTAGTCGCAAACTGCTTAAGAATTGCCAGCGCGCGTTCGATTGCTTCTTGGCTTAAATGATTTTTATCATCTAAACCGTCAGCTAAGTAAACGCGCTGTTTTTCTTTGTGTAAGATTTGCAAAGAGCCATCGACCTCTCTTGCCACCACTAAATGAAAACTATTTGAGCCTAAATCAACGGCAGCAATTGAGGGATAATCATTCATTATTATAGTTACTTTCCCATTTCTTAAGGTGGTCATAAATGGCAATTTGCGAGCGAATTTTTTTACGATTGCCACGGCGCACATAGCTGTTTTTTTGTTCGCTATCGATTATGCGCGCTTTTGATCTATCTTTAAACTGTAGCTCAAGAATATCAATAATAAGCTGTTTTAATTTTTCATCATAAATCGGTGTGGCTACTTCAACACGGTGATCAAGATTTCGGGTCATCCAGTCTGCCGATGAAATATACACTTTTTCGTCGCCATTATTATGAAACACCATCACCCGAGGGTGCTCTAAAAAGCGGTCAACAATGCTAATAATGCGAATATTTTCGTTAACGGCAGAGGGCACTAACGAACACATGCCACGCACAATAATGCGAATTTTCACACCGCGTCTTGCGGCAAAGTAGAGGTGATCAACCAGCTCTTTATCAACAAGGTTGTTTATTTTTAGCGTAATTCGACCAGCCTTACCATGTTCTACATTGGTTATTTCAGCATCAATTAGCGACATAATAGTTTGTCTTGCGTTGACTGGCGAAATCATCAAATGATCAAATTGAAATGGCTTATAGCTGCTTTCGATAAACTTAAACACACTATCGCACTCTTCACTAATGCCCTCAAACTTGGTGAATAAGCTAAAGTCAGTGTAGATTTTGGCGGTTTTTTCGTGGAAGTTACCCGTGCCTATATGGGCATATTTCACTATGTTGTTCTTTTCTTTACGGTGAATAACGCATAACTTACTGTGCACTTTCAACGCAGGAATACCAAAGATCACTTTAACACCAGCATTGCTTAGGGTTTTTGCCCATTCAATATTGTTTTGTTCATCAAAACGCGCTTTCAGCTCAACCATAACGGTTACGTGTTTGCCATTTTTTGCTGCATTAATAAGCGTAGAGACAAGTCGAGACTGGCTCGCAACGCGATAAATATTGACCTTAATTTGGGTTACATCTGGGTCAAAAGCAGCTTGGCGTACAAACTCAAGTAAATGATTAAAGGTGTGATAAGGGTAATACAGTAAAATATCTTGCTCTGAAATGGCATCAAACACACTTGAGTGATTGTTAAAAGCCGTACTTTGTAATGCAGGCAGTGGTTTGTTTTCTAAATACTGGCGGCCAACATTCGGAAACGCAATAAAATCGCGGAAATTACGGTAACGACCGCCGGGGATCAGCGCATCATGTTGGCTTATATTAAGGCGCTTTTTCATCACTTTAAGCATCTCAGCTGGCATGCTCTCGTCATAAACAAGGCGCACAGGCTCTGCAGAAATACGTTGTTTTAGACCTTTTGACATTTTATCGAGCAAGCCTTCTTCAAGCTCGTCATCTAAATTGTATTCGGCATCACGGGTCAATTTGATGGCATAACATTGAATATCATCAAAGCTAAAAAAGCTGCTAAACACATCGCGAATAAAGTAGGCGATGATGTCATCTAGCATCACAATGGTTTTGTGACGGCGCGTTTTCTCTGGTGGCAAAATAACAAATCGAGATACGCGGTCGGTTGGTACTTCCATCATGGCATAATGACTTTTTTGGTTAGTCATCTCGACAAACAAATAGGTCATGGTGTCGTTGATTTGATCTGAGTAGTCTTTCTTTTCAGAGAGTAAAATCGGCAATATGTGTTGCAGCACATTATCGTGGAAGAATTTTTTCAGCCAACTCAAGTGAAATTCAGATAACTCCTCAGGTAACTCAACGTGAATATTGTGCTCGTTTAAGTCATTTAAAATGTCTTTATGAATTTGGTTAAACTTTTTACCAAGCTGTAGCACTTTGCTTTGGATCTGATGAAGTAATATTTCGTCTTCTTCAAAGTTCGCATCAGGAATTTTATTAAGTAAAATTCGACGTTTTACATCGGCAACACGAACACGGAAAAACTCATCCATGTTGTTTGAGTAAATACCTAAAAAGCGCATGCGCTCAATAATCGGGTTAGATTTATCTTTAGCTTCTTGCAGCACGCGTTCATTAAAAGACAGCCAACTTAGCTCTTTGGCAAAGTAGTTAACGGCTTGAGAAGAAGAGTGTGATGCGTTCATCTGGTTTTCCAACGTTTATAGCTAGTTAGAATATAGAGGATGCAGATGACGTTTGTATGACGTTAACGTCATACATGTCAGTTATGTGACATGTATGTCGTTAATTTTAAAGCTTAGTTTAAGTTTTAATATCCCTATAAACTTGCTTGTTATGCGTCCTCAATATCAACAATTAGGTCTGTAGTAATAGACTCAAGTGCGCTGATCACTTCGTCTTTGTTCATGCCCATTGGCAAAGCGACGGTGGCAACAGCACTAAAAATTGGCACGCCCCAGTTAGGTGCACTTTGTTGTTTTGAATTTAGGTGAGTGATATTCGCCCCTTTGTGACGAATAACGCTGGCAAGCTCTTGTACAATGCCAGGTCTGTCGTTGCCAGTAATGACAAAATTGATTTGTTCAGATTTTTCTTCTGACAGAGTTTCGGCGCCGCGTTCAATTCTGATTTCTAAATACGGCAGACTATGTAATGCGTCTTGCAATTCTTGCAGGTGCTCTTCAGGTACTGCTGCCTCAATAATCCCTGCAAAGTGACCTGCAAGGTGGCTCAAATTACTGCTTAACCAGTTACCATGATGGTTTAAAATTGTGGCTGAAAGGTCTTCAACTAGGCCGGGTTTGTCTGGCCCCAAAATAGTAATTACTAACTGCTTCATACTTATATCTCTGTAAAAAGGCCTCTGAAAAATGCAATAAAAGGAAGGAGGCGTTGGTTAAAAATGATTCTTATTGTCGAAAAAAATAAGTCATCTTGAGTATTGATGCAGTTTTATTGTTTGTCCAATTTTTTCCATATAGTTATAAAAAATTAGTTATAACAGTTTGTTAGGTTGTGAATTTGGTCGTTATAAATATGCAGAGCAATGTCGCAATTTGGTCATTTTTTAACTTTAAAATATGTCCCTGAAATACTCGCTTTATTACACTGAATTATGACGTTTGTAACATTACTGTCATCTTGGTGAAATATAATGCGCGCAACGTTAAGATTTAAGGGTGTTTTGATGACTTCCAATCCGAATAAACCTACCTTTCATACGGATAGAAGCCGTCTATTTAAAGACAGGTTTGCCAAGTGGGGTATTTCCGCAGGTGGCGTAATGGTGCTAGTAGCACTGCTACTTATATTCTTTTACCTTCTTTATGTTGTTCAACCTATTTTTGAGTCAGCAAAAGTAGATACACGTAACAGTGTAAAACTACAAAATGCGTCAGAAGTTGTGGGTCTTGGCATTGAAGAACAAACCGAAATTGCCTTTTTACTCGGTGAAAAAGGTAATGTGGACTTTTACAATGTTGAAAAAGAGCAATTTGGTAAAAAGATCACCACCCTTAATACAGAATTACCAAGCGATGTAAGCAGCTTCGCAAGCTCTGCACCGTTTCAGGGGCAATACGCATACGGCCTAGAAAATGGCTCTGTGGTTGTGGTTGCGCCAAAATTCTTAGTGACATTCCCGAACAATCAACGCAAGTTAACACCACGTTTAGATTACCCGTTGGGTGATATGGCGCTTGAAGTTGATGAGCAAGGTGCGGCAATCACTAAATTTGCATTTAGCCACTACGAAGATAAAACAGCTGTTGTTGCTTTAACGGCTGACAAGCGCGTTATATTCAGCAGCTTTGTGGGTGAAGAAAACATGTTCACCGGCGAAGTAGAGTGGGTTGTTGAGCGTACTGAGCTTGATATCGAAGGTCGTGTTGATGAGCTATTAATCTCACCAGATACAACACGTACATTCGTGCGTTCAGCAAATCAAATTTACGTATATGATACCCGTTACCCTTCTGAAGTTGAGCAAATTCAACTGCTTGCAGCTAACGAAGAAAACGCGAACCTAGTTTCAACTCAACTATTGGCTGGTGCCAACTCACTGATGCTTGCTAACGATAATGGCGAAGTTTCACAGTGGTTTGAAGTAAACACTGAAAATGGCCGTGAGTTCCAAAAGATTCGTGCATTTGAAACCAGCAAGCAATCGAAACTAAACATTTTCACCGAGTTCTACCGTCGTACCTTCTTCACAGCAGGCGCTAACGGTGAGCTAGGTATTTATTACACAACTAGCGATGCTAAACTGTGGCAAGGTAAAGTAAGCGAAGGTCCAATTCAAAACTTTGCAATAGCGCCACGTTCAAATGCGGCACTTATTCTTGCTGATGACGCGCTAAAAGTAATTGAAATTCATAACGAGCACCCAGAAGTAACTTGGTCTGCGTTGTGGCAAGAGGTATGGTACGAAGGTTACCCAGAGCCGGGCTACATTTGGCAGTCAACGTCTGCAAGTGATGACTTTGAATCTAAGTTCTCATTAGTGCCAATTTCATTCGGTACGATTAAAGCGGCAATGTACGCAATGTTATTTGCGGTACCAATTGCGCTTTCAGCGGCAATTTACACGGCGTACTTTATGTCGAGTGAATTACGTAAAGTGGTTAAGCCGACTGTAGAAATCATGGAAGCATTACCAACGGTAATCCTAGGTTTCTTAGCGGGTCTTTGGTTAGCACCATTAATTGAAGAGCATTTACCTGCGATTATTGGATTATTGGTGTTGCTACCAATCGCTATTTTATTAACGGCTTTTGGCTGGAACAAGCTACCGGCGTCAATTCGTCACCGTATTCCTGAAGGTTCGCACTCAATTTTACTTATTCCAGTGGTTATTTTCATCGGCTGGTTATCGTTTGCGATGAGTAACTCAATTGAGCTTTGGATGTTTGACGGCAATGTGCGTCAGTACTTAACCAATGAACTGGGTATGACGTTTGACCAACGTAACTCACTAGTTGTTGGTATTGCGATGGGCTTTGCTGTTATCCCGACTATCTTCTCAATTGCTGAAGATGCGGTATTCAGTGTTCCTAAGCACTTATCAAACGGTTCATTAGCACTAGGTGCAACACAATGGCAAACATTGGTTCGCGTAGTATTACTAACAGCAAGCCCAGGTATATTCTCAGCAGTAATGATGGGTCTAGGCCGTGCTGTAGGTGAAACAATGATTGTACTAATGGCAACAGGTAATACACCTATTATGGACTGGAGTATCTTCCAGGGTATGAGAACACTTGCAGCGAATATCGCGGTAGAAATGCCTGAGTCTGAGGTAGGTAGCTCGCATTATCGCATTCTATTCTTAGCAGCATTTGTATTATTCATATTCACATTCATTTTCAACACAGTGGCTGAGTTTGTTCGACAGCAACTGCGTGATAAATACAGTTCAATGTAGGTGGAGAGACACGACATGGTAAAGCAGTGGTTTAAGTCTGGTTCTCCTTGGATTTGGATGACCGGCGGTGCGGTAAGCATCAGTTTAATCTCGGTTCTTGGCTTACTAGCCATGATTGCTTGGAAAGGTTTAAGCTTTTTCTGGCCATCAGAAGTAGTGCAATTTGAGCTGCAAGGCTCAGTTGAAAAACAAACAGTGATCGGTGAGATTTATGACCGTGAACTAGTTGCAAAATCACGTATTGAGGCGACGGGCGTTGATTTATCTCATTACGATAAAGAGCAACTAGAGCGTTTATTGATTAAAACAGGTAACCGTGAGTACGTAGCTCTAGATTTCCGTTGGGTACTAGAGACAGACATCACATCGCGTACTGCGCCAGCTGAGCTTGCTGTATTCGAGCGTAGTAAAAACGGTAACTTCTACGGTTATGTAGAACAGGTTATTAAAGACGGTGAAGTTATCACTGATAACAAAATCGACGTGCTTTATGATCTTGTAGACCGTGCTGTTGACCTGAATGACCAAGCGTTAGACTTACAAAATGGCGATATTGGTCATATTAACTATGAGCTTGAACGTTTACGCTTAAGAGAAAAAGCATACCAGCTTGATAACGAACTAACCGATGAGCGTGTTGCTGAGCTTGCACAAACTCGTGCTGAGTTACGTGCTGAATACACAGTATTAGAAAAGCAGTTATTCGCGCTTCGTAAACAAGCAAAGCGTGACCAAGTAACTGTAAGAGACATGCGCGGTGAAGTGGTTACTATACCTCTGTATCAAGTTCTTGATGTGTGGTTCCCTAATGACATGGGCTTCTTTGCTAAGCTTGGTCATTACTTTGTACAACTTGGTAAGTTTGTAGCAGATGACCCACGTGAAGCAAACACAGAAGGCGGTGTATTCCCAGCGATTTTCGGTACCGTGTTCATGGTATTACTAATGGCAGTGATTGTGACGCCGTTTGGTGTTGTTGCAGCGATTTACTTACATGAATACGCAGCAAAAAATGCCGTGACTAAGATGATCCGTATCGCGGTAATCAACCTTGCAGGTGTACCTTCGATTGTATACGGTGTATTTGGTCTAGGTTTCTTTGTATACATGCTAGGTGGCAGTATTGACCAATTGTTCTACCCTGAGTCATCGCCAAGCCCAGTATTTGGTACGCCAGGTGTGATTTGGTCTGCTTTAACGCTAGCAATTTTAACGCTTCCTGTTGTTATTGTTTCGACTGAAGAAGGTTTATCACGTATTCCAAGTACGGTTCGTCATGGTTCATTAGCACTTGGCGCAACAAAAGCAGAAACGCTATGGCGTATCATCATTCCGATGGCAAGCCCAGCGATTATGACAGGTTTAATCTTAGCGGTTGCACGTGCAGCCGGTGAAGTAGCACCACTAATGCTTGTTGGTGTTGTTAAGATGGCGCCAACACTGCCACTTGACGGTAACTTCCCATACATACACTTAGATAGAAAATTTATGCACTTAGGTTTCCACATTTACGATGTTGGTTTCCAAAGCCCTAACGTAGAAGCGGCACGTCCGCTGGTATATGCCACGGCATTCTTACTGGTATCAGTAATTATCGCCCTGAATATCACCGCGATTGGTATTCGTAACCACTTACGCGAAAAGTTTAGAGCTCTTGAGCATTAATACAGAATTTTTATAGGTAGACAGAGATGATTACAGTTGCACCACAAGTAAACCAAGCGAAAAGCGCGGCAAAGCTAGATTTAGATAACCTAACTGCAGAACAAACAGCGTTAGAGATTAAAAACTTAGATCTATACTACGGTGATAAACAAGCGCTTAGCGGCGTAAATATGAACATCCCGAAAGGTCAGGTAACAGCATTTATCGGTCCATCGGGTTGTGGTAAATCAACACTTTTACGTTGTATCAACCGTATGAACGACCTTGTTGATAGCTGTCGTATTGATGGTGAGATCTTACTACATGGTCACAATATCTATGATAAGAATGTAGATGTTGCTGCACTACGAAGAAATGTCGGGATGGTATTCCAACGTCCTAATCCATTTCCAAAATCAATCTACGAAAATGTAGTTTATGGCCTACGCTTACAAGGTATTAAAGAAAAGCGTAAACTAGACGAAGTGGTTGAACAATCTTTACGTGGCGCGGCATTATGGGATGAAGTTAAAGACCGTTTACACGATAGTGCATTTGGCCTATCGGGTGGTCAGCAACAGCGTCTTGTTATTGCTCGCTCAATTGCTATCGAGCCTGAAGTACTACTTCTGGATGAGCCTACATCGGCACTAGATCCAATTTCTACTTTAGTTATCGAAGAGCTAATTAACGACTTAAAGAATAAGTTTACCGTGGTAATCGTTACTCACAACATGCAACAGGCTGCTCGTGTATCAGACCAAACTGCGTTTATGTACATGGGTGAGTTGATTGAGTATTCAGATACCAATACGTTATTTACAACACCAAGCAAGAAGAAAACAGAAGACTACATTACAGGCCGTTACGGTTAGTCAATAAAGTCACTTGGTACCGTAAACGAAATTTATAGAGGTAGACAATGGAACATAATATCAATAAACACATTTCGGGCCGCTTTAATGAAGAGCTTGAAAATGTGCGTAACCATGTATTGAACATGGGTGGTTTAGTTGAGCAACAACTAAACAGTGCACTGGATGCTGTTAGTAATGGTGATGCCGATCTTGCACAAAAAGTTCGTGAAAACGACTACAAAGTAAATGCAATGGAAGTGAACATCGACGAAGAATGTACACGCATTATCGCTCGTCGTCAGCCGGCAGCGAGTGACTTACGTCTTGTAATTGCTATTGCAAAAACAATTGCCGATTTAGAGCGTATTGGTGATGAAGCTGAGCGTATTGCTAAAGTTGCGCTGGACTCATTCACAAAAGATCAGCAAGACCTACTGGTGAACATTGAAAACATGGGTCGCCAAGTATCAAAAATGCTTCATGATGTACTTGATGCATTTGCACGTATGGATGTGCAATGTGCGTTTGAAGTACATAAAGAAGACGCCAAAGTTGACCGCGAATACGAAGCAATTACCCGTCAAATCATGACATATATGATGGAAGATCCACGCTCAATCCCGAAAATTATGGATTTAGTGTGGTCAGTTCGTTCATTAGAACGTATTGGCGACCGTTGCCAGAATATTGCTGAATACATCATCTATTTTGTTAACGGCAAAGATATTCGTCATACATCTCAAGAAGATATCGAAAAGTCGCTGTAAATTTAGCCGCAACTTTTCATTATTAAACCGAGCGGCCTTAGGCCGCTTTGTCTATTATTGGTGATGTAAGGCAGAAAAAGCGTTCACAATCGAACACAATGCTGTAAAATTCGCAGCTGCCAAAGCATACTAATTTATAAAGGGTCAGTTATGCCTACAAATGCATTTTTAGGGGTTTTTGCTAAATCACCTATTAAGCCTATGGAAGATCACATTAAGAAAGTACATCAAGCAAGTAAAGCATTGATCCCTTTCTTTAATCACGTGTTTAAAGAAGAATGGCAAGAAGCGGAAGAAATCCGTCTAAACATTCGTAATTTAGAGCGTGAAGCTGATGAAATGAAACGTAACATCCGCCTTCAACTACCTCGTGGCTTATTCATGCCAGTTGAGCGTACCGATTTGCTAGAGCTTGTTACTCAACAAGACAAAATTGCTAACAAAGCAAAAGATATCGCAGGTCGTGTAGTTGGTCGTGAGATGATCATACCTACCGAAATCCAAACAGATTTCCTTGCTTATTTAACTCGTTGTGTTGATGCGACTAAACAAGCGTCAAAAGCAATCAATGAGCTAGATGAGCTGCTTGAAACGGGCTTCAAAGGTCGCGAAGTGACTTTAGTTGAAAAAATGCTCGTTGAATTGGACGCTATTGAACAAGACACGGATGACATGCAGATCAAAATTCGCCGTCAATTGCGCGCCATCGAAAATGAACTTAACCCTGTTGACGTGATGTTCTTATACAAGATCATTGAGTGGGTAGGCGAGCTTGCAGATATTGCAGAGCGCGTAGGTTCTCGTCTTGAGCTGATGTTAGCTCGTTAATTAAAAATCAGTTCAAACACGAAAAAAATTAAAGGTTCACACAATGGATATCATTGCAAATTACGGCACGTTATTGGTTTTAACTGCCGCCGCAGTCGGTTTCTTCATGGCTTATGGTATTGGTGCAAATGACGTTGCCAATGCGATGGGTACATCAGTAGGCTCAAAAGCACTTACAATTAAACAAGCAATCATCATCGCTATGGTGTTTGAATTCGCTGGCGCATACCTTGCCGGTGGTGAGGTTACATCTACAATCCGTAAAGGGATTATCGATGCCACGCCGTTTATGGACATACCTGAGTTAATGATACTAGGTATGATTGCCGCGTTATTCGCTGCAGGTAGCTGGTTATTAATTGCCTCTTTCTTAGGCTGGCCAGTATCTACGACTCACTCAATCATCGGTGCCATCATTGGTTTCGCATTAGTTGCAGTAGGTAGCGAAGCAATCCAATGGAACAAGGTAATGGGTATCGTAGGTAGCTGGATTGTTACCCCTGCTATCTCTGGTTTTATTGCTTACTTGATTTTCATGAGTGCGCAAAAGTTAATTTTTGACACTGATGCACCACTTAAAAATGCTAAGCGTTTCGTACCTATCTATATGGGTCTAGCGGGCTTCATCATGTCGCTTGTAACAATCAAGAAAGGCTTAAAGCACATTGGTATCAACTTAGGTGCTGTTGAAGGTTATGCCCTTTCTATCGCGATTGCTGTTGTAGTTGCTATCATCGGTAAGATTGCGATTGCTCGCCTTAAAATTGACCCTAAAGCTGACAAAGCAATGCAATTCAACAACGTTGAGAAAGTGTTCGCAGTACTAATGGTACTAACGGCATGTTGTATGGCTTTCGCACACGGTTCAAACGACGTTGCTAACGCAATCGGTCCACTAGCTGCTGTTGTAAACATTGTTGAGCACAACGGTGAAATCGCTAAGAAAGCGGCTATCGCATGGTGGATTTTACCACTAGGTGGTTTAGGTATTGTTGCTGGTCTTGCTATTTTAGGTAAGAAAGTAATTAAAACAATCGGTGAAGGTATCACGCACTTAACACCAAGCCGTGGTTTTGCTGCTGAGCTTGCTGCTGCTTCTACAGTTGTTATCGCATCAGGTACTGGTTTACCTATTTCTACTACGCAAACACTTGTAGGTGCGGTTTTAGGTGTAGGTATGGCACGCGGTATTGCAGCACTTAACATGGGTGTTGTAAGAAACATTGTAGTTTCTTGGGTAATTACATTGCCAGTTGGCGCAGCCCTTGCTATTGTTATTTTCTATGTACTGAGAACTGCCTTCGGGGTATAAAAAGTACTAAAAGACTTTTAGCTTGAAAAGATCTCAATGCCTTAGGTATTGGGGTCTTTTTATTTGCAGGTAGAGAATGAATAACTTACCAAGTATTAAACAACTACAGTATTTATTAGCAGTCCACCAACATCAACACTTTGGCCGCGCAGCAAGCGCCTGTTTTATCGGTCAATCAACCTTAAGTAGTGCAATTCAAAACTTAGAAGAAACTTTAGGTTGCCAGCTTATAGAGCGTGAAAACCGCAGCTTAATGTTTACCGCAATTGGTGAAGAGGTTGTCGAAAAAGCACGTAAGATTATTGACGACACCCTTAGCCTTAAAGAGCTGACAAAAAGCTTTTTAACGCCTTTAAGTGGCACACTCACGCTTGGTGTGATCCCGACGATTGCCAGCTTTATTGCTGCGCCTTTATATCATTTCTGCAAACAGACCTTTACCGAGTTAGAGTTAGTTTTGGTTGAAGACACCAGTGACAAGCTACTCGATAAACTTGAGCATGGCCAAATTGATATGGCATTACTTGCTTTACCGTATGACACTGAAAAGTTTCATACCCAAGTACTCGCTAAAGATCAGTTCAGCCTAGTGCACCATAAAGATTACACACCAGCAGATGGCGTGGAAGACTTTAACCTATTACCAGATGCGAGTGTGTTCTTACTAGAGCGTGAGCACTGTATGACAGGCCATGCGTTAAGTGCCTGCCATTTGAATCGCTCAAGCTGTATTAACCCATTTGAAGCGGCAAGCTTACATACCTTATTAAGTATGGTTGAACACCAGCTTGGTGTTACTTTCTTACCACAAATGGCTATCAATGCCGGTATTTTAGATAAAAAAGAGATGGTTGCTACGCCATCACAAGGCGATGCATACCGTGATATTGGCATTGTGTGGCGTAAAACCACAGGCCGGATCAGAGACTTTAGGCTGTTTAGTCAGCAGCTAGAGCTGTTTCTTAATAAGCAGTGTAGCTTAGACGGTCAGTGTGACAACGAATAAAGCCTCTACCTCTAAATAAAACCCCAAATAAAAAATATTTGGGGTTTTTTATTATTTAAGCAAACTATTTTTTTCCTTCCCTCGACTAACATAATAACAAAACCATTAAAGGCAGATCAGATGACGAGGCTAGCGTGTTTTTTCAATCACTTGAGACACTAATTGCTAAAGCGCAACAGGGCAATAAACGGGCGTGGTTGAAATTAGTCAAGCAGCACGAAACACAGGTATATAACTATTGCCTAAGGATGTTAAGTCACCCTGATGATGCAATGGATTTAATGCAAGAAGTGTTTATTTCTGTTTATAAAAGCTTGCCGAGTTTTCGTGGTGAGTCGAGTTTTAATACTTGGCTCTATCAAATTGTGCACCGGCGTAGTGTTGAATATTACCGCCGCCGTAAGCTGCATCAAGGTTTAGACGATATACCAGAAGAAAGTTGCGAGCATAGTGAGTTAGAAACCAATCAACTGCAATCTGAGCAGCATGATGAACTCAAAGCAATGATGAACAATTTACCCTGGGAGCAACGCTTGGTGGTGGAGTTAAAGTTTTTTCAGCACTGTACATTTGAAGAAATCGCTGAGCAATTAGGTATTTCGACCAATACAGCTAAATCAAGACTATACAGTGCGCTTGGTAAGTTAAAAGTGCATTTGGAGGCCGTAGATGGCTAATTTAGATTCATTATTTACCGCATGGTTAGAAGGCGAAAGCCTCACTGAAGAGCAAATTGCGTTGTTACAAGCCAATGCTGAGTATGCATCAATGATGAACAATGCAATGCAGTGGCAACAACAAAGTCAACATTATGAAACGGTACCCGTACCAAATTGGGATCGAGAGTCTACGATGCCTAAAGTGCAAAAAACGAGTCTGTTTTTTGGTGCTGGAATGTGGGCAGTGGCTGCTTCAATAGTATTTTGCGCATGGGTTTTTGTTAGTAATCCACAGCAAGGAAATCTGCAGTTACTTGAGCAAGTGGCCAAGCAAACCAATTTACTAGAGTCACAACAAAAGCAAATTGATCAGTTGCAAAACATCATTACTGCGCAAAACGAAGTGCAGCAACAACAGATGTACCAACTGGCCAAAGAAGCGATTAAAACCGGGCGAGTCGAGCGCCAAGAAGATATTGCCAGCGTACTTGCATATATCAAAACGCAGCGGGCCCAAGACCAAGCGTACTTACGTATGCAGTTAAATGATTTAGCAGAGCAAGTGGACGGCGGACCATTGCCAACCGTTGCCAACAATTTGGAGTATTAAGATGTCAAAATACAAATCAACTACGGCAGCCTTATTGCTTTGCACAGCAGTAAGCTTACAGGCACAAGCAAGTGATGAGTTAGATAAAATTCAGCGTGAAGTCGGGATCATGGAAAAAATCCTCTCAGCGGCGTTAAAACAAGATACCGATAACAAGGTAAGAAATGTGTCTTCGAGTTATTTGCAGCATCAAGGTGTGGTGTTTAGCTTTGATGTACGAGGCAGTTCGCGCTGGTCTACAGTGTTTGCCTCTGTACCCGATGCGCCGCTGCCACCTATGCCAGATATTGATTTTGAAGAACTAACTGAAATCGAAGTGTTAGGCGAACATGTGCAAGTGATCAGCGATGCAGTAGTCGTGAAAACGCAAGAAGCCTATCAGCAAGCCATGGAAGTGATGCGCGAAAGTGCAGAGCGAGTACGTGAAGTAGCTGAGCAAGAGCGCGATGTGAGCCGTGAAATCCGTGATCTTGAACGTGAAAAGCGCGACCTTGAATTTGACCGTCGTCACGATAAAGATGCCAAAGAGCAAGAGCTCGAGAAGCGTAAACAAGCATTGCAAGCATCGATTAAAGAGCTTGAAAAGCAGCAGCAAAAGTTATCACAAAAGCAGCAACAAATGCGCAAAGAGTTAGCCGAGAAAAAACAAGCTCGTGTTAAAGAGCAAAAGCAACAGCTGGCTTCTTTAGCTAAGCAAGTAGATAAGAGCTTATCACTGACTTTGTGTGATTATGGGAGCGGTTTAAGAAATCTGCCTAACGATGAACATGTCAGCTTTATCATCCGTGGTGTTAGCGAAGGTAAAACTGAGCAAGTAAAAGTATTTAAAAAGTCAGACATTAAAAAGTGTGTGGTTGGCGATATAAAAGCCGCGCAATTACTCGAAAAAGCATCAACTTATAGTTTTTAAATTCTCCCAACTAAAAAAGCAGCCTAAAGTGGCTGCTTTTCATTCATTGAAAATGGTTTTAAGTCGGGTAAAAACAACAAGTAAACCCACACGACTAAATTAAAGTAAGGTACTAAACCTAGCCCTGTAAATGTTTTTACCGGGTACCCCTTAAAGGTCGCATTACGGTAACATTGATACGCTATCCCTAGATTCACAATCAGCAACAAAACGATTAGTTGTGTCATCACTTTTCTCCTTTATACCGCTAATAGATGGACTTAACGATGTTAAGTCATACTCAGTATGTTTAATGTAATAAGTAATGTCATGTTTATTATAGATAATCACTATAAAAACACGACATTTTATCTTGCTGTGGATTTAAGTATAGATGAGTATTGTCAGTATGGAAG
>NZ_JAKEVM010000289.1 GCF_022398475.1 Pseudoalteromonas shioyasakiensis | reverse complement strand
AATTAGCTCTGTATTTTTTATAAGCTAACCTGACTATTACATGAGTTTTCGATAAAATCCAGCCAGCTAAGAAGAATAGATAAGGTAACTATATGAACCGCATAGGTGTATTTGGCGCAAACGGCCGCATGGGACTTGCACTTTTAGAAGCTGTCTCAAAAAAAGATGACGCAACATTAACGGGCGCGTACGTGCGTGATAACTCGCCACTTTTAGATATTGCGGTTAATCAATTAAATAGCGCTGCATCAGCAGATGTATCATTTAGTAAAGAAACAGACGTAAAAGATGCAGATGTATTGATTGATTTCACTTTACCGGCAGGAATGCGCAACCATTTAAAAACAGCGGTCGAAAAAAATATCGCCATGGTTATTGGTACTACGGGCCTTAACCAAGATGATCTTGATGCGCTTCATGAAGCGGCGAAACACATTCCGATTGTTTTTGCCCGCAACTATAGCGTAGGTGTGAATTTACTGCTTAACTTAGTGCAGACTGCGGCTGTGAAGTTTGGCGATGATATGGATATCGAAATATTTGAGGCCCACCATCGTCACAAAATCGATGCGCCATCAGGAACTGCATTGGCAATTGGTGAAGCTATTGCCGAGGCAAAAGGTTGGCAGCATGATGAAGTCGCGCGTTTTGATAGAAGCAATGACGAACACGCAAAATCGCAAAATGAAATCGGTTATTCAGTCATGAGAGGCGGAGATATAGTAGGTGAACACACCGCATATTTCGCAACTTCTGGCGAAAGGCTAGAATTAACTCATAAAGCAAGTTCAAGAATGACCTTCGCATTAGGTGCTGTAAGAGCTGCGGGCTGGTTGAAAAATAAACCAGCTGGACTTTATGACATGCAAGATGTGCTTGACTTGAAGTAGTTTAGTTTCTTTTTTGGCAGTTTCAGTGAATTTTTAGTTAATAACGCTTATTT
>NZ_JAKEVM010000288.1 GCF_022398475.1 Pseudoalteromonas shioyasakiensis | reverse complement strand
GTAAATAGAAGCAGTGTAAACATTTATGAGTTACTTGATCATAATTAATTGTAACTGCCACTACCTAACCAGATTAAAACTTAATGTTTACACCCTAGATCACGTCTTGAATAACTTTGTTTTGGTTAACCTTGCATGCCCTTCACCATGAGCATTTGCATTACTAGAGCATAGAGCACCGCAAAGTGTAATAAGCGACAATTTTACTCACCTTAGTCTAAGTTTATTTTGAAATGAGTAACGTTGCTTCTAGATACGCAACCATCAATGAAGTGACCGCCCTTTAATCAAGTAAAATACCTAGAGCTTTTAATAAAACTATGAACTGAACAGACTAACGGCAATAGATATTAATCATGACACTTACAATATTCTACAGCCCCATTTATTGTGGGGAAGCTTGGCATAGGAAAACGATTGGTATTCTTCTCAGGAAAAAATACTCAGCAATAAAGTAAATCAATAATGAAATGTGAACGTCTGTAGAAGTATTTAGTTTAAGGTTTCATATGCAAACGAAAGACTTAAAATAACACAAAGTTATCCTAAGGCTTTAACTAATTTCTCTTCAAAAATCAGCCAGGAGCCCAGGGGGCCTTTAAGCTTGCAAAAGCCGTTTGGGTATTTAAACTTCTAATATTTCTTTCAGGTGAGGGGTATAGGCTTATACACTAGGCTGGATTTCGACCAAAAAATCTTTTCTGATAGATTACCAGAGGTTGAGGTGGCTTAAAATAGAGTTAATTGTTTTCAAACTGTGTAGTTCGATCATATATTCAAGAAAATGAACTTCAAGCGCATTGCTTTTCCCTGTATATATTTAGCACCCATGAAATTTTTCGTTGGTGTTGAATTACGCCCCCTTTTTTAACTAGATTTTTAAATACATAAGCGCAACATCGGCAGTAAGATGAGCGAAGCGCGAACTTATAAAATTTTAAGCCTTTTTGGAAAATATTCTTATGTAAAAACTGCATATAAATAATAC
>NZ_JAKEVM010000287.1 GCF_022398475.1 Pseudoalteromonas shioyasakiensis | reverse complement strand
GTTTTTAATTATGAGTAAGAGAACGAAAAAATGGGCATAACTAGTTAATTCTATTATCATTGATAGAGTGAAAATTGAAAGTTGAACCAATGTTATTAAAACTATCCAAAGCGAATTTCAATCAGTTGTACGTTTTCGCAAGAGTTGCAACTGTCATGAATATGTCAAAAGTAGCCGAAGAACTAGACATGTCTAAATCTGCAATCAGTCGTAACCTCAAAACGTTGGAAAATGTTATAGGAGTTACTCTAATTGAACGAACGACTAGAAAAATGCGGTTGACTGTCGAAGGTGACGAATTATTTCAAGAAATCAATCCTCATATTCTTGGATTAGAATCAGTTTTAAATCAGTTGAGTCAGAAAGGTCAATTTGGCCGATCAGGAACGGTGAAAATAGCTTGTTCTATAGAGCTTAGCGAATATTTACTTCTAAATATTGTTCCTCTGTTTAGAAAAAAGCACCCAGATATCGATATACAAATTGAAGCTACCCCAGAAGTTAAAGATCCAGTCAAGGATAATTTTGATGCCGTAGTACGTATTGGGGAAGTGAAAGATAGCGCCTATTACTATAGACCTATAACAACAATTCGTGCAAAAGTGTATGCATCTCGACTTTTTGCTGAAGAGTTAAGTAATCACAACTATGCGGTTGAAAATGTTCCTTGGTTAGTTTCTGATCGTTACCGAATAAAAGGAAGGGAGACTGTAGTTCCTGTTTTGATCGGTAAAGAACCCAAAATGTTACATCTGACAAATATTCATACTAGGATAAAAAGCTTATCTGTAAGGAAAAATCTCGCAATTCAAGGGAGTGGGGTAACGCTACTACCAAGTTTCATTATTCAGCACGAAATTCAACAAGGACAGTTAGTAAGAGTATTTCCAGCCCTTGAATCGCAAAACATTCCTATTGGTTTTTTATATGGGGGAAGAAAGTTACTTCCCCACAGACTTAATGTATTCTTAAATTTTGTTTGTGATTATTT
>NZ_JAKEVM010000286.1 GCF_022398475.1 Pseudoalteromonas shioyasakiensis | reverse complement strand
ACTTTTGGCTTTGTTAAAGGAGTTAACTCAGTTATGTTGGAATACATGAACTCAAATAGTGAATATAAACAAAATTATGAATCTAAGTTCGAAAAAGGGTATTTAACAGAAAAGGAAATTGGAGAATTAAAAGGGTTAGAACAAGCCTATATTAATGACTCAAAGGCTAGAGGGGAGCGACAGAATAAATTTTATGGATCATTACTTTTTGGAATGATTGTTTTTTTATTACTTAGTTTTTTCTTAAGTAAAGCTCTCCTAATAACAGGAAATACGTTATTAACTATATTTACTGTTTTGGTTGCGTCTTTTCTAGCAAGTAGTTTGTGGCAAAGCCTCTTTTGGGCAATGTTTTTTTATGCGGGAATTTGGCTAGGCCAAAGCAGGAAAGACTAGCTAGTAAGGATGATTGAGCAAATGGGCTGTACTCTTGGAAGTAATCTAACCTAAACCAAGCAAACGAAAGCCAGCGGGAGCTGGTTTTCTTTTATCTGGCGTTTGGTGATGGCGGTTCTCTTCTTTTTGGTTGGTGCCAAGGGAGGCGAAAATTATAAATTGTTGAATACTCGCTTGATGCCAAACATTAATGGGCTAGTAAAGGTGATGAGCTGTTTAAGGCCCGGATCTGCTCTGGCGAAAATCCGTGGCGAAGGAGTTCGAAATCGTCTAAATCGATAACAGCTCGTTCTTCGCGTCCCTTGAGAGCGTAGCAAGAGTTGCTTGCTGTTATTATCTGCTGAGCCTTAACATCAATTGATACGATCCTTGATGTTGTCACGTAGTCCCCTTCATAAAAGCGGATGGTCGCATCTCCTATAACTGTATCGTACAGCACTTCACCATCAGTTGCTCAACGTGTGTTCAGAGAATAAGATTTCAACTTTCTAAATAATGTAAACGCGCTAATTCTCGGGAAAGATTATATAATAGTGTGAAAAGATATAGTCATCGGGAGGCTGAAATATAAAAGTACTAGTTGAATTGGAATAGTTTCGAACTGTAGTTT
>NZ_JAKEVM010000285.1 GCF_022398475.1 Pseudoalteromonas shioyasakiensis | reverse complement strand
AACAAAGATTTTTTCAGAATAGATTTTGAATAATACGACATAGCCACTTCTTTATTTCTCTTAGAAAATGAGCCATCACAAAAATCCAAATCATTAATTAAAAACACTTTAAAACCCTGCTTAGTCAGAAAGTCATAAGATACAGAGCCAGCTTTTAAATGCACCCTTGCTCCGAAGTATAGTAGATTCCTTATATTACCTAACCCTTGCTGCCCTTCATTATCAAACAGAGCTATACAAACCTGATTTAATATATTTTGGTACTCTGTTAAAGGAATAAAACTACGCTCTATATAGAGCTCATGTTCTTTAAAAAGTTGCCTTGCTGTAGCCTCAACATGTTTAGCGTATTCAAAGTCGCCATATGACAGAGGTAAAAAAATAACCTTTCCTTTTGGCAAGCCAACTTTAGCGATATCTGTTAGTACTCTTATATGGTTGTTTCTCTCCAACGCTGAGCATCCAACCATAATATACTTTTTGTCTTCAAAATTAATTTCTTTAACATTCTCAGGGACAACATTGGAAGGGTAAAAAACTTTTGGTTTTAACCTTTTAAAGTTTTTCCCATATTTTTCACATATGCTTTTATAATCAGCTTCAATGCTAGTTATTAAGCCATCTAAAGATTTTATGAAGAAACTTTCAATTAGATTAGAAATATACCGCCTTAAACTTTTGTCACTTGTACCTTTAAAATACACTTCTCCACCCCATACAGCCATATAACAGGGGGTACCCCACTTAATTAGAGGAATGGCGATTCTTGCAATTCTTGTAGGTAAACTATGAAAAACAACCAGATCTGATGCCCAAATTAACTTAAATAGCTTTATATAGTTTTTAATTGTCTCTTTATAGTGATTTTTATTATTTTCCAAATCAGAAAAGTAAAAAAACTTATTTTCTCCCGCTTCCTGAAGCCCATTTAAGAAAAGCTCAAAGTCAGGTACAAATTTATTTGGAGCATTTGAAAAATCCGAAGCAATATGAACTGTTTTTTTACTGTTTACATTATGCAAAAAACTATCCTCTCAGGTTTTACTG
>NZ_JAKEVM010000284.1 GCF_022398475.1 Pseudoalteromonas shioyasakiensis | reverse complement strand
GAATAAAAGTAGTAAATGAAAAGTTTAAGTGTTTAGCAAAACAAAGCTTGGCAGTTAGTTATTGAGCTTCTTCTCTTTCGTTTCATGTGTTTTGCATACTCAGTTATAGCTTGCTCTTTACCCGCTGTATTTTTAAACGAGTGGGTAAAGGAAGTGGTGAGTGTGAGCCAGTTTTCTGTACAAATATTTAGTCTTTCAAGTATTGGTAACGCATTTTCTGGGATTTTACCTGGTTTATTTTCTCGTATTGAACGGCCTGTCCAATCTACAAGTTGCAGATATGTCTTGAGCTCAAATGGTAGTCCCTTAGGCATATGTTTACGAGGTTTACCTGCAAAGCGCATAAGCGATTTTGGTTGCTTATTATTTTGAGCTGCATAAATTCTAGATTTAATACTGGTGTAGTCAGATTGCTCAGGTAAATCGGCCGCTTTTGCTCTTACTGGGTTTAAATCAACATAAGCAAGGCAAGCGGCAAGTGCTGCTTCATCAAGTAAAGCTTGTGATTTAAAGCGACCTTCCCAAAACAGCCCTTTACATCCATCTTCTTGATTCGCTTTTCGTGCAATACCCTCGTTAAGAACTCGCATAAACCAACTAATGCTGCTGAGCCTTTCTCTATATAAATTTACTTTGGTATTAACCGTAGCGAGCTCGGTTTGTGTTAGCAATTCGCCATTTAAGAATCGTTGGCAAAGGAATGTACTTTTGAATAATTTGTGCCATCTAATAAGAATCGCTTTATTATTTAGACGCTTAGCTTTTGCTATATCAATGTGAAGAACCAGATGAGTGTGATTACTCATTACAGCGTAGGCGCAAATATCAATACAAAATATTCGCCCAAGTTGAAGTAGTTTCTTTTCAACCCAATCGCGCCTATGTTCATATGAACGACCCGTTAGTGGATCTTTTCCGCACAAATAAGCGCGACGAACGCAGCGTGAAATACAATGGTAATAAGGCGTGTTTGAAACGCTAATCAAGTTTCTACGTGGGGTTGCCATGCTCTTCTCCTCCATGAGTTGAACAATTTAAGTTTAGTCATAATTTTGAGAAGTGAGAAATATTAAGT
>NZ_JAKEVM010000283.1 GCF_022398475.1 Pseudoalteromonas shioyasakiensis | reverse complement strand
ATTATCTTTTGTTCATAGTTATATTATCGAAGATAAAAAAGATGGTTTAATTGTTATTGATACTGGATTTCCTAATGCGGAAAGAAGCACTAATATCCTCGTTGATGCTATCCGCTTAGCTGGCTATGACCCTAAAGATGTTAAACATATCCTTATTACTCATGGACACCCTGACCATATTGGAAATGTACATGCTTTACAACAATTCAGTGGTGCGGCGATTTGGATGAATACGAAAGATGCATCATACTTGAAAGATGCTTCAAATGGTTACCCTGCTGTATATAAGAAAGATGGTAGTCTGTATACCGGCATGCCACCTTCCTATTCTGCTCAAGTACAACATGAGTTCAATGAAGGGGATACATTGCCTCTTGCTGGCGGCATAAAGGTTATAGCTACTCCAGGACATTCACTAGGACATGTTAGTTTTTTGCTTAAGCGACATAGTGGAATAATTTTTATGGGTGACGCATTGACTAACGTAAATGGACAGTTTGATTTGCCCCCTAACTTTGTCGATGTCGCTAAAGAGGTTCAAAGCATTGATAACCTATTGGCTGAAAATTTTGATAAAATCGCATTTGGACATGGCAACTACATTTCTTCTAATGGGAAAAAGTTATTACAAAATTTTGCGGAACGTATCTCTTATGATGATGTTAAAAGTGAATTTGGTATACCTACTAAATAATTGAACATTTATGGGGAACAACAAAAGATGGATCTATTGTTGACATTAAGAATGTTATTTTTATCTATTTCACTTATATATTCGACCTCTTTATTGGCTAATGCTGAGCGTTTTACTGAGGCAAAGATGGTTTTTCAGGATGCTGTTACCGACCAAAGTATGTTAAAAAATGAATTTCAAGATAAACGAATAAAGCTAACCGGCATTGTTGCATATAAAGGTCCTGATATATTTGGTTTGCCATCAATAGAGATTACGGATAAATTTGGTCAGCCAAGCTTGTTCCTTTGTGTTTTACCATTAAGTAAATATCCCTCGCTGATAGATGTATCCATCGGTCAAAGAATCAATATGTCTGGGGTTTTTCGTCGAGTGACAGAAAAGAGAATCACAATGAAGCAGTGTAAGATTTACAT
>NZ_JAKEVM010000282.1 GCF_022398475.1 Pseudoalteromonas shioyasakiensis | reverse complement strand
GCAAGAAACAATCAGTAAAAACGCATATCTTCATACTGTTTTCAGATCTAAAAACACGCTAATTCTTAAATGCACAGCAATACAAATAGTTAGAAAAGATATGAATTAAAGGGAATAATGTAGATAAAATAAACAGTCAAAGTAACTGCACTGCTTACGATGAATTTCAGATTTTGATGCTAAACCAAAATAACGAGGAAACTCTTTAAAAAAAGAGACATAAGAACTATCTGCTTCACAACGAAAAAAGGACCTAATAAGGTCCCTTTTGTCAATATTAAAACGCTTTACCAATATATGGTCGCTATTTAACAATCCACGGTGTGGCACTGATGAGCTCAGCATGACTGCTAAGCACTGTGTTATCGTCTTGCCAGTCGTCTGTTACTTTTATTGAACAACGCTGCTCTTTACAGCTAACGTCATTTGCCGAAATAGCATCTTGGCCATTAAATTTAAGAACAACACCTTGTTGTTCAGGCAGTAAAAACCACATTAATTTGCTAACAAAAAAGCCTGACAAATCAGATAAAAGCTCGTCAAATTCTTCATTTAACGTATATAAGTTCGCTTTACTGAGTTCAAAATCAGCCAGATCCGTTGCTTCAATTTGTAACTTTAACTGGCATTCATGTTTTGGATTTTCAGGTTGAACAACAATTACGGCTTTGTCAGTATCTAGTTGCTTATCAAAAGGTAAAAGTAACTGAGCCTTATCTGTATATGTTAGGTCAAACTCTTGTTTTTCTGTAATTATTTTACCTGATTTAATTGTGCATACTTCGTTGCTAGCAATATCAGACAAATAAAAGTTAACTTGAGCGTATTGAAACTCGCCTTTATTAACAACTTTCAAACGATCGTAAAAGCCATCATAGGCAACAACAAATTCTGTTGCAGCGGCCTTTGAAGCAACTGCACCTAGCGCAACCGCGATGGTTGCTGCTTTTAACCATGGAAGGAGTTTATTCATCAAAGTAAGCTCTGTTTTGATTTATCATTTTATTCAATTCTTCAATGTACGCTTCACGTCGTTCAGAGTAAGACAGTAAACCTTGTGTTAGCTTAGTTGCATCAATTGGCTTTTGCTGGCGACGTAAATCAGCACGAATTGATCTTAAATCTTTATACGCCGCATGGGTATTAATA
>NZ_JAKEVM010000281.1 GCF_022398475.1 Pseudoalteromonas shioyasakiensis | reverse complement strand
GGTTGATAGACTCGTTTATTGGGATGAAATAAACCCACTTACCAAGACAGGTAAAATTGTACCGGATGCAAAGTTAGGTGCAGGCGATTCACCCAATAAGCTTCTTTATGCACAGCCGGATGGTTCGTTAGGAGAAACACCATCCAAATTAATTAGCTTCATGCCTTATGTACATAATGTCGATTCATTTGGCTATAACACGAATGTTATTGAAAAAGGTATCCCTTACGAAACAGAATCTTGGGCATGGTTATTAGATGAAAAGAATAAAGGCAAAGTGGCATTAGTTAATGCACCAACAATAGGTATCTTTGATGCTGCTTTAGCCGCCCAAGCTAAAGGATTAATGAAGTTTAATGATTTAGGTAATATGAGTATTGCCGAGATTGACCAATTATTTGCCATTTTATTTGAAAAGAAACGGCAAGGTCATTTTTCAGGTTTTTGGACGTCAGTACCGCAATCTGTTGATTTTATGAAAATGAACCGAGTGACCATTCAAAGTATGTTCTCACCAGGTGTCAGTTCGCTAAATGGGCAAGGCATTCCAGTAACTTATGCATCGCCAAAAGAAGGATACAGAGCATGGCATGGAGTTATGTGTTTATCAAAAAATACCCATGGGCATGTTAAAGATGCTGCGTATGAGTATATGAACTGGTGGTTATCCGGCTACCCAGGCGCATTTATAGCAAGACAAGGATATTACATTTCTAACCCTAGCCGTAGCCAACCGCTTATGTCGAAACCTGAGTGGAACTATTGGTATGAAGGACAAGAAGCATCAACTGACTTGAAGGGAACAGATGGAAAAGTATCTATTAAAGCAGGCGAAATAAGGGATGGTGGCAGTTATATTAAACGCTTTTCGAATATTGCGGTTTGGAATACTGTGATGCCAAATTATGACTACAGTTTAGATAAGTGGTATGAACTACTTAACGCATAGGGAAGTAAATTGTTAAGCTTTTTTTCAAAATCTCTAGCTGCAAAAATGTCGCTTGCGATGGTGCTTGTATTTGTCGCTATGAGTGCGAGTTATTTGGTTATTAATCAAAGGTTTAAAGCGATTGAGGACTCTTTCAATAACATCGGTAAGATTAGCAACTATGCTGTGGATATTAACATCGGTAAGATTAGCAACTATGCTGTGGATATT
>NZ_JAKEVM010000280.1 GCF_022398475.1 Pseudoalteromonas shioyasakiensis | reverse complement strand
ATTTTTAGTAATTTGTAATACTAATTCTTATCTGAATACAAAAAGTGGCGTTGATGATCTAACACATTTCTGTCCAAAAACGATTTTTTCCGACAGTCTACTTCTCACTCATATACACCTGTCAGGTTTATTAATTCCTTTTAATCAAACCTGACAGATACACTTAAGACTTATTGCCCCGTTAAACGCTTCGCAAATGAAATTGCATAAGCTGTTGAGCGGAATTTAAGTACTTTGTCATCACTTGGCATAAAGCCTTTAGATAGTAGATTTGGGTCATAATTTGTGAGGTCGCAACCTGACTCACCTGTCGATTCTATAGTGAGCATTCCTAAATTAATTGTTTTGCGATCCGCAGGCCATCGTACTGAAGGGTCCGTTAATGCATCACCGTGCTCAGCTAATTCAGCCTGAAAACGATAATGCACCTTCCCTTTTGCTAAATCTTCTTCAAGTCGCTTAGCCAGAAATGATTTAGGGAAGGTTTTCATTTGCTCTTCAGTTAGCACCTGCTCTGGCTCTTCTGGCACCATGGTCCATCTAAAGGCATGTTTAGCGCCCTTTTCATCAACCATGTAAAAGGTATGCACACCAAAATAACGTGAAGACACATAAGATGCTGGCGGGTTATGGCTTTGCAGCCAATTAAATTGCCCTAAGGTACTCGGGTTTTGCTCTCTGTATGCTTTTACTTTTGCAAAATCGATTTGCCCTGTTTTTTCGTCAGGTAATAAGGTACTTAGCAAACCAAAAAACGCTTCTGGGCTGTTGCCTGCAAACACAGGCGTAGTTAGCCCTGCAATATTGTGTACATCACCATTTTCTAGCACAAACTGCACACCCATTCCGCGTGGAGAACGTGATGTTTCATTAGCATGAGGGTTCCCCCCGCCCATAGAAAAACGAATATTTGCTTTTGACGGTGCGTTAAATAAAGGGCTGGTTGAATACTGTTTTGCAGCTTGATTAGGTGTAAATGTGCCAACAGCACACACCCCTTTGGCGTGACCTTTTCTGATACCGGGCTGCTTACCTGACAGCTTTTCAAATAAATTAATAAAATCTTGCCCATTTACTGCTTGCTCAGCAAAACCTGCTGTTGGTAAAACAAGGCACATAGCACAAACTAAAGGCTTAATTTTTAGCATTTATCCATCCTTTAAACTTAGTTCCGACAAAAATGACCAGATAAACTTCAAAATGATTTCATCAAAGTTAATAAATATTGTTACCAACAAAAACGCTACAAACATTTAATA
>NZ_JAKEVM010000028.1 GCF_022398475.1 Pseudoalteromonas shioyasakiensis | reverse complement strand
GCAGCGTAAGATGTATATAAGAGATAGGTTTCTGGTTTAAGTGTTTTAAAACCAAGTCCAATTTTTAAAATTGGACTTGGCGAAAGGCGCTATGGTGCAACTGATTCGGTTTTGGTGCACTCCTCCCCTTCTAGGTTCCAACCTGTAGGGCAAGTATTGGTACTTGGAACTTCTTCAGTTTTACTACACTGACCCCCTGATAAAATATAATCTGTTGGGCAAGAGTAAGTTACAGCGGTAGATGTGGAGCTAACGCAGCTAGTGCCACTTAGTGAGCCACCAGCCGGACATGAGTAAACTAAACTCGCATTCTCTCTCTTATTACATTTCAACCCTGACAAACTATATTGTGACGGGCAAGAATAAGTCACAGCGGTAGATGTAGAGCTAACGCAGCTAGTGCCACTTAGTGAGCCACCAGCCGGACATGAGTAAACTAAACTCGCATTCTCTCTCTTATTACATTTCGACCCTGACAAACTATATTGTGACGGACAAGAGTAAGTCACAGCGGTAGATGTAGAGCTAACGCAGCTAGTGCCATTTAGTGAGCCACCAGTCGGACATGAGTAAACCAAGCTAGCACTCTCTCTCTTATTACATTTTGACCCTGACAAACTGTATTGTGATGGACAAGAGTAAGTGATGCTCGTAGTTTGTATTTTTTCGCAGCTAGCACCGCCATTAGTATATCCACTTGGACAATATTTATCAGCTGCATAAGATGTATTTGACATACATCGCCATACACCAGAACCTGTGTCAACGGTTCCTGCTGGACATATAAATGATGCAGGAACTGTTTGCCCATTCTTTTTTTGACAAGTTGGATTGGCTGAAGGAATTAAGGTTTCACCAGAACCGCATACATACTTGCCCCCCTCATATTTTGTTAACGCACATTGTGAACCTGAGTTATTCGTTAGTGTACAATTCGTTGAATTTGGATCGTATGAACTTCCATTTGGGCAATAAAAAGTTGGGCCAGCCTCTTCATAACTAGGCTTGCATGGCATGTAGATAAAATCCGTTTGCTCCACTTTCCTACACTGACTACCTGATACATTATATCCAGAAGGGCAGTTTTTGGATGCATCAATTTGTACATCTTTATAACAACTATTACCAGAACGCATATATCCTGCAGGGCAGGATGAACTTGCAGGCGAGCTAGATGAACCTAGACATAAACCATTTGAGTATGTGGTACCAGTTGGGCAATTCTTAGTAGCGTCAATTTGAGTATCTTTGTAACAGCTGCTTCCTGAGCGCGTATACCCAGCCGGGCATGATGAACTTGCTGGCGAACTAGATGAACCTAGACATAAACCATTTGAGTATGTGGTACCAGTTGGGCAATTCTTAGTAGCGTCAATTTGAGTGTCTTTATAACAGCTGCTTCCTAAGCGCGTATACCCAGCCGGACATGATGAACTTGCTGGCGAGCTAGATGAACCTAGACATAAACCGTTTGAATAAGTTGTACCTGCAGGGCAGTTCTTAGTAGCGTCTACTGTATATGTTTTAGAACAATCACCCGAATTGAGACTGTACAAATAACCTGATGGACATACTTTAATTGCTGGTTGAGTCGTGGTTCTGTAACACATTCCGCCAGATAAAATGTAACCTTCAGGACATGTTGCCCCTTTGACACTTAGAGTGATAGTATAATTTGCAGCTCCTGATGATCCAACTACCCCTGGGTAAATTGGAATATCTAGACCGCCAGCTGAGTTAACAGCCTTGTCAAATTGAACAGTTTGCCCTTTTGTTACAGTAATTCCATTTACAACAACAGAGCTTGGTGCGTCACTATGTAACTTAAATGTGATCTGCTGTTCACCAAAAGCCTTATTTCCGTCCAAGGTGTACAATGTTGGTACCTTTATTATTGTAAACGGCTCATCAGTTTTACTACTTAGTAAGCTTTTAGAAGACAAGGTGTTTACAGGATCAACATTTACTGTGGTTTCAGCTTTAGTGCTGAAAGATATATATACCAAGGCTAGTAGTAATAGTTTACGAAATAGCATTTT
This sequence comes from Pseudoalteromonas shioyasakiensis, assembly GCF_022398475.1. Lineage (GTDB taxonomy): Bacteria > Pseudomonadota > Gammaproteobacteria > Enterobacterales > Alteromonadaceae > Pseudoalteromonas. The sequence continues at coordinate 37,193 of NZ_JAKEVM010000028.1, read as the reverse complement.
AGAACCCAAAGTAAGTTGTTATTCTAAATAGAATTCCTTTTTGAATTTGGTCCAAATTTGAAAATCTATTAAGTTGAGCTTATTAATTTACTTGAAATGGATTTTAGAAATGCCTGAAAAAAAACTATTTTTGACAGATAATTCAGGGAAACTTTAGTGAATTTTTATAACTGAATATAAGATTTGCGGGTTCTCGGACCCGCATAAAAAGTTAAGGCGCGAAAGATTCTACAGTCATGCAGCTATCACCATGCAACTGCCATCCAGTTGGACAAGCCTTTTGGCTATGAGCGGTCTGAGTCAACTTGCAAGATTGATCTAAAAAAACATAATCATCAGGGCAACTATAGGCTGGTTCAGACTCAGTAATGGCAATACATTTATTTCCGTTCAGCTCCGCATTTTCAGGGCATGAGTATATAGAGTCTCCATCTATCTGCTCTCTATTTACACACACATTTAACTGGGGGTTTCCATCAAGATCCCAGCTAATTTCCTGATATGCTCCACCATGCTTACACATATAGCTGGGTTCTTGGTAGTTTGAAGGGTTAACGCAATTTCCATCAATGTATTCGCCCACCACACACTCATAACGGACATTAGCTTTATACATATATGGGTTCTTAAAAATGCATAGATAATTCTGATTATCATAATACTCAAGCCCATCTCCCTCACACCAATCAACCGAAGATTTCGCGGTTTCAACATCAACAGAGTAAGCTCTTGAGTCAGTGCACTCACCTTCCCCCCACTTATGTAAGGTATATCCTGCTGTGCAAGGTTCATACTCGGCATCATTTGTATCAAGCAGGCCATGAGAAACACATATGCTTTCATGGTTAGGCTTTTTATTCTCTGTATCTTCGATTAGATACACTCGTTCATCATGAGCACAATAAGCCTCCCCAGGGTAATCCTGCACCTTTGAAAAGCACACCTTGTACTTTTCAGACCATACACTAGGGCAAGATACGATTGGATTTATAACAGTTGATGTAATGCAAACGCCATCTAAATTCTCAGAACCTTCTGAGCAAGTAACTAATGCCGGTTCATTAAGCTCTTTGAGAGCATTTATCTTCTGTCTTCAAATAGTCATAACCAGCAGGACAGATGTTTGTAGCATCAATTATAAGCGTTTTTGAGCACAAACCATCGGAAAATAAATAATCTTCAGGGCAGCTAGCTCCTTTTACACTTACTGTTATAGTGTAATGCGCTTCACCAGTATAACCGGTGGCAGCTGGGTATATTGGTATATCCAAACCTCCATCGGCATTAACCTCTTTCAAAAAGTCTATAATCTGCCCCTTAACTACTTTTTGCTCATTCACAATCACAGCATTAGGGGCAGTATCATGGAGCTTAAAGCTTACTTCTTGCTCTCCATAGGCTACGTTACCTTCAGCCGTATAAAGGGGTGGTATACGAATAATAGAGAGTGGTTCATTAAATCTGCTTTTTAATAGTTGATTAGATGAGAGTGTATTTACTGTATCAACAGTCACCTCTTGTCCTGATAACGCTGCAAGGGGGGAAAATACAAATAGAAATAGTAAAAACCTATGCAAAATCATTTTGATCTCCACTGAAGTTAATTTCTTAATTAAAGCAGCTTGGAAAATGAAATTTACCTAAAAAAAAAGTGATTTTTATAAAAAATGCCACCAATTTATAAACGTTGTTAAGTGAAAGGGTAACTTAAGAGACAGAATAGCCATTAAAGGTTAAGGAGCATTTATCCTTTCACAGTTATACCGTCTTTTCGGTAGCAATTATTTTTGAGGGGATGTAATGGTAAGCATATAATGCATTCGGCTATCACAATGCTATTACAGTTTTAAAAAATGAACAGATTTGAAAAAATTTGAAGATTAATACTAATAATAGCTGAAATCTTTACTCAGTTTTTCCAGTTAAGAAATGAACCCAACCTTTCCATTCACTTTTGTAATGAAGGTTTGGATTTGATGGTATATTAGCAGGCCTACCACCCTCTTTACTCAATTCCCTAAATTGTGTCATCGTCTCAACACCCAATGTCCGAGCAATTCGACAAGCTTCATGAAACTCAACGAATCGTCCACAACCAGGTGAATTTTTAGGAGCTAAAACTTCTGACCATTTACAGCCATATACATTTGGTGGGCGCTTAGGCATAGACTCTGGAAATTCATCACCCTCACTGGCCTCAAGCCATTCTTTAATTGAAGATAACTTTTTCTCTCGAGCATATCTTGCTGCTTCTGTAATTGATACGTATTTATCTTGGGACATTTGTTTAAAGTGTCTGACACATATCTTTTAATTCTACGATCAATTTTTAAAATTTTAAACATTATGAGTTTTTAAAATTCTAATATCATCTATCCCTCGTATTTCTTCTTTCTATCGCTCTTTTAGTTAAGAAGGGCTGTACAAGTGTGTTTTGAAAAAATATACCGCCTTTCTTAGACTACAATATCATCTACAAACAACTCCATCGCCATCGCCATCATTCATATACGGATAGGCTGGGTGACCACTATAGACAGGCGTTATTTTATGGTTTCTTGCTTCTTTGCAGCTAATTTTACCATTTTGGTTATCATCATAAATTGACAAGGCACCAGTTGGATAGGACGTATCATAAGTAGTAGGCTGCAAAGATTTAACTTTGCTGTGGTATATCATATCTGTACTAGTACATTAATGCGTGATATTCATTTAAATCTATACTCAATTTATATTTTTGCTTAACTTGAACAATGCGATTTACGAACCAGCATTTATTTTCTTCTGGCAACCACTCACCGGCATCAAAGCCGCACTTACCTGTTTTACTACATCGATTAACTTTAGGTGAAGCAAGGGTTAAATTCAGTAAGTCAGAGGCGAAGGCTTTTCTTATACTGACAGGAGCTGAGCACAAGCCTGAGTCATGAGCCTCAGAAGTGGCAACAATGTGTTCTATATCGGTTTCGGAATCTGATTCAAAATAGCTACCTGTATATGGTCCATAAACTTGCCCATTCATACTTGCAACAATGGCATCTTCTACATTCTGGTCATAATCATAATCCGCCTTTTTATCATACGCAGAGCAACGATTTTCATCTTTAATAATCAACCCTTGCCAACTTTCATATGCTGGGCCGCCTTAGTTCCCTCCGCCACTTACAGCAAGTACTTTGCTGGGCAAAATAAATGACAACCCAAACAATATGGCGAATTTGTTCATGCAAAAATCCTTTAGTTTCTTCAATAACCCTACAAATTTGGAGTTTATACGGATCATAAATGCTGACCTGCTGATTTATCAAATTTAAATTTTTTCAAAAATGCGCGTTTTTAAACATCCTGTATCGTTACTTTTGAAATTCAAATTTGGAGAAATGCATGAAAACTTTAAAACGTCACCTATTAATCGCGATCACTGTACTAACAGTTTCAGCATGTTCTAATAACGGTATTCATGAAAAAATTGAACAGATAGAAGTTGCTCACCAAAAGCAAGTTGATAAAAAAACCGAGAAAATGGACCAACTCATTAATAGTATTCCAGATTGGTACTTAGATGTACCACAATCTGACTCAACAGGTGTTTTTGGCGTTGGATACGGTTCATCAAACAAACCTCCTTTTGCATTAAAAGCAGCCGAGCTTAGAGCTAAATTTGATGTAGCAAAGAGCTTTAAACAGCTTATCTCTGGCCAAGAGCGTTCATATGAAAACCAGACTCTAGATTCAAACTTAGAGACTCAAATTAATATGCTTATTGATTCAATTGTCGAAGAAGTTAGTGTTGCCGGTGCGCAGAGAGTAAAACGTGAATTGTATAATGTTGATGGAGTAGCAAATGCATATGTTCTTGTAAAAATGCCTTATGAAGAATATAACCGAGCAATACAGTCTTTGCGTGCTAGAACAGTAGAAGAGAAAATGTCTGTTGCATTCGATGAACTTGAAAAGCGACTGCAGAATAGAAAGAGCGATGAACAAAAAGCAATTCAAGCCACTCACCAGCGTGATGTTGAGCTTAAAGAGCTTGAAATCAAAAAAGAGGTAGAGCTACGAAAAGCTGAGCAACCTCAAAATAAAAAGTAATTTTTTAAAAATATTAGATTTTTTTTTGCCTCTATATGTTGCGTATATCTGTACATTATTAAGCATACATATGGAGGCTTTTATGTTTACAAACCTGAATAAATACTCAAAATATCAAAACTCAAAGTGGTTTATCATTGCCATTTTACTTTGCTCTATTTTATCAATAGTTTATTTGCAATTACGTCACCCCGCTGACAACTCTAGTGTAGAGCCAACTTTTGACTACTCAACTATTATCGATCACTTTAATGACAAGCTTAACAAAGGTACATTTCTGTTCTCTGAACCGGTTACTTGGAACGGCCAATTTATTCCTGTTGAGAGTTATGCTGGAATAAACCTTAAAAGTTTAAGCAGCGAGTATGCTGATGGTTTAGTTTTATATTGGCTTCATCGTATAAAGTTTGCCTCTACTGAAGAGACTGGTGTCATAAAAGACAGTTTTGAGGCTGTAAAATCATTACCTTATGACATCAACGAAGCTAATTTAGAATTCTTAGATTGTAGCCTGACTGAAAAATGTGATTATAAAAAACTTATAAATAACTTCAGCAACTCAGCTTGGGTACCTTTTTGGGCAATGAAGGCAGATATTGAGTATGTAAAGAGCAAAAGTGATGAACTAAATGAGCTTAACATTTCTGCTGTTAGTGACTTAGAGTTTTTTGAGCTTCGTAACAGTGCCGGTCATGTTGAAATCGTCCCCCCAGCACTTGCTGACTACCTAATAACCATACCTTTTTATCTAAATTGTGAAACCAACAATCAAAAGCTTTTGATGTACTTATACGAGGTTAAAACTAGGTTTCCCCAACTAAGCAAGGTAGTTGATGAATTCATGAGTATGGCTTCAATTAGTCAGTGTGAAGGTTAACCTTCACACTGAAAACTTACCTACTGCTTAGATAGAGCGTCTCTTAGAGGTTTGAACCTATCATCAACTTTAAAGATCTCAACTTCATACAAATTACTGACAACTTCAGTAATTTCAGAGCTTGTATATAAGTTGTGTTCTAATAAGAACTTTATTGTTTCAGGTTTATTATTTGATGAAGAGCCTCTTTGTAATAATGAATAAACAACAGATTCTGTATGAGTATCATCAAAACTGTTTTCTTCACTATTTATAGAAAACTTTTCAAATTTTACACCCAAAATTGATAGATATTCTGCTAATTCATAATTTCCATTTGCTAAAGCGCTATTGAACAAAGTTGTATTGTCATCATTTCGGCTATAGGGATCTAACCCTAAGTTAATAAGAACTTCAAAATTCTTAGGGTTATGCCTTACTGAATAATCAAGCATTGAGGAAAAGTTAAGATCAAATTACATTTCAGCCAATTTATTAAAAAGCAATCCCGCATCATGTCCTTTCATACGAATTATCGAATCTAAAATGGAAATACCTTTTTCATTCCTCCTTTGTATGTCATTCTCACTTAGCTCACCTGCATCCAACATTTTTATTAATTGGGTCGTTAATGTAACACCACTACTTTTTGATTCTTTATAAATATCCGCAATGGATAGTACATTAGAATTAGGCTGCTTTACCTTTTGAGTTGTTTCAGTATTCATTTTGGAATCAATAATCTTTTTGGGAGCGCCACTTTCAGACTCAGTTACCAAAATAGAAGACTTATCTAATTTTCTATATGTGTTAAAAGACCCTATTTCATTTGACTTTACAAACCATAAGGTAGTGACACCACCTAAAACAAAGGAGATAACGGAAGCAAATACAGTTATATATTTTTTCATTTTTTTGTTTCAGACTTCCTATCTAATTTTATTACAAGTAACCTAACCTCTACATAGACTAACAACCCTACAAACACATACTCAATATTATTGGGAATGAAATCCTGTTCAATGAAGCCATTAGATTTAAGATAGAAATATACCAACAGCCAAAAAACGATTACACTGGCAGACTTTAAATATTGCAAGTTATTCCCCTTTATTAATTTGGACAATTCTGTAGTAATTTTTCACCTTGTACATCACACCAATTCATTGCTTTATGAACAAGGGCCGAACCAACTGCTCCGCAAAAAGTTGCTCCTATCCCCCAAGTTATACGTCCACAAAGGACGCCAGCAGCAGTTGTGGTAAAAAAATACGTATCTTTACAGGAATTAACAGTTAGCCTTACATTTTCTTCACATTGGTCATCTCTGTATACAATTTCTTTCCCAGTACAGTTCACACCAAAATGAAATGATTGTATAGGATCTATTTCAACAATATCGTTAGCATCAACATTCACTGTTTTTGTCCACCTGGGAGTATATTTTGGATGATCACCGCAAACAAAGTCCCTAGTTTCTTCAGTTACTGCAAATTCGCAATAAAAATCAGTTAAACCAATATCTTCACCATCATAACAAAAGTCAGCAAATGCAGTGTTTGAAAAAATTGCGAGCAAAATGCTTAAATAATAAACCTTAATTTTCATATTCATCCTTGGTTAAGTTTTTGCTGAAACAATAACACAAACGCGAATGATATTAGATATCATTTAGTTTAATTTCTTTTGAAACGTATACGAATTTACTTAATCCTAGTAGGGGAAGACCATTTAACTATAAATTAAATGGTCTTTATATCGGATTAATATACTCCAACAGAAAGCATCATTGGGGGCTAAAATTAATTTACGGAGTTCGACTTTTCATCAAATAAAGACAGCTGTAGCCGCTGAGTTGTTTCTAATAAATAATTTATCTGATTAATTAGAGTTTGCGCTGTGACTCCAAATGATATTGTCAGTAGAGTGCTTGAGTGTAAGTTTTCATTTTTTCTGAATAACTTCAACCCAGGTACTGATTCATTGATTTCATTTATTGTGATCAAGTTAATGAATCTGTATTTTTCGCTAAAATTAGCGACAATGTTTAACTCACCACATGGCGATTCTTCATTCCAATCTGTAAGTGGTATAACGTCCACTGTGAATGTAGAGGTTGCACACTCTATACGCTGTATTATTCCATCCACCGTCAAAATATTCTGAATGGTTAGATCCTCGAAATAATTTTTTATAATTTCGACCATTTCGCTTGGTAATAAATCGGTTATTTGATGGTGTGCTTCAACACTAAAATGAGTATCAGGTAAATCAGCGCTAAGGTTTCCAATAATATCTTTTAATGCTTTTCCTTCGAACATCGAGTTTCCTAGTTTAATTGTCCATAATAGCAATCTATATAAAATTAAAGATCGCGCTCAATTCTCATCATTAACTTTGAAGATAGGTTTTCTTCTTCAGTTCAGCACGAAAAAATCTCTATGACATGATGTTACTACTTTAAATAAGTAGAGCAAGGCAAGAACATGGCATCAGCAAATCTAAAAGTTCAAGAAACAGAAAAACCTACAGAGTGGTTTAACACTATTCTGCCTGCATACGATGATTTAGGTAATCCAAACTTTTTGGACTCTAATGGTGATCTTGTTGAAGGTATTTATAGCGGTGTGCCAAATTCTGTTTACCACGAATTAGATGCTCATAGCTCATCTCTGATTAAAGAGTTAGCGAAAAACACACCAGCTCATGTATTTCGTCAATATTTTTCTAATGAGGAAAGAAAACGAACTGCTGCACAAAGAAACACTCTTGATACTGGCACTTATGGTCATGAGTTAATATTAGAGCCAATTGGTTTTTATGATCGCTATTTCCGTGTACCTCTTGCCATTGAGTATCCTACAGCGCTGCACACAAGTGCTGAGCTAAAGGACGCATTAAAAGCCGCAGGTCAAAAGGTCTCAGGCACTAAATCAGAGTTAGTTAAGCGCTTGTTAGATGCTAAACCAAACACCCTAATTTTTGATGATTTGATTACAAAATCCATAATTAAAGGCGCTGGAGTTAAAGCCTACAACGAAGCTGTAAAAATGGTCGAAAATAATAAGTGTTCTAGTCTATTAGCTGCTTTTAACGATGGAGCGTTGTCACACATAACCCATAAAACACCAATAGATGGTTTAGTCTGGGATGACGCCCATAGAATTTTGGATACATTCAAATCTCACGCTAGAGCTAAGCGATTAATTTCAAATGGCTTTGCGGAGCTTACTGTAATAGCGCGAGATCCTGACTCAGGATTAATGCTTAAAGTAAAATTCGATTACATTAACAAGCATGCAATTGCCAGTGATGTTAAGTCTACTCGTTCAGCCAATCCAAATAAGTTTAGATTCCAATGCCGAGATCTTCGATATGACGTTCAAGAGAGTTTCTATAAGTATGTTGCGAATTTAGCAGGTATTCCCGTTAAATTGTTTGCTTTTATCGGTGTTGAATATTTAGAGGCTGATATATGCGAGGTTTTTGAGATGAAACGTACCCGCCAGATGATTGCTCATAATGACATGAAGAAAGCAATTGCAACTCTTAAAGAATGTTTAGATAGTGAAAACTGGTATGGATACACCAAAAACGATGAGGTCGTTGTTATTGACTGGTAATAAGCGCGATTTTTTAAATCAAATATTCTAATTACATATCCAAGTTCAACGGTGAGCGTTATGAGTTTATCACTTCAAGAATATCAAAATTTATTGTATGGAAAATTAACAGCATGCAAAGGCCAGTTTGATGCTTATCTTTCCGAAAATGGTTATAAGCTAGACTTTAATACAGAGCTAAACTACGTCTATCAAATCGTTATGTCTGGATTAAACGTAGAATACAGCTTCCCTTACACTCCAGTTGAGTCCGTAATCAGTTCATTTTTAAAAGCTGCAAAAATAGGCCTTTCACTTTGCCCTACTGAGCAGCTTTGCTTTTTAAAAACTGAATATAGTGAATCATCAGGCCAATATGTGACTCAATTAGGATTAGGCTACAAGGGAATTCTTAAACTTGCTTACCGTTCTGGAAAAGTAAAACAAATTAATGCGAATGTTTTTTATGAAAAAGACAATTTCCAATACAACGGTGTAAATTCAAAAGTTACCCACACTACAACCGTACTATCTAAAGCAATGCGTGGACAATTAGCCGGTGGCTATTGTCAAACTGAGCTAATTGATGGTTCTTTTAAGACTACAGTCATGCCTCCTGAGGAGATTTTAGCTATTGAAGAGCAAGGTAAGGCGATGGGCAATGAAGCGTGGCTTTCAGTACATGTGGATCAAATGAGGGAGAAAACCCTTATTAAACGTCACTGGAAGACTCTCTGCCCTTGTATTTATAGAGATAGTGTTATGAATGACCCAATGTTGTTTGATGATCAAGATTGTCAGCACAGCTCCAATCAGCAAGCTTATGAAGAACAATTCGAAAGTGCTTATTCACGTGAGGCGTACTAATGTTATCAGTTCAAATTGAAAAGCTAATCAAATCTACTTCAGACAATATTAAACAGTGGGAAACATTGTTCAACTTGGCTTCACATTCTCATTATTCCGCTTTGATTAAAGAGTGCGCCCTAGATGACGTTGTTGCGACAATTAAAGAACTGGATATGTTGATCGGCTCTCTTAGTCCTGAGCTGCTTAACCTAGTAAACATAAGAGTTAGGAAACATCCCTACACTACTGCATATTGTCTGTTTCCTGCACTTAATACAGATAATGTAATTGCCTACCTTGAAACTCAAGGTATTGTAAAAAGCTATGAACTTGCAGTGGTTTATGACAACGATAAGTTTTCAATTGATGTTAGCTCAAACAAAGTATCTCACGTTAAAGGCGATAGTACTCAGGAGGCTTCATACTCTGGTTGCTATTTATTATTAGAGTTTGAGAATGGTACAAGCAAAGTTTGGTATATGGATGAGTATGAAATGCACTCTGCTTTTGATGCATGGCAAAACAACGTATTTGGGGGTATGGATGTATTCAACGATACACATGAATGGGTTGGTTTTGCATTAATTCTTCGTGCCTTGAAAACACTGGACATGCAGGATAGCGTAATTAGCCATCCAATCTTACCCGTTTTAAAAAGCCGATTAACTTCATATTACTCTGATTTCTTTAAGTACTACAAAGAGGCTAATAACGATAAGTTTGCTAGCTGCGTAATTACTTCACAGTACGTTTCAACAGAAGGTGGAGAACTTGAAGAAGCATTAAAAAAACTAGATGACATCATTGAACCACCTGCAAATATTATCGTACTAGGCCAACATAACCGCCAAGTGAGTAATGAAGATACCGAAATGAATGAAGCATCAGAAGATCAGTGCGAATTTTATAACCTTGATTTTGGAGTTATCTGAATGATTAAAGTTGAGTCAGAAATTTTAAATAAATCGGGAAAGCGTGAGAACTGGCGTGAAATTGCATTTTTCGCAAGCGATGACGAAACACAGTTTGAAGTTCGAGAGTATTATGGCCAGCAAAAAATAAGTTATATGAAAGAAACTGCTCGCATGCCATTCGACTGCCTTGGCATTGCTCGAATGAACTACTCTAACATGCTTCGAACTAGGGTTATTGATGGATATGAACCTATCGAGCAATTAAAGACTAAAGTTCCGTGTTTGCCATTTAGCAATTTTAAGCCTCCTATGTATAAGTGTGACTTTGACGTGCCTTTTGCAGAACAGCTTAGCAAAATAAATGACCCTGTTGTTATTCCTGTACAGCAAGGTAAGCGGGCTTATATAAAACTTGGCCAAGAATCGATTAATTCAATACAAGCTGTAGATATTAAAGGTAATGCTTTCACATTAGACAAAAACATTCAGGAAATGCTTGCCTCTAAAGTTGCAATTGGAAGCTTTGAAAGTGGCGTTTTAGAAACGTATATCCTCGATGATGGCTCAGTCTGCTTATACGATGTGATCATGCTAAATGGTACTGAGATTAACTCTAGCTATAAAGATAGACAGAAGTCATTAAAAGGAATGTTTGGCCATAACAGTGGATTTACTTACCCGGATACGCTTGAAGCAAATACAGACCTTAAATCTCACCCTGGTAGACATTTTATTGTTAAAGATAATAGTGTGTCATGCTTGGATAGCAGAACCTTTGTAATACCAAATTTTTACAGTGTAAAAGTATTGATTGAGGAAAAGTACAGCTATAGACCAGGTTATTATAAGGTAATGTTTACAACACCTGAAGGATACGAGTCTATCGGTGATTTATATCATCCTCATGAAGAGTTGTATGCTAATACACAAATTCAAATAGCTTTTAAGAAAGTGGAAAACGGTAAACCGGTTAACTTTTGGTTTAGTCCCATTCAACATAAAAACAAGCTAAATTATGATGAAGACGGCACCGATATTTATCAGATGGCCAAACTCTCAGAGTTCTGGCATGGCTGTTAGTTATAAAGTTAGCTTGGTGTGGGAGAGGAATAAAGTTTCATACTAAACAGTCAAGTAACCCTGTTCGTACCGTTCTAAATGATACGTAACCCCAAAAAAAGATTCATACTAATTTCTACAACCAAGTCAGTATCGGGCTGCCACTGCGTATTAAAGTATCATACAGGTTTCTTCATCACAGCCCCAACCAACGCTACAAACTCGTTTTTGGACAAAGACGAGTTATATACATAACCCGCCTCTGGACAATTTCGTATTAGAGCCGAAGGTTTGCTCTGTGAAAAAACGGACATAAGATTTTAGAATCATATTCAATTTTTAGCTATTTATGTTCAAAGGCATAGGTTTCACGTAATAATATTTCATAAAAAGTCCTGGCAGCGAGTCCTGTTTTACTCCGTTTAGGTAAAGTAATATGTAAAGGTACTTGGTATTTTTCGTTATGCTCTACCTTGATTATTTTCAGCTTCTCAGTATATCTTTTCCTTATTATATGTTCAGGCAGACGACAGAATCCTAACCCTTGTTCAGTGGCTCTAAATGCATGATCAAAGTTATCTACAGTAATTCTTTGATTTGCTTTTAACCAGCCTACATTTTTGCCATCGAAAGTAGATGAAAACCTACCTAAATCTCTGATAACGATTTGACTGTGAATTGCCAAATCTTGAATACATACATAATCTTGAGCGGCAAGTGGGTGGGTGATTGATACTACAGGAATCATTGTGGTAAGAGAGAAAACTTGTGCGGGATAATTAGTCACTGGCAAAGTAATAATAGCTATGTCAGCCTCCTCATCAGTAACCATTTCAGAGGTTTTCGACAACGATGTTTCTATAATCTGAATAGATGTCGTTGTGTTAACTTTTAAAAACTCTTTCATTGGCTTATAAAGTAAAGTAGGGTCACATAAATGATCCATAGCTATGGTTATTTCTGATTCGACACCAACGGACAGTTGTTGGCTCATCGCCTCTAAATCTCTAGCTTGTTCTATCATGCTTTCAGCCCTTCTGAGTAAGGACTTAGCGTGTTTGGTAAGTATTGCTCTACGTCCACTTATTTCCAGCAGCTTTATGCCCAATTGAGCCTCTAGCTTTTTTATTGAGTAGATTAAAGTCGTGTGGCTTTTATTCAGAGAAGCAGCGGCTGCTTGGATGCTGCCAGATTTATCTACTTCTTGTAGTGTAATCCATTGCTCCAGAGTACTTTTTAATCTCAATGCATTATTACCTGTCAGTTTTCTCTACAGTTACTGACAATATTATGAACTTTATTGTGCAAATTTTGTAGTGAATAATAAGTTTAATGAATAACACAGCGCTTAAAGCGTTATATTTGGAGACTACAAGATGAAACTATTACAAGTTGATTTTGAATATCAAGGTGCAATGGGTGATGAAATGTCGAAGGCCCTTGTTGACTTAGCAGAGTCAATTAATCAGGAAGAAGGCTTAATATGGAAAATTTGGACTGAAAATGAATCAGATAAGCTTGGAGGAGGTATATACCTCTTTGCAGATGAAGCCAGTGCAAAGGCATACCTAGAAATGCATACAGCTCGCCTAAAGAGCATGGGAGTTGCAAATGTTAGGGGAATAATCTTTGATATAAATTTACCATTGACTAAAATTAATCAAGGTCCGCTATTTAAAGGATAAGTCGTATGAATAATAAAGTATTTTTAACATTACACGGTGGTATTTACTTCGCTTTTGCTTTGGCCTTGTTCTTTTTACCGACACAGGTTTGGCCTATGTATGGCGTTGAGATAAACGATAAGTACGCATACTTTTTATCACAACATACAAGTATATTTTTAGGCGGCTTAGGTGTGGTTAGTTTACTCTTTAGAAGTATTAAGGATGGTGATGCCGTTAAACAAATACTTAAAGCCCTGATAATCACTAACTTATTTGGAATCATAATTACAAGCTACGCAGGAATAACAGGGATATTCGTTGGGTTTGGTTGGAGCGATCCTGCTTTCTTCACGGTATTAACAGTATTAAGCTATTGGCAACTAATAAAATACAAAAACTAGATTTTTCACTTTAATTAAGCGTGAGCTTCGTAAGCTCTCGCTTATGAGTGGGTCAAAGTAAAAATGAATGTACTAGCTCAGAACAGATTTTAGAGTATTTATGTTGACTGATTTTGGGGCAAAAACGTTTTAGAAATGGCAGCGTACCGATGCAATCGCTGCCATTTTAGGATGATAGTTTTATACTTGGTATGAATCTTTATTACTCAGTATGAATCTTTATTACTCAGTATGAAACTTTATTCTACTCACACACTTGGAATTGATTGAAATTTTTCTATTTTCAGCAATATAGAAGAGCTTCGCGTCTACCCCTTACTGGTTATTGTTCTAGGCGCAGTAGCTCCTCTCTTCAAATTTTGACAAAAAAAAAGACCGATTAACGGTCTTTTCTTATTTTATTTTTTGCTTATTCGGTGGTGCATCCATAAATAACTACCGAAAAAAACTACATTACCAATAATGAAAAAGGTCAAACCAATAGCTTGGATTTCATTCATCTTGATCGTCCTCCTCGGAACCATTTAGGAAAGTTATATAGAAACCTATCACAACAGATGCCAACATACAAACAAAAGCAAGGACTAGCTTTATAAGTCCTTGAATTTGAATTTTGTAGCATATTTTGTTGTCGAAACCACACGGGCCAAACATATCCGCAAAACCACTAACAGAGAGCTCTGGAATATAGCCAACAATTGTTGCTAATAAGATTAGTTCAACCATGATCTTATTTAGCATTTTGTTTTTCATAAGCACTCCTTAAACAAGTGCTTAGCTAATAAGCAATTCATTTGAATCTCCTCAAAGTAAATTTGAGGGTTCACACCCTTGAGGGAGTAATCCCCCAAGGGTTGTTTATGCTTCAAATAGCAATTCTGCCGTTTCACAGGCATTTGCGATTGTCACATTGTGTATCACAAGCAAATCTACAGTCTTTCTATATTTTTCAATTAATAAAAAGTGAGTAGTTTTTGCTATGAAGTGTCTGATAACCATATCTGGATAGTATCCATTACGGTATGCTGCGAAATGACGTAGCTGAGAACCACCAGCTTTTGCCATTTCAATATGATGTTTACTCATTGCTCCTCCAAAGAACAGGGGGAGCTACCCAAGCGGGGCTCCCCGCATGGGTTGGTTGTAAAAATCTAAAAGGTTACTTCAACCTCAATGTCACCTTTTGGCTTACAAACGCAAGGTAATATCTCACCTTCATTTGTAAAGCCAATTGGTTCATCGATATATTCGACATTGACCTTTAGTTATTTGATGCGACACGCCCCACAAAAACCTGATTTACAGTTAGATGTAGGGGCAACACTATTCAGTTCTAAAGTCTGTAATAGTGTTCCATTTGTGTCATTGTAAACTTGACCAGAAACGCTAATCATTTGACACCCCCAGTATTAACAGAGATGTCAACAGGTAAGCGAAATGGAAAAGCACTAGGGCCTGCTAAGTTGTAGGTGTCCAGCCAATCCATACTTTTGCTGCCATTAGGTATATCTAAAGGTGGCATATAAATATCAACAAACTTTCCTTCTCTACGTAGTCTTGCAGCTAATGCTTCTGCTTTTTCTTGACCTGCTCCAGATGCATCCTTATCAGCAAAAATTAATACTGAAGTCACATTATCTGGAATTTTAACCATTTCTAGCAAAGTGTCCGAATAACATGACCACATAGGACAGCCTGTAGCTTCGCGTACAGCTAATGCAGTTTCAATCCCCTCACATACGCCAATGAAGGTGTTATCTCCTTCAGTTACTGGTGAGTCAATTTTGATAGAACATCCACCAATATAGCTTGGCGGAGGCATTAACATTTTCGCATTAGGTACATCAGCTTTTAAGCCTTGATTGTTCAGGAAAATTCGATGAATCGTGATTCGATTACCATCTGAATCAGTCATTGAGCCTAATAAACCGTGAAGTTTCTTAGGCTTAGACTGACCATCTCCCCACCAAAGCTCATCAGCATACCCAAGTGTATACGGTAGAGTTTTCGCATCAGTTTTAAGTCCACGACTGTTCAAGTAAGCTTGTATCCGACCCGATTGATCATGAGCTGCAGGAATAGTGTGTTGAAATAGCTTCTCAAGTTTTGCAACTCGTTTTGCTTTTTCATCATCGTTAATACCTTTTGGCTGTGAAGCTTTCACATTTTGAACGTATTCGCGCGAGATGCTTGATAAGTCACCACCACAGATATCGATTATTTTGTTTAAAGCGTCGCTTTTTGAGCAACTTTCCATAAACGCAATTACATCGATTCCGCCGGGTAAAGCACCTACGTCGTTATGGTATGCGCCACCGGTATCAACCCAATCGCGGAAAAGGCGAAACTTAGTTCTTCCGTTTCCAGTTTTTGGGCATGGTACTTGTGGTGAACCACCGTGGTTATTTGATTTTGAAACTGCTTCATTAAGTCCTGGGTAGGCTGAGTAGACAGAAGACCACCCGCCATTTGACTTAACTAAAGCAAGTACTTTATCTATTTTTGATTCAATCATTACAACTCTCCTATTCCTCAAGACGACCCTAAAGCGTCCTGAATACAAGGCGCTTTAGGTGGTCGCCTCGAATAAAAAGAAGAGTTAGCCCTAAGGCTAACTCATACGTTTAGCCTTGAGCTCGTTGTTGACCTTCAAATAAAGGTCCCCACTTAGCACGTAATGAAAGAATCGTTTTACCGCCAATATGTACCTCTCTCACTTCTGTGTTAGGTATTGACGATGGGATTGGCATAATTGCCTTTTTAATTGAATTATTCATGCGTATCTCCTCCAAAGAGTACAAAAAAAGGGGATACGCCCCTTATGGGAAGTATCCCCACAAGGGTTGGTTTAATTTAAGTTAGATAAGGCCGCGCTCAGCAAATGATACTGTGTTTTCACCAATAATGATGTGATCTAACACACTTACATCAATATGATTGAGTGCATGTTGGATCTTAGTGGTTATTAGCTTGTCCGCTTGCGATGGCTCAGCAATACCTGAAGGGTGGTTGTGCGCTAAAATTACAGAGGCTGCATTCTTTTTTAGTACACTTTTTACAATCTCCCGGGGATAAACACTTGCAGCATTTATCGTTCCGGTAAAAAGTATTTCTTTGTCTATTAGTCTATTTTGGTTATCAAGGTAAAGCATGTAAAAAACCTCATGCTCTAACTCCTTCAAATGGACTTCAAGATAATCAGTTACTTGAGTAGGACTATTAAAAATAGCTCCTCGTCTCAGTCTATTGTTTAGAAGCTTCTTGGCTGTTTCAATAATTTCATCAGAGCTAAGCTCAGACGTGATTATATATTTACCAGTTTCTTCATTTAGTTTTAAGTTAGAAATAGTCATTGTCTCCTCCAAAGAAACATTAAGCGGAGACAATTACCCAGAGGATAATAATCCCCTATGGGTTGATTTAAGTTTGTTGAACACAAGCAAGCTGAACTCGCTTATGCTAAGTCTAGGGTTAAACCCAAAGTAACAACGAGACGTCGATACTTGTTCTACACAAATACAAGGATTTGAGTAGCTTTTATGCTTTATCAAAATTAATTACCTTGCGGTAAATTTGATAGCAAGGTGCCATCAGTAAATTAAGATAAAAGCAGAAAATCTATTTGGCTTATAGCCGCATTTTAAAACATTGTGTTTGCTTTAAAATGCGTCCAAAAGGGCGCATTACTTGGTTAAGCAATTAATTTATTTTTAATTAATTGTTTTAGAATTGAAGGTAACTCTTCAACGGTTTGAATGTTGAGTAATTCCTGATTCTCAAAGCCATAAAGCATTCCTGTGTTTATACCAATGCATACAATTTGAATACCTAGAAGTTCCGACATTTCAATCGACTTTTCTAAATACTTTAGATCGCTTGCTTGGCCATCAGTAATGATAAAAACAACTTTCTTTTGCTCTACACGTAGTGAAAGCCTACGAATTACAGAATAAAGACTTAACCCTGTATGTGTTCCGCCTCTACTACTGACTCTAAAGTTGTCTTTAACGGCTTTAGTTGTTGATTTAAAGCATTTTGCTTCATATAGGTCACCGGCACTGTAATATATGCATTCACTATTTACGCCTTTCAACTTATCTATTGCTAAGTTAATTGCGAGCGCAGAAGTGTTTGCACCATTCATCTCAACAGCACTCATTGAACTAGACCTGTCAACGAGGACTGAAATCGCCATTGTCGGGGCTTTAGTAATTCTTTCTGATTTAAAAACATTAAAATTACCAGCTTTTACTCCAGCAAGTCTATTTGCCTCAACAGTTCTACCTTGCTTAGAAAAATTCACACTTTTTCGGTCTAACCCATAAATTATTTTATGGAGTTCTCGACTTATAGGTGTTGAAAGTCTCTTAGCTAGGTTTAGCTCTGCAGTACCAACTGTGCCACGATCATTTTTTGATATTAAAGGAGCATTGAAGTCAATTAGTTGCTCCATATCATTACTTGATCTTACTTCATCAGCCATTTTCTCTAGCTCGTTATTAACTTGTTCATGCAAATCTGCCATGAGCTGACTTTCATCGGCATTTAGGCATTTATTTACAAAATTAATTACTTGCTGGCTAACACTTGAGTTTTGACCTTGGCTATCGCCTGAGTTATTACCTTGGCTATCACCTGAGTCATCACCTTGGCTATCACCTGAGTCATCACCTTGGCTATCACCTGAGTCATCACCTTGGCTATCGCCTGAGTCATTACCTTGGCTATCGCCTGGTTTAAACTCTATTTTCTTAAGTAATTGAATGATCTGTTCTGTAAGTTCATAACTATGTTGGTTAGATCGAAGAGCTGGTATCGTATCCAATAGCAAAATTAAATCGTGTACTGGTTTTTGGCCAATACAATCAGTTAATAAAGCTAATGCAATTTCACAGAACTCCTTTAGTTGTACTTGGTCGTTAATTTTATATCGCCCATAATATACAACTACAGCTTGTAACAGTAATGAAGGCGGGAAGCTATCAGTTGGTTTACTGAACCATCCCTTTTTAATACCTTGAGTAACCATCTTAGATAAATTTAAGATGGCACCCGGCCACTCCAGACAAACCATTCTTTCCATACGAATATCCTCAATGCCATTTCTAATAGCATTGAAAAATGCTCCTTTTTCATACGACTTAGCTGTCCATGTTCTATCGGTCCATCGTAGATGGCCTACTTCATGATCAATAGCGCCTTCCAAAAGTTCGAGATAATCGGGGTTTTCAAGATCACCTACGGGTAAAGTAATGCTGTTGTAATCTGTATAGCATCTGTTACCAGTTAAGTTAATCGTAATGTCACCACGGTTACTCATTATTCTTGAAAGCATTCTAAATCGTTTTAATAGTTTTGATTTATTCATTTGCATCTCCTCCAGGAATGTTTAAGAGGGGATACACCCACAAGGGGTGAGTATCCCCTGTGGGTTTAGAATTAAAGGAAGCTAGATTGCTTCCTTAATTTGTTACCAATTAAATCCAAAATCACCTAATGAGTTGTTACGCTCAACAGGCTCGGAAAAATCGGTTTCTTCTGTAGGCGCTAGGTCAAATTCAAAAGAATTTTCTTGATCAGCTGTTTCTACAATGATTGAACTCTCAGAAGCAGATTCACTTGACTCACCTGAAACGAAATTATTCGCTTCGTCGGTATCCTCATGTGTAATTACTTCCGGCTCTGGTGTTGTACTATATTGAGGTTTTCCTTCAGCATGAAGGCGAAGTGTGTCTTCATTACTCATTACGAGTAACCAGTTGGTTAACTCTGAAAATGAATGACCTTCAATGTAGCCACTAGAAGGTAAGTTATTTAAAACTTCCTGTATTGTACTGACCACATTCTCAATACCACTATCTACAAATGATAAATCAATTAGTTTATTCATCATTCTTCTAAATGGTGAACGTACTTTTTGGCTTACGCGATTAACTGGTGTTTTGTCTTTAAACCAGTTTGTTTTGTAGACACTACTTGCTTCCTTAGCAATTTCTTGCCAAAGAGTTTCTGCAACATCATTTTTGATATCGTCTTCATCATCATCAAAAAGCGCTTTCATAGCCAGAGGCTTTGTAAACGTCAGTTTGAATTTTGATTGGAACTCAACCTGAGATAAGGCATATTTATGGATCAGTGCAGCGATATCCGAATTTTCAGCCATATGTTGATTAACTGACTTATCATATTCAGCAATTAATACTGATACTTCGTCTTGCCAATCACGCTTTATTTCATCAAGCTCTGACTTAAGTTCATCTAATCTGGTTGTTGGGACAACCGTAAAGTCTCCATACTTAACACCATAACTATTAAAAGTTCGTGTAAGACGGTTGTTGTACTTCGTTGTAAGCTTCAGTTTGCTTCTAGGAAACCACTGTAGTTTACTCCCCTTGATTTGATTAGATGATACTTTCTGACCATCTAGTTCTATCTTTGCGTTCGGTAAAGTTGATTCACCACATGGCGATCTTAATTGCCAGCCTAACAAACATGCTCCATTTTTAAGTGAAGTGTTTTGTTCTGCTAACTCTTTGCCGTTTGCGATTGCTTCGTTTGATAAAGACATGTTGTCTCCTCCAATTTGATATAAAAAAAGGGGAGACTTCCCTGTTGGGGAAAGTACTCCCCAAAGGGTTGGTTGATTAATAGGACCTGTGATTGGTTACATCACTTCAATATCCCATGTATTTTGATTAAAGTGGCCTATTCCCATAAGTGAATAACCTCTTTGTTCTTTATTTTTGGCAAGAGCATTTCTCTCACCGTTTACAGACATAAAAACCCATTTCCATTCAGTATTATCATTCTTGAACAACACATATGTCGTATTTTGGAATGATGTTACAGCCCAATATTTACCTTCACCGGCATGATGATAAACATCAAACGGGTTATTGCATTTCAGGTTACCTTGAGCATTGAACATAACTTGAGCTCGACAGTTTACAAAGTCACAGTTCTTCATTTTCTCATCCGAATGAATAAGAAAATAAGGATTGCCGTTCCTAATGTAATCAATCTTATCGGTTGCCTGAATTAACTCAGACATACTCATAGCTTTAATGTCTCTTACATCGTCAATTTTAAGTGGGTCTTTACCCCCTTCAATACGGAGGTATTTACCATTTGATGGTTGGTAGCTAAAACCAACAAAACGACCATTTTCAATTTCAAAGCACTCAAACACTGTGTCCCCTCTCTCAACTTTTAAGTTAGCCGAGTTAGAAGATGTGTTAGTGTTTGAGGTAGTTACTTTTTTTGAATTAACTCGCCAAGTGGTTTATTAATTTCATCACCCCATACTCGTTGAACAACAGAATTAACCTCTTCAATTTCATCATTATCAATGGAACCTAAGAACGAAAATTCAAATGACTCATATGGAGAACGATTGGCACCAAATGTCATCATGTAAAAACCCCAGTGGACTAAAGTTCGTGTTGAAAAAACACACCCTAATCCATTATCGATGTTGCCATCATGGTCTTTACCTAATGCAGCTGTTCTTAAAGAGTCAGCTGTTTGTACCATAAGCTTGCGAATCGGCAATGTTAGTTTCGGAAAGTTCTTTTCCAAAATTTCCAACTCAACTGCTTTGCTTGGATATTTAGTTTTTAACCAACCAAAACGTGAACGTAATGCTTGGTCTAAACGTTGTGAAGTAATATACCTATCACTATCACCACCACCGGTAGTATTAGCTGTAGCAGCTATTCGACAGTTAGCATGTTTGTTTATGGTTTCACCGAAAACACTAAGTGTCCAAGGCTTGCCTTCAACAAACAAATGAAGCGATGTTGATAAATCTTCATTAGCTTTATCCACTTCATCTAAGATAACTAAACCACCGTATTTGTATCCGCATGCAGCTTGGCTGTATCGCTTGCGAGTAACATTATTACCTTTTCCATCAACAGCTAATTCATAACCACCTTCTAAGCGCTCACCACTCATGCCTACGGTTACTTTTTCAATGAAGACAGGCTCATTAAAGCGATCTGCAATGAATAGTAATAACTCCGTTTTACCTGTACCTGTTTCACCAACCAAGCCAAGAGGCTTCGGTTGAGCAGGCGCAAGCCACCATGCTAACGCTTTACGAAGTGTTGCTTCATCCGGCGTATAATGCATGTCTGCTTTTTGACAATTAGGGTGGCGGTGTTTACGAATTTTAATCTTATATTGATTAGGGTCGAAGATTTCAGGGAAACGCTCATGAGCGTCAACCTCTATCATTTCGTTATAATCAATTTTAGTTGCTGGTTTAATTGTAGATACGTTTGATTGTGTTTGAGTATTCATATTGTGTCTCCTCCAAAGAGATTTTTGAGGGACACTTATCCCGTCAAGGGTGTAGTGTCCCTTGATGGGTTTGATTTCTTAATATTTAAAATGGTACTTCTAAAAAGTCTATATAACTTTTTTCATAAAGATGAAGGTTTGGTGAGTCTAGAACAGAACACTTTTCATATACTTCTTCTGTTTCATCCTCAACTGCAAGGTCTAGCATAAAATTGTCTTGAGCCTCTGCCGCTAATTCCTTAGTTGCATAACTGGTAGAATTCCAAACTTCAACTGAGTCTGGCCAACCATCAATATGACCAAAGTGCTAGCCTTCATCACTCTGACCTAATAGCAGCTTTCGCTCAGTAACATTATCATCAAGTAGAATCCAAGTATTAGACTCATGAATAAGATAAATTTCCATTATCAACTCCTAAAACTTTAGATCATGCCAAAGAGGGATGTCAGGCCCTTCTAAGTCACTATAAAGGTGAGAGTTAGACGATGAGAAATTACTACCATTTAAGATGAAGTGCTTGTATTCACAAAGAGCTTTAGCGTATTTGTTAGTTACAAGTAATTCATTAAGTTGATTATACTGTTGTAAGATCTGTGATACTGCAATTCTAATTGAACAAGCATCTAAATCTAGACACTGGCTTACATAATCAAAATTTGCAGAGCAAATCCATTCAAGTTCGTCGTTTAGCATCTCTGAATTCGCTTTAGCATACCGAAGCATACCAAGTGAACGATACAAAACACTTTCCCATAACGCCTTAATGTTCTCGTCTGACCAATGAATGTAATATTCACCTCTTGCAGCATCCAAACAATCATCCATTAAACCAAAAAATACATCCTGCCCTGGGGCAACTTTACCAGCTCGATGAGCTGTTATGATGTCTTCGTCTAATGAATGGCACGTATATTCTGCATTTACTGACAGAAAGTGATCAGTTGTTCGCTTCGGCTTAAACTGCTTCTTTCTTTCAAGTTCTGCATTTATTTGAGCTTTGGTTATGGCTTTTTTTGGTCTAGCCATGATGTTCTCCTCCAAAGAGGTTTTTAAAGGGAACATCCCCAGCAAAGGGAAAATTCCCCTTGTGGGTTGGTAGATAGGTTAGAGATTAACCGTGAAAAACGCGGTTTGACTCTTGATATAAACGGCTTGCGCGAATAACTAACTTGTTAGATCCATCACGTTTTGCTCGTTTAATTAATTTGCGTTCGCGACGACGTAAATATGCGCCGGTTGATTTGTTATTCATAAGTTCCTCCAAATTTTAAAAACCTGAAGGATTAACCTGTGAAGGTTAAACCCTCAGAGGTTAAAACAAGCAACGATGTTGCTTGGTGTGCACTCACAAAATAGATTTTTGCTTTTCAACTTGATGTTGAGAGTGCGTAACTAATATTCAACTTTAACTGCATAGCAGAGTTATTCGCGAGAAGCGAAAAGGTATTATGAATATTAGAAAAAACAAAAGTGACATCCTTGTCATGCAAATTCCTAGGCTAGGAAACCTTATCTAGCTTGTTATTGTTGACTACCGCCATACCCCCCGGGTTGAGGTTTAGGAGCAAAACCGCCCTGCGATTGCGGATAGTGTATTGGTGCGCTCTGGTCTTGCTGGCTGCGCTGATAGTTTTGTGCATTATTTTGCTGTTGACTATGATGCTGAGGCGCACTTTGGTAGTTTGAAGAACTATTTTGTTGTGGGTGACTATTTTGTTTGTTCTGATTGCCAATTAAGCCAGAGGCTTTTAAACATTCCACTTCAACTTTTCTAAGATGTTGAATTAGCTCGATAGCTTTAATCTTTGTTGAAGAGCGGTTTTGCCCACCATTATCAGTCCACTTTTCTTGAACAAGTTTTCCTCTTAAAGTTACTTCGTCCCCTACTTCAATAGCTGGTTTAAAACTCTTTAAAAACCGACTATCCACTTTGACATCAAAAAAGTAAGTTCTGTCAACCCACTCACTTTGTCCGTTAGGTTCGTTTGACTTCTTAAAGTAGCCGTCATCACAAGCAATTGTCACAGTGCCAAAATACCCATCTTGACCATTTCTGATATCAAGACTCGCAACTCTACCACCAAGCCTTGCTGAATTATCTTTTGCAGTACGCATAAATAAGCCCTCTATAAAGTTATAAAATCATCACAACTGATGTAGATATAATTACATAAAGAAAATATCGCGCGACTTAATCAAAAATAACGGCAATATTCACCGTAACCCTTTGAATAAACTCTAATATATAAAGTTCATTCAGAGAGTAAGGTTTATCCTACTATCTGTTAAACATCCCATTCACATACAAAATCGCATTCGCCAATCAAGCCACTAGAAATGGCCTTTTGCTTTACAGCTGATAGGTAGTCTGGTTTGTCTAAATGATTAACATCAATCTGTTTTATCTCACCTGAGAATAATGTAAGTGTTGATGTTGATTTGTCGAAAATATGAAAAGCAGTATCTTCAAACATAGGTTTCTCCTTACTGGTTATACCTAAGCATCCTGCTTCAAGCTGGATAGGTATAACCAGTAAGGAAATTCACAGGGAGCTAATGCTCGCCTGTGAAAGTTGATTTAATCAGTGGATGACTCATATTTGCTTCAACAAAGAATTCAAAATTAACAAGGTTCATTCCAAGAATATTACTATGTGAAATACTCTCATCTGAAAACCTAAATTCACCGGGAACAGCGAATACTTTGTCTTTGTTGAATATCTCAGTTGCTATTTGACTGGCCTCGTTATGTGTTTCAGCTGCTGCTAAAACTTTTAACGTGATCCTGTCATATACAATGCAATATACACTCTGAATCTTTAACTGATTGTGATTGTTGTAGCCAGAATCGGTTGGAATTAGTTTATTCAAATTAACCCCAGCTTGAACTAGCTATTGATAGAATTGGCTTAACGATGATGTTGTGAATTTTGATTGCAACATATGTGCACGCCAATAATATAAGAATGATATCCATAATCTCCTCCTATGCATTTGACCGAAAACGCAGAAATTAAAATAAGAAGATCTGTATAGCGGTCGCATCGAATGAGATTTCGATTCCTATACAGAAGAGTATCCCGCATAGGAATTGTTTAGGTATTTGTGAAAGAATCACTTCAACCGTCTTAATACCAAGAAGGTATTAACGCTGAGATTTAACTTCAACAGCTAGAAGCCACTTTAAATACCAAAAGGCATAGTTATGCATAGTGCAAAAATCAAAGACCTAAAAGGTAAAGTGGATTGAGAAATCATTATTGGAAATTTGTATTCCGATAATGACTCAGAAGAGTGGTTGTGACGTTGATAGTCTGTGTTGATTGATTAACCCTAAAGGCTGAACCATTAGAGTTATACTCAATATAATTACTTATAAATTTTTAGTCAACAATGCTTAAGATTAAATTTCCAGAAATGAGTCATACAGTATTTGATTAATTGTACTAGCACATATCTGATCTTACAGTTTAAGTGGATAGGTTTAGACTTCATTTGACAGACAGCTATGAGCGATAAGCAGTCAGTCGAGTTTCTCTGTTTGACGTGAAGTTTTATCCGTATGACTATCAGCTTGTTGGCGGTTTTTTCAATCCATTCTTAAAATTTAGGTGTTGTTATTTTCGAGTAGTTATCGTTTAATAACATGATGTTTTTTAAAGATAACTACTAGCGAATCTTCATCTCTTTAGTGAAAGCTAATGTCGGACCACGCATAAGGAAATAGGTATAAAATGGACACTACAATACGAAAAGCTGAATCAACCGATATCGCTGCAATAAAAATGCTATGGCAGTTTTACCAATATCATCAGAGTATATTTGACTTAGAAGATGTTGGTTTAGATGGTTGCTATGATATTGATGAAGAATATTTAGAATGTGTAGTTCGTGGTGAGGAAGACTGCATTATTTATCTTGTACTCGTTTCTAACCAAATTGCTGGTTTTGCTACCGTAGAACCAACTGAGATAGTTGGCAAAGAAATACCTGAGTTGGCTGATATTTTTATTCTACCCAAATATCGAAGACAAGGCATTGCCAAATTTGTCATTCAAAATTTGATGCCTGTTGAAACAAATCAGTGGCATGTAGCTGTTCATTTAAACGATAGTTTAGCGTTAAAATTTTGGAATAGTTTGTTTGCTAAATTAAATGTTATGCGTGTTGATAAAGTTGACCCTCCTGAAACAGAAGGCTACCACGAGTTTGTTATCACGAATGCCTAACAAGAGACTGTGGTGGGCGTTACCAATGTCTGCTCATGGCACATATGCGACAGTCAGATTTGCTTGAGTTCTACTATTCGTATCTGACAGATAAAGTTAAGACTTATTCAGATTAATCATTAGTATAGTAAATCTCATCGATAAACTCGCTTGGAAAACAAACATCATTAACATCTGATGTTATTGGTGGGCTGTATTCGTAATCTTTTTTAAATAGAGCCAACTCCCCCACATCCTTTAAGTCATCAATATCGGCCTTATTTAAGTAGCTATGAATAAAGAGCCGTTGCTCAGCGCGTGTCATACCTACAAACAGCAAACGTCTTTCCTCATCGATTGGTGACTGTATATTTGGCATTGTTTCATGGATAACATCAAAAATAGCCACATTAGTCCACTCTAGGCCTTTAGAGCCATGGTATGTGGTTAAAGTTACCACTGATTTATCAATTTCAGATTTGCTGTTTTGCTCTTTAATTTTATCTGAGTAAAGCTTAATTCTTTCGAACCAAGAGCCTGTTTTTGTCTTGAGTCCTTCAAGAAGCAATGTTTCAACAGCGCATTTATTCAGCTTGTCGCCTTTTGAGCGACGCTCTATGATGAAATCAATCAGCAAATCAATTCTGGTGTTTATCTCTTTAGAATCATGAGTATTTTCAAATAAATAATAATTTGAATAGAACATTTCAAAAGCCGTTCCATTAATTGATTGACCATAATTATTAAGATATGACTCAATATCAGAATTACTCTTGATACTTTCAGAAATTAAAGGAATTAGGTTCTCATCCTCTTTTAAGTACCCTAAAACTTCTGACAAATGGTAGTGTGCAAACTTATTTAAAAGATATGAACACAGTTTAATTACGAAATCACCAGCGCTTGTTTTAAAAATACTTGTTTGATTGTTTCTTGAATACGCTACTTCATGTTCTATCAGAAACTCTTCTATTGAGTCCAATGCAACATTAGTTCTGCTTAGGATCGCCCACTCACCATCATATTTATTGTAGTTCTCCAAAAATGTTAACAGCATACTTTTTTTAAATTTATGTATGTATGTTTTAACAGTGCCACCAATTTCCTTCCCCGAGACCATACCTTTGGGAATTCTATCTTTATTAAATTCTATTAGATTTTTACTGGCATCTATTATTTCAGGTCTACATCTAAAACACTTTGCAAGCATATGAATATTGGGTTTAAATTCATCTTTAAACTTAAGCATTGTTTCATAACTTCTAGCGCCTCTCCATGAGTAGATACTTTGATCATCATCTCCAACAGGTGTTAGATTAATCCCTCCGCGCCCCTGCAGGGCAATCCACTCATATTGTAGTAAATCTGTGTCTTGAAACTCATCAATCATTAGGTCTGTACAATTTAATAGCGGTATTTCCCCATTTAAAGTTCCTTCTACCGCGCGCCTGGTTGCGTCATCTAAGTCATACAGGTGGTTCTTTATCTTTAACTCTTGATAACATTCTTTAACTAGCTTAACAGCGTCTTTATCAAACCCTTTTTTTTCATCTAATGGCTGATCATTCAAAATGCTCGTAATGTCACTGAATGTTACTTTTAACTCCGGTAGTAGGTGCTCATTCTCGATGTAATTCTTCAATCTCTCAATAAAGTTGAAGTATGTTGCTCCAATTAGTAGCTTACCTTGCATGAGTTTCTTTGTTTGGTTAAGAAACTGCCTGTGAAATGTAGTTACAGAAACTCTATTTATTGATGATTGTGGAAGAGCTATTTCCAACCTTTCTTGCATTTCGTTGACGGCCGCATTTGTAAATGTAACGAGAATAACCTTCCTGTCATATGATATTTTTAGTACGTTTTTTACTTTTTCAATTAATGTTTTTGTTTTACCACTACCTGCTGTAGCAAGAATCAAAGAGTGATTATTAACATCGTTAGCTGCTGATGCTTGCTCTAATGTCACCGTCAATGTTAGCTCTCCAACGTTCTTTTGATTTGTAATGATTCAGCTATGTAATTATTTGCCTCTAGATTGTCAGCCAAATCTAATAGCTCGGCTTTTTCTTCCTTTGTAAATGAGCTCAAATTGGAATTTGAACCTAGAGACAAGATATTTTCCGCTTTTAATAATGCATCATTGCTCATTTCTGTATTATCAAGAACTTGCCTTAATCCAACCTCTTGTGACTCGGTCCTAGTGACTTCACCACCAGCTACAGGCTGTAGGCCAGACGGGTTTCTCTCTTCAATTGAATTTTCTCTATTGTTAACCATCTCTGATTCACTAGCGTTTGTTTCATTAAAACTTAGGTTCTCAGAACTAGAGTTGTTCACAACTGAACTTTCATCTGAGTTAGATTGCTCAAAAGACTCACCTTTCTGAGAAGAATTAGAAGCAGTTAACTGTGTTTGAGTCTGCACATTATCATCGCTTGTGTCAGTTTTTAGACTAGACTCTGCAGCAATAGAACCACCACTTGCCGATGCCTGAAGGTTTTCTGATTGGTCTGTACTCGCAGGGCTGCTTTGCAACTCTGGACTAGCTGCGCGGTCACTTGAACCGCCCTCACTATTTAACGTACCGCCAGTATTTACCGATGCCTGAAGGCTTTCTGATTGGTCTAGACTCACAGGACTGCTTTGCAACTCTGGACTAGCTGCGCGGTCACTTGAACCGCCCTCACTATTTAACGTACCGCCAGTATTTACCGATGCCTGAAGGCTTTCTGATTGGTCTAGACTCACAGGACTGCTTTGCAACTCAGGACTAGCTGCGCGGTCACTTGAACCATTCTCACTATTTATCGTACCGCCAGTACTTGCCGATGCCTGAAGGTTTTCTGATTGGTCTGGACTCACAGGACTGCTTTGCAACTCAGGACTAGCTGTGCGGTCACTTGAACCGCCCTCACTATTTAACGTACTGCCTGTACTTGCCGATGCCTGAAGGTTTTCTGATTGGTCTGGACTCACAGGGCTGCTTTGCAACTCTGGACTAGCTGAGCGGTCACTTGAACCGCCCTCACTATTTAACGTACTGCCAGTACTTGCCGAAGCCTGAAGGTTTTCTGATTGGTCTGGACTCACAGGACTGCTTTGCAACTCAGGACTAACTGTGTGGTAACTTGAACCGCCCTCACTATTTAACGTACCGCCACCACTTGCCGATGCCTGAAGGTTTTCTGATTGGTCTGTACTCGTAGGGCTGCTTTGCAACTCTGGACTAGTGGTAATGCCAGTAGAACCACCCTCACTATTTAATGTGCCGCCAGTACTTACTGAAGCCTGAAGGTTTTCTGATTGTGTGCCCACTAAAGAACGACCTGAATCTGTAGTATTCGGATAAGAATCATCTTTTGTGCCAGGATATTGGTAGGTATCAATACGATCCCTTGAATCATTGCCTGCAATCGATGTCTCTTTAGATAGAACATTCCCGCTTTCATCTTTACCAGTACTGTTAACCCCACTAATTACCTCACTTGGCTTGATAGGGGTTTCTTCTATTGCTTCACCACGGTTATTATCAATTAATGAGCTTTTTGGTGTTTCGCTCAGTGAATTTTGTTGTGTGACAGAGCTCTTATCATAATCACTTTCATTTACAAACTGTTGCGGCACTGAGGCTTCGCTTGAATTAAGGCTGTTTACAGGTAGATTTGCTTCTTTAGTACCGGCATCACTATAATTCGGTGTGAAGGCAGTTGTGATCGCTTCACTTAATGTTCTTTGTGCTTCTGGAGCTGTGCTTAGTAAGTTGTTTATTGTAAGTAGATCTCTCATGTCATCATGAGAAAGATTTCTTGAAGTATCGCTTGTGCCATAAAGGGCGTTCGCAGCAAACTCCTTCGCTTTACTAGAAACACCTTCTGAATGAATTGCGTTATTAATTACTTGGCTTTCATGCTCCTTAGATGCACTTGATTCATACCCATTTTTAGTTTGCTCATCTGAAGTAATAGAAGCAATTGTATTTGTTAGTGTTTCTGCCTCGCTATCTTTACCTGCAATTAAAAGTGCATCCCTCATCTTATTCAGATCTTCCATTGCTTCAGGGGTGATGTTAGTAAAGTCAGGAATACTAAATTCTCGACTAGAAACTTGTGCTGATTTAAAATTATCTAAATTTCGATCATTAAGTTCCTTAAAGCTAACTCCTGATGTATCACCAGTTGCATTAAAGTTTGCTAACGCATATTTAGCTATCTCTTTGGCATCTTGGTCATAATTTCCTTTGGTAATACCATCAACAAGACCTTGGCCACTAGGTTTCGATCTGTTTTCAGTTCGATCTAAATTTTCTCTCTCATTTAATCCAGCAAACCCAGCCATTGAGCTAGCTTGAGAGTCGTAGTTTACTGATTCCAAACTACCTTTTTGACTTGGCTCATCTTTATACCTTGATGGGTTGTACTGAGGTTCTAAACCTAACTGTGGGGATAACTCATTTAGCGCTTCTAAATGACGAGCGTATTTAGCATCATTAATACCTAAGAAACTTTCATCTCCTTTCGTGGCTGCAATTACGTCCTCAATTTGACCATCATCAAGGTTTGCCAATGCTGAGTATGCCGCAATTAACTCACTACTCTTCAGGGCATTATTAATTGATTCATTCTCTCTCATCTCCTGTACAGCTGAGATATTTTCTTGAGCATTTCTGTAAGGGTTATTAGGTTGCGTTGAAGCAAGAAGAGCTGAGTTTGAATTTAAACTTTCATTGAAGGCAGCTAGAGACTCAGGGCGCATTGCTGTTTGAACAGCCCCAGCATACATTAGTGTTTCATTTGGAGATAAGCGTTCACCATTAATAATCGAACCTTCACCATTTGCTGCGTTAGTTAGTAAGTTTCTAATAGCTTCTGGTGTATTGTTTGATAAAACACCAAAACCCATTTCAATTAGATTCGAATTAATACCTTCACCATTACCAGACTTCTTAAACTCATCCGTAACAGCCTCACCCACTGAAGAGGTGAATAGTGAGCCAATAGAACTAACTACACCGCCAGATAATTCATTAGATTCTGAGCCTAATACTTTTAATGATCCAAATGCATGCGCTAAATTATTTGCATTTTTATCTTCTGACTCATAAACAACATCCTCACCCTTAGCTTTAACAGCACCTGTACCAGATGCCCCTCTACTACTAACCTCGTTTTGAGATTGCTCTTTGTGTTCAGCAAATACTTGTGCATTACGCTCATTATTGAACATGTTTGTTGGATCAGTCTTTATGCCACTATTTACATCATTACTTAAAGTGTTGGTGTCTATGCCAGTATTATCTACAGGTTTTGGAATATGTGAATTATCACTCGGTTTATATCCATTCAATTGGTCACTAAGTGAAATTAGGCTCGGCGCTTGTAGTGTTTCACCTAGTTCTCTCATTAAGCCTGCAGAAGCTCCTCTTTCGGTATTAGCTTGTTTTAGTGCTGTAACTCCAGTTGAAAGAGGAAGTTGGTTACCATTATGATCTGTAGACAGCACTTCAGTATTTCCAGACATTCTTGCGATTGCATCAGTAACCGTATTGGCCAAAGCAATATTATTTTTTTGGCTTTCTGGTAATCTCGCGTTATCACCTTTATTTACCTGCTCTTTGTGGTAGTCGAACCTATCTCCCAGCTCAGAAATTAAAGCACTTCTCTTGTCACCAGATAAACTATTTAAGCCTTCATCACCAATCAAACTACCTAAAAGAACATGCTGCTGCTCATCTGAAAGTGTTGAAACAATTGAACCGATTGATGCTTTATTTGCTCCTGTGGTTGAGTTTTGAACCTCACCTGCATTCATTTGCGTCATTACTTTTGAAGCGGAGCTAGCTGTATTCCCCTCAGCTTCAAGGGCTTGAGCTTGAAGCATATTTGTATGAGCATTTGTAACAGCTTCCTGTCGGGAAACCGCCTCTTTACTTGCAACTGAGTTATCACTGCTCGATGATTGAGCCATTTTTACTGCATTCCCCCAGTTTGCTTTTATCGATTCAGAAACTTGTGCACGTTCGTCCTCTGACAATCTTTCTGAGGCGCCTACTTGCTTTTGTGATGCCGCTTTTGCTGTGATCGCTGCTTTCGCATCAGCACCTAAACCAAACCCTGCTATTGATGGAGCCCCCTTTGGTACCATGCTTGCCGAGCCCTGTAATACGTGATCATATGCATCAGATAAACTCATGTTATTTTCAGTTGCATATGCTGCGGTTTGTGCCGCTAAGAAAGCTTCGTCCTCTGATAATTGTGAAGTATCCACACTCTCAAACGACTCTCCTTGTTTATACCCTTTGATTGAATCTAAAGTAGCAGATTTACTATCAGTGGCAGTTTTTTGTAATGTTTGGCTAGCGGCTTCAGTATTTGCCAATTGAGTATTTCTAGAGCCAATCGCTGACAACTCAGCTGATGACTGTTTAAGGTAACCCGAGGCTGGCCCTGCGCCCCCCGGATTAATACTTACATCATTTCGTTGTCCACCATTCAGTTGAGCTTGGCTCCATTGCCCATATGAAGAATGAACATCACTGGCTTGCATAGTAGTATCACCTTGACTTGCTTTACCTCCATTTGCAGATGTTGTGACATCAGGTGACAATTTCTTGGAATCAATATTTGTATCAGGAGACGTCTTATTAGATACACCCATCATGGTGTGAACACCCCTATGCAGTATATATAAAGTGAGCATAGGAACTGCAGCAGCCAAACTACTTGCCACTGCAATAAATGATTCGATTGTTGACATGCTATGCCCCCACATACCAAATGTGATTGCACTTACACCACCGCCACCAGCTGACACTGATGTAAATCGACCTTGAATAGCAAGTAAAGTAAAAAGGTTAACCGCACTCATGGTTACCGGCCACAAGTTAACCCACACAGTTACCCCAAAGAACATAGCAGCTGATTTCATAGCTTCAGCACCCATTACAAGCATGATTGCAATAACTGGGATCAAGAAAAACACAAAGGCCTCAATGAAGGTTGCAAAACCAATTGATAGCTCCAAAGCTAGGTTTCTATCAGCGGCCATTTGGTAATGTCGCTGAGACTTTGTTTCGATTAAAGTAAGTTCAGAGCGGAGCCCTTGCATATCCCCACTTTTTGCAGCAGCTTCAGCAAAAACATTTGATAAATACCTTCCCGTCGCTAAATGATATGCATTCATTGTGGCGCTTAATGCAGAAATCGATTCCGCACCGGCTTCAACATCTTGTGGTTTTACATTTTCTTTCTGCAAAAACCTGTCAGTCATCTCTCTGAAACTTGAGCTATCAAAGTAACTTTTGAGCTTCAAGTATGCGTTTGGGCATGTTAATAGCTCCATGGCAGGAGTGTCTATTTGAATATAAGTGCTTCTTGATGGTGTATTAATTCTTATAGACTCAAGAAAGTTTTCCATTGGGGCATTTTTTATTTTGTCAGCATTTAGCTCAGC
The DNA here is from genome assembly GCF_022398475.1 of Pseudoalteromonas shioyasakiensis. Taxonomy (GTDB): domain Bacteria; phylum Pseudomonadota; class Gammaproteobacteria; order Enterobacterales; family Alteromonadaceae; genus Pseudoalteromonas. The sequence continues at coordinate 3,791 of NZ_JAKEVM010000028.1, read as the reverse complement.
GTCATTGCCACCAACTTGAAGATCCCAAATTACACAGTCTTGAAGGTAGTTCATTGTAGATGTTTTGATTCTGTACCTTTGGGCATTAACGCCTGAATCTAGTTCTTCAGAGCCCATATATCCAAATTTATCAAGCGCCACTAGCGCTCTCATAGGATCGAGAAATTGACCAGCCTGATAACCATCCGGTGAGGAGAATGAATCTTCATAATCTCGTGAAAGCCCATACATTCCTGAGGTCATCATTGCAATAACAGCTGCTATGCCAGGTGCATCATTCACATAATACACATCTCCTGTTCTTACCGACTCAATAACAACATCTACTTTAGAAAATGGACCACACAAGACCATGAACATGCAAAGCCCAATAAACCAAGATAGTACTGGGTTAGAGTTTGGGTTGATCCAACTTTTTACTACAAGAGTCATCAGTGAAAGTAGTGCTGTAGCACCAATCAAAATATGCAAAGATGAAAAGCCAAAATCAAACATTCTTCGAAGGCCCATTAGAACCTCATACATGAACGCTGTTTCACCGATTGAGTAAATTGTAAAATCCATAAAAAAAGCCAGAATATTGAGTCTGGCTTAATCTTAAAATTGAAAAAAATTTTAAAAGCGTGATTTTCAACTGAATTTCAGTATTTTTTTATTAAAATACCTTTTTCTCAAAATAAACGCTTATATCCCCAATTTTATGGTCTTTGTAGTAGCTAATATTTATCGAGTTACCCATCATGCTGACAGATACGGGAAAGGCGGGCTCTTCTGTAGACATTAAACCTAGAAAACCATTCTGATTAACAACGTAGTCTCCATGTGAATTTTTTACCGGGTTAAAGTCACCGTCGAGTAATGCAGTCTGCCCCTTTCTAAAAGCAAACAACTCACTTAGTGTTACATCAAAAGCAAACGTATCGGGCAAACAATCAATTGTTTCTTTTGGCAGTATATTGACTGCTCGATTGCTGATTGAACCATCAGTCACGGATACCTGTTCCAAAGATTTTAGCCACAGCTTACGGTAATCTGTTCGATTAAAGATATTAAACTCTGACCCTGGTAAAAATGGCAAAACATCTATTGGGATTAATTTTACTTTTGCCGAGCTATGCTTGTTATGAGTAAAGTTAATATCTAGGACAGCTCGATAGAATTTTACACCTGAAATCTCTATCACAAGAAAAAAGTAAGGCTTGCCTCTCGATAAATCATCTACGCGATTAATATAGCTGTTTCGTACTCCATAGTAGTTTTTCGGACCCCAAAACCAATCATTGAACTCAATACCATCGTAGTCCCCTTCACTAATAAACTCATCAAAACTAAGGTGCATTGTAACTTGCTTAACATCTGCAAACGGATATTGACTGAAAGGTGATGCCTCAATCTTCCCCATATATTCTTCAGATAAATTGGACATCTGCCCATTTAATACATTTTTGAAGTTCTCTATGCTTTCTCTGTATGCATCCCACATATTTGAATAAGGCAATAAGTCACTATTATAGTCTTTTACTCTCGCTCTAGACTTTTGCAATTCGGATAGTAGTAAGTTTTTTGTAAAATCAATTTCTAAAACTTTTGGAGATAACCCAGTCAAGAGCTGGAGTGTTAGCATCGATACACCTACTTTAAATTCTGGCCAGTGTGCAGTTCTTCCAATCGATGGAAACTGAGGGTTTACATCTAACAGATTTGAATCAAGCTGCGCACACTCTTCATTTCGAATATTTACTCCATTTGAGATACTTTTACGAGAGTAACTTTGGGCTGCAACTAAAGCGCGGATGTTCAATACTTCTGAGAGCTTAAGGCCACCATAAATCATTTGGCCTTCACTAATTTGAGGTTCTTTGATTTTATAGTCTGATATTGTCACTAGGTTAGATAATTTGCTTTGGATATCAGCAAAGAATTTATATTCAAACACCTTTTCTTTGAGTCTTTTTTTCAATGATGATTGTTTTGTTTCGATGCCATTAAACAGAAATACTTCGTCATAAATCCTAATAGTATTCTCGTTAGAAATTAACTCTGGGCCTTCAGTTAACTCAAAAGTTGCCGTTGCATTGAGGGTGCTTAGCTCTTGCTTTAAGTTTAGCTCTTTAAGTTTTAGCCTTACATTTGGCAATAATTTGTTGCCACTTATAACATTCGTGTTGAGGTTTACTTTTAGTTGCTCCACAGCTTTTTTTTGAAGTAGATGCTCGATTACTTGTGCATCGTAATCAGTGGTGTGATTGAGTGTTAAATTGACACTAACTTTTTCTGCACCATAAGCACTCCCGAACGCATGGAATGCAGTCAGCATAAAAAACCCATTTGCTAGCGCTTTCAATAAATTCATTAAAACGACCTCCAAGGACTAAAACTGTATTAATCATTTCATAAATTTCATTTCGTGCAGCGGTTAAAAACCAAACTAAATATCACCTATTTACAATAAGTTATAAAAAATATCATTGTGTTCCTTATATTCTCACAAACCTGTATTCAATAAATTATACTTTTTACTTTGGAGGGGGATTTATGAAATTTGTGTTTTTACTAGTAATTTTAGTATTGAGCCATAGTGCTCATGCAACTGATACTGTGAGAGTTATCAAGTTTAAAACTATCGGCCTTACAGTAAATGAATACAACATTGTAGATTTGATACATAAAGAAGCAGCTGAAAAGCTCGGCGCTTATTTCATTATTAGCAATTCACAAGCAGGTGTATCAAGCTATAGCGAGAAGGCCCGTATTTTACGTCCGATATCGGTAAGTATTGTTGACTATAAAATCGTAGATAGTGAAGTAATAGCGACCATACGCTATGAACATGCAGCTTTAGAGGTTGTAACGGAGAACTATAAATTATACATGAGGAACAAGAAAAATTCCGAAGAAATAGTTAACGCGAAGATAACTGAATTTTGTCAAAAATTCTCATCTAACTCTTTAGAAATCAAGAGCACTCTTTCTAGCTTAGAATTCAACTATTCAACAGCCCCTTCAAAGGATGATGAGCTCCTAACACTATCAAAAGAGTCTGACTCTATAAGTCAGTTATTAGTTAATGAATGTAATTTATAGGAAATCTTTTAATACTTTAACACCTCTTTTCAAGAACGTAGCTCTGAATACTTGTGATTAAGAACTAATGGACGTTTTGTCCAATAGCAGGCCTTAAAGCGTAACTCATACCTGCCCCAAAATAAGTTAGGTTAAATGCTCTAACTGCTGCTTTGAGCAATCAAGAACGCTCCAAGCCCTACACATTGAATGATAAGTTAACGCATCTTTAATAATAGCTAGAAAATTTTGCTTAATGGGCTTACAACACCGTTTGCTCCTTGTTGTAAAACATGGGTGTAAATCTGTGTGGTTTTGACATCAGAATGGCCCAATTGTGCTTGAACTGTGCGAATATCGGCGCCACTTTGCAATAGGTGCGTTGCAAATGAATGGCGCAAGGTATGAGGCGTAATAACCTTTGTAATATTGGTTTGCTTTAATGCTTTTTTAATCGCTTTTCTAACACATGTAGGGTGGAAATGGTGGCGACGTATCTCGCCAGTTTCTGGGTCATCACTTAATTTGTAGGAAGGAAATAAGTATTGCCACGCTAGTGATTTATTAGCTGAGGGATATTTACGAGTTAAAGCGTTAGGCATCCACACACCTGCGTATCGCTCGTTTTGTAAATCTAATCTTAAATATTCTTCAACTTGCAAAATTTGATTTCTAAGTAGTGGGATCAACTCCGTTGCAAGAGTAACTATACGATGCTTGTTGCCTTT
>NZ_JAKEVM010000279.1 GCF_022398475.1 Pseudoalteromonas shioyasakiensis | reverse complement strand
CCTATCTCTTGTTAAGGATTTCTCATTAAAAATTACAGCTTTATTAATATCCCTATTTGTTTGTTACTTTTATCACTTTTTTGTTTTGATTTCGATGTATGACAAGAACAATATTAAAGATTACAACTCTTGGATTGGAGTTTTATATTGAAATATCTTCTAGTTTTTATACTTTTTTTATTATTTTTTTAGTTGGGATGGTGAAAGTTTTTGTGTAAAATATTAATGAGATAATACAAGTTTCACTTTGGTATGAATCAATTTTGTTGAGTAGCATATTTATAAACTTTCACTTTTGGATGATAAAATGAAAAAGTTATTAGCTGTTGGAACGTTACCTCCGCCTATAGGTGGGACGTCTATTTCTTTTCAGGGGTTTATTGATATGGCTAATGAGCACCCAAGTGTTTCATTGTCTATTCTTGATTCTAGGGGGCTAAGAGGGGCTGATGGTAAGCTCAAAATTACTAAGTTTATTTCTTTCATTTCTAAGCTTAAATCATGTATAAAAAGCAGTGATGTAGTAATGCTGCATCTTAGTTATCAAGCTTTAACTTTACTTGCTCCTTTTGCAATATTACTTTGTAAAACCTTCAAAAAAAAACTTGTAATTAGACGGTTTGGAGGTGTACTCCATAATGAAATGAGTTTTTTTCATAGGGTATCCCTAAATTTTGCGCTTAAGCATTCCGACATATATTTAGTAGAGACAAAGCGCCAAGTTAAAGAGCTGAAAAATAAAAAGGTTGTTTTTTACCCAACAGGCAGAAGTAAAAAATTTTTTAGCTTATATAATTCTCCGCCAAGTAAGCTAACAAAAGTATCCTTTATTTCTCAAGTGAAAAAGACGAAAGGTATTTTCGAATTGATTGAAGCAGTAGGAAATAGGCCTGATTTAAAGCTAGAGATTTATGGGCCATTATATGATGGAATAAAGAAGCAAGATCTTGAAAGGTATGAAAATATAAAGTATTTGGGGGTAGTATCTGGTATTAGTGTTAATGAAGTAATATCTGATACAGACGCAATTTGTTTACCTTCTTATTACCCAGGAGAGGGTTATCCTGGAATAATTTTTGAAGCAATTCAATGTGGTAAGCCAGTTTTGGTATCTAATTGGAAAGGGCTTCCAGATCTCGTTTACAAAAATTCAGGGGTTATTGTAGAGCCAAAATCTGATACCGCTATCATAGAGGGCTTAAATGAGATCGAAAAAATAATAGAAAGTGAAGAGTTTATACCTGATATTGAAAAGTTGTCAGCTGAGTTTGATAGCGATTCTATAT
>NZ_JAKEVM010000278.1 GCF_022398475.1 Pseudoalteromonas shioyasakiensis | reverse complement strand
GACTATGTTTATAACTCTGTATGCATGATGCTAGCAGTCTGGTTTATGAACCTCATACCATTCGGACATGCATGCTCTAAACTAGATAAAGGAAGATCATTATGAAAATTGAGCTAAAACTTTTGTGCCTTTTAGGCTTAGCTGGATGTACTACAACCCCACTTGAAGTAAACCAATATGAACGCCCAATCACTTCACATGAAACTAGTATTTATTTTACAAATGAAACCCCAATGCCCGCCCATACAGCATGGCAAGGTTCTCAAGGGGCTAAAAATCTACTAAATAATTTTTCGTCTTGTGAGACTGCTAGTGATTCTAATGAAGTAACTGTTAATCAGAAGAAATTTAAGAGCTCTACCAAGTGCCACTTAGATCTTCTTTCAAATAGTGATTCAGAAACTTTCATCAGAAGTTTAAGTGGGTCAACTAAAGGACAATTACTAACAAGTAGCTTAAGTGCTGAAGGTCAGTCATATGAAGTTACTATGCTGTGGTCAAAACACACTTGGATGGGTAGTCCTGATGAAGATGAATTAGATTCTGCAAAATATCAAATTGGGGTGGGTGCTAAGATAATCGCAAAGATTTATAACATTAAAGCAGGAGTTGATTTAGCTGACCTTGCAGGTTTAGCTGCATCTGCGGAAATGAGTAACTTAACAGGCTCAATTACTTTTAAAAGAATAGGTATTAATGGCAAGTTATCTGAAATTATTCTACCTGGGTTCACAGATACTCTGGATACTGATGCAGTAATAAATGCTGTACAAAGTATGCAAAAAATACAACTTCTTTTGCATTCAGATAAAGATGTAACGATTAAACCCTCTGTTTTAGGGTACGTTTTACCTAAGCAAGAAGAAATAGAGAGTGAAGCTTTAGGCTGGTTATATATAGGTCATTATCCTATAGATACTAGCTTACTAGTACCACAGTTTAAGATAAAAAGCCTTACGAATTCTAAAGTCAAAGAATTACAAGGCACAACTATTAAAGTAGATACTGAAAAAAATATACGAGCTGATAAGCCAAGGTTTCCATATTATTCGGTTTCCCAAGCTGTAGCAAAGGTACCTGCTGATTGTAAGCTTTTAATAAATCAGATTGATAGCGTAGGCAATAACAAGTATTGGGCATTTGTTTCTGCTGTTGATGATTGCGACTTGTAAAGTCCCACAAATGACTAATAGAAGCTAACCCAAAAACTCGACTTTCATTTAATTAAGCCTAGAAACTGTTCATTTACTTTACTAAGTATCCGTTACTGGGCTTAAATCTGCTTTTTAAAATTAATGACTATTACTAG
>NZ_JAKEVM010000277.1 GCF_022398475.1 Pseudoalteromonas shioyasakiensis | reverse complement strand
CATGTGAGATCTTGATTGAAACTACTTTTAAGTAAATCTAAATTTTTAAAACCATTTCCGCCTTGTTCGGGCAAAGAGTCCAAAGCTTCTATTTGCGCAGCCAAGACATCGTATTTAGACCATGGGAAAGCCACTTTATCAGTCTGTCTTTTAATATTAAAAGCAAGTAATTTTCGAATATCAAAATTTTCGTTAGTTTCCCCCTCATGTAACCATGCTATAGCAGATTCAGAATACGCAAATAGTTCACCACTCTTTTTTAGAGCAGCCCAATTTTTAAAGCTATTATGTAACTCAATTTCTTTTATATCATTGTTATTTTCTCGAAGTACTTTAGGTTTTATAACACGCACTAATTGAGATAACTCGCGTGCTGATTCTGGATCAGACCAATACCTTCTCGCATCACGGTTATGACATAAAAAATAAAAACGATTTAGGAGCTCTTCTCGGTAATTTTTATATGTTAATTGCTCTTCACCATCTAAGATATTGAGCTTAGGCAATATCCTTTCAATTGAAAATAACCCTATACGCATAGAAGCAGGAAACACCTTCGTCAAATATGCTGTAGTAAGCTCTTTGCTTAATTCTTTACCGCTTTCATTTAGTTGGATATCTTGAGTTGAATTATCATAAGCCTTCTCATCGAAATGTGTTTGAGTCATATGTTCATATAACTTAATATCGCCGCTAACTATAGGAATTAAATATGGACACCCTAAGAAGCGTCTTACATCATCAACAACTTCAAACGCCCGATCTAATGCCATATCAACATCATCAATAGTTACAACAATTGCATTGCACCCTAAAATAGCTATTGCAGACTCCACAAAGAGATGAAAATTATTCTCCAATTGTATTCCAGAGCTATATTTAAGAACCTTATCAATACCCATTAAGCCATTAAATTCGCCGTTTTTACCCATGGATTCTGCAAGCTGCTTTAAGCTCTTGTGGAAGGCTTCTCGTAATCTTCTGTTTTTCTGATCACAGCAATTACTTTGATTTAATTTGTCACTAACTTCTTGATAAATTTGTGCAACTATCACATTTGAGAAAGAGTCATTTGCCATCAACATAGTAGGGTCAATTACATCTAAAAAGTAAAGTTCATCTTTTTCAGTACTTTCAGCCTCCCACATACTCTTACTATTTCGCAAAAATACAGTCTTGCCTGTTCCCCTTGGGCTACTAACTAAAATCGCATTATGAGATAGCCAAGTTTTTTTCTGATTAGAGTTTGAATTACTATTTCTAAACTGTTTGTATTTTTTAGCGTCACTTAGGATTGATTCTAAATCACTAATCAGCTGTTGCTTTGCGTATACTTGCCATAACTCGCCATTTGCACCATCAGCATAATCATCCCTGTATTCTTCTTTACTAATGTCTAGAA
>NZ_JAKEVM010000276.1 GCF_022398475.1 Pseudoalteromonas shioyasakiensis | reverse complement strand
CTTATAACCTATTTTACATTTTTCACGGCTAAATTATAATAATCAATTAGTCAGTAAAGTGCGCTTTCTATACTTTTTAAGACTAAGCTAACTTTCTATTAGCTCAACCTGCTTAGAAGACCAGGCATTTATAAGCGCTTTTACTAATGAAGCCAGCGGTATTGCAAAGAACACCCCCCAAAAGCCCCACAAACCGCCAAAAAACAGTACTGCAACGATAATAAACACTGGGTTTAAATCGACCGCTTCAGAGAACAGTAACGGCACTAACACATTGCCATCAAGAGCTTGGATCACGCCATAAATGATTAAAATGGTCCAAAATTGTGTTTCTAAACCAAATTGAAATAACGCCACCGCAGCGACTGGAATGGTCACCAATGCCGCCCCAACAAATGGAATAAGCACCGACAAGCCTACTAACACGCCGAGTAAAGCCGCATAGCGAAGGTCAAGCACTGCAAAAGCGATAAAAGATGCAGTACCAACAATTAAAATCTCAAATACCTTACCCCGAATATAATTCATGATTTGCTGATTCATTTCTTGCCATACTTGAATGATCAAGCGGCGTTGCTTAGGCAATAAACGCTCAGCACTTTGTGTGAGTTCCAATTTATCTTTAAGCATAAAGAACACCAGGAGCGGCACTAAGATCAGATAAATCAGCCAAGCTGCCACATCTTTAATCGAAGTTAATGACACCGATAGCACCAACTGACCAAACTCAATCGCTTTGGTCTCTACACTGGTAACAATTGATTTAACCTGATCTTCAGTAATCAAACTTGGGTAATCTTCAGGAAGATGTAAAAGCAGGGCTTTACCTTTTTCAATCATGTAAGGGGTTTCTTGAACTAGATTGCTGGTTTGCTGCCAAAGCACGGGCCCCATGCCGACAATAATCATGATCATCAAGCCACTGAATATCAACATAACAAGAATCGTTGCGGTAAACCTCTTTAAACCCAGCTTTTCTAAGTGAGCAACAGGCCAATCAAGTAAATAGGCAATCACCAAGGCAACCAAAACAGGCACGATTAACGAACCAAAAAAGTAGAAAAATGCAAAGGTTGCAATAAGCAGTAACAACAAGGTTACTGAATGGGGATCTGAAAATTTATTTTCGTACCAGGCTTTTACATACTCAAACACGAATGGGCTCCACAGTTAGTACACCTAATTCTAGGTCAATTTTAAAATGGTAATGATGTTTTTCTAAAAATCGCTGCATATCGTCCGTTGCCTCAGCAGCATTAAATGTAAAAGTCACGGGTTGTTTAATTGATGTTGCCTTATTCAACCCTAATTTAAACTGAATAAATTGTTGAGGGCACTTATAGCCTCTTAAATCAACCGTTAACATAGCGAATCAACTGCGTTATTAATATGAATAATAAGTATAAGGTGTAGGCC
>NZ_JAKEVM010000275.1 GCF_022398475.1 Pseudoalteromonas shioyasakiensis | reverse complement strand
AATCTAAACTACTAATTAAGATATCTTGATCAGACTTAGCTTCAATAAAATAAAGCTTGTCTTTAACTATTTGGGGATAAACCAAAAAGTTAAAGCTTTTAAAATTCAGAGTAGTTAGTTCTCCGCTTAATTTAAGTTGCTTTAACTCACTGCCATTGCTTAGCAGCAAAGAATCACCATCTTCAAACCAATCCATAAAATGCCAGTTATGATCGATTTTACCGACTGATGTAAGTTCGCTACTCGCTAAGTTTAAAAGCTTTACTTCAGATATTGCATTTTCATTAAACCCAACTAATGCTAATTGTTTTTGATCTGGTGATAAAGCGAGTTTATAAGGTTTAAAGTCATCACTTGGCTGGAGTAGTTTTTCATAATTGCCAGTTATCAAGTTATGGCGATACAAGCTTACATTTCGGCTGTGCTCGGAGCTATTTCGATTAGCCAAATAATAAAGGTTTTGCTGGTCATCTATAAAAAACAAACTGTTCCAAGTAATATCACTACGCGAAAAAAGCTTTTCTTCATTTACTACTTTAGCCTGTTCATTCAGTAGTAAGCGGTGAAATGAGATACCTTCTTCCCCTTTAAATGAATAAACCAGTGCATTTGTGTTTTTATCCCATGCAAGATAAGTAAACGCTTTTAAGGTTGTATTTAGTTGCCAATGTGAATTTAATTTTAGGTCTTTGATTAAAAGCTTTCGCTTGTTTGGTTTATTTGTAGCTTGAATATAAGCGACTAACCGCCCATCAGGGCTTACTTGCATGAAGCGTTCTTTTTTATTACTTGCCGTAACTGGCTCAAGGTTCTCTAGAGAAATGTCATTACTTGAGCTAAAGAAACTAAAAAACAATATAAAGATAAATAGAACAGGGACAAGTAACAGTGTTTGTTTTAAATATTTTTTGTGTAGTAGTTCTTTAGATGAGGTGATTGCTTTCTTATCAGGAAAATGTATTTGAGCGTCAAGGCTGTAGCCTCGTTTTGGGTGTGTTTTGATAATGCTTTTGTTGTCATCAGACAATGCTTGCCTTAAAAGTGCGATATTTCTTCGAACTGAGTTTGGACTGTAAATTGCCTGTGGCCAGACAATTTCAAAAAGCATTTCGGCCGATAGAACTTGTCGCGGTCTTTGAGCAAAAACCAGCAGAAGAGCCATCATTTTAGGTTCTATAACTTGGACTTTACCTTCACTTACTACCTCGCCAGTTTCAACATCAATCAGCAAGTCATTAATACAAAATTGATTTGGCAATTCACTCACTCTCAAAGCTAATCTTATCCTGTTGTTATTATTGGTTATTTTAAGCTTAATGCTTTCTTAATGTTTTCTTAATTGGTGCTTCATCGCTTTTTACGATTCATAACAGTAAAAAATTATCAAAAGGCCCAGTGCCATCTTAATCAATAAATAGTAAAAGGAATAT
>NZ_JAKEVM010000274.1 GCF_022398475.1 Pseudoalteromonas shioyasakiensis | reverse complement strand
CAATAAGAAGGTAAACATACAGATAGATTCAAAATAAACTTCGCCAACCGACATTAATGTGGCATAACAGCTTGCCCCATAAGCACCAAAAATCGCTAATGAAACGGGTAAGTCCATATTCAGCTGTTTGGCTTTTAAACCATTAATGGCATTGGTTAAGAATGGCAGGGCACTGTAAAGAATAACTGGAGAAGCAAGCACTAAGCTTATCCAGCGAAAATACTGCTCAAAGCTCTCTTCCATGCCAGAGAACATGCCAAAATACATGGCAAAAGCAAACATCATTACTTGCATGGTCATCAGACCGGCAACCCCTAAACGGCGGATATAAGCTTTTGCGGCTTGTTGTTTTTGGCTTGCTTCAAGGTCTGCCTGAAACGGATAGGCTTTATAGCCGATTTCATGTAATGAAGTGATAATTTGGCTAAGCGGTGTAACCGATTTATCCCATTGGATCATGGCACGGTTGGTTGAAGTATTTACATCAACACGTTTGATTGCTTTTAAGTTAAGTAGTTGTTTTTCGATTAACCAAGCGCAGGCAGCACAGGTGATGCCTTCAACCGTTAATAGTACTTCTGATAAATCATTAGTGGCTGAAATAAACTCGTCTTGAATATCTTCGTTATCGTAACTTTTAATCAACTCGAGTTGCTCTGGAACAAGTTGTTCAACTTTACCAGAGCGCACAGTTCTAAATTTATAGTAATCGGTCATGCCTTGGGCGACGATATTCTCAGCAACCGTTTGGCAACCAATACAACACATAGGTTGTGCCTTACCGTCTATTTCGACAGTCGCATTAAAGCCTTTTGGCACACTTTCAAGACAATGAAAGCAATTATCGGACATTAGAGTTTACTACTTATATTCAGGGCTAATCGAAATCGTTTTATCAGTTGGCAAAATGACATCTTCTTTAAGTTTCCAACTGTTATCGATTGGTTCAATAAACACTGTGTATGCACCGTCAACATGGGTGTCGAGTAGGGCAGTAAAATCGCCATGGGCGTTTTTCATTAGGCTTACATCAAAGTCATTGGCTTTAATGGTGCGATGATAAAATGACATTTTTAAAGAGTGAACATTGCTTGCATCACCCTTGGTGAAAGTGAAAGTTACTTTGTCGCCTGCAACATTTAAATCGCCATGTAAATAAAGTGCTTTTGCTTTATTAAATTTGCTGAGTTCAAGGTTAATTGCTTTGCCTTTTTTATAGTAATCATCAACAACCATATCTGGGCCGTTGCCAATCGCCATATAAATAAGACCAGCACAGCCGATGATGGCTGCAAGAGGAAAAGAGATTAAAAACCATGGCCAAAAGTTTTTATACCAAGGAGTGGGTTTCATAGTACTTATACCTTTAAAAACGTTGTACGCATTTTATCGGATTTAAAAGCAAAAGACTAAAAAAAAGCCTCCAGATGGAGGCT
>NZ_JAKEVM010000273.1 GCF_022398475.1 Pseudoalteromonas shioyasakiensis | reverse complement strand
TAATAGATTTGCATGTTGTTTATTAGGGGCTTTAATACGCCCCTAATTTTAATGAATTTTTACAAACGCTTTATTAGTTGATCTACTTTTGCCACTAAAGGCAATGCAGAAGATTGATAATTGCCTAACACAACTAAAATATACCCCTTGTCCATATACATATTTAGCCTGGCAGTCATACCTAAATGCGAACCATTATGCCCAACAATCGTGTTTCCTTCTGAGTTTCTGACTGAAAACCCATAGCCCCAGTTTGGCGCATTAAGTTCAGGCTTTGCTGTAAGGGCAACTTTAGAAAGCTCACGACTGAGTAACCCTCCATTTTGCATAGCCAAGGCGAACTTATGTAAATCGCCTACCGTTGAGTATCCACCACCTGCAGGCCCCCCTTTCACTGATTGAAACATTAAGTTTTCAGTTACTTGACCCGTTTCTACTGAGAACCAATAATTCCGAGCAGTGTTCTTGACCGGTACGTCTAGATCAAAACTTCCGCTTTGTTGCATGTTGGCTTTTTGATAAATATTTTTGTTAATGAAATCAAAATAATTTTCGCCAGTAACATTCTCAATAATCTGACCAAGTAATGTCACACCTGTATTGCTATATCGCCATTGTGTTCCAGGTTCAAATGTTGTGTTAATAGACGTGTATAAATGTTGAATATCCTTAAGAGAGCGCACCTTATTTTGTATCTCGTCATAACCAGACATATTACCAATCCCTGATGTATGGCTTAATAAGTGTCGAATCTTAATTTTGCTAAAATCACCTTTCCCTAAAATGCTTTTATCAATAAATTTAGTGAGCGGATCATCAAGAGATAGTTTGCCAGCTTCTGTTAGCTGTAAGATAGCGACGCTAGTAAACATTTTGTTCATTGAGCCAATTTGAAACTTCGTTTCTAAGTTATTTTTCACATCATAGCGACGTGAAGCAAAGCCATATGCAGTGCTAAACAAAATGTCATTATTTTTAGCAAGTAATACCGTGCCAGAGAAAGCGCCATTCTTAGCAAGCCTCTCAGTATATTCTTTAACCTCGTTAACTAATTGAGACTCAGTAAATGAACCTTTAGAGTCTGGCTTTTGAGGGTCAGCCTCGATATACCAACCCGTAATTGCTTGTAATGGCTCATTATTAAAAAGAATAACCACCTCGTGCTGCATTTCAGTATTTTTTGAATACACTTTACTGATATGTCGTATACGATTATTTGAGGTTTCAAGCTCTGTTGAAATAACATTCAACTCGCCATGGAAAAGTGCGGTGTTGATAGAATAACCAACATATCGATCTTTGCCTGTACCATCCCAACGCGCAAGAGAGTCTGGCGAAAAGTTTTTTACTACAAATCCTTCAACCTTATTTAAATCTTTGCTGTTCAAAACAGTGATGAATTGATTAGCCAAATTGTTATAGTCTATTTCTTTTGTTGCCTGTGCTTGTTGACTTATGCAAGAGATAAAAATTATAAG
>NZ_JAKEVM010000272.1 GCF_022398475.1 Pseudoalteromonas shioyasakiensis | reverse complement strand
ATCTTCTACAGTTGCATTGGATGTTGTATTTGAAAAGATTTTTAATTTACTTGATTTTGGAAAGTAGTCCGCATAAAAAAAACTATTCATGGCTATTTGATTTTTTATTTCGCCTAGTAAATTTGCTGCTGCACGAACTCCTTTGGAGTCAGGAACAAAGTTAACTTTTTCTCTACACAATATTCCCTTATAGGTAAATGTAATTTGAATTGAAGTTGCAACCCCATTTTTATTGAACCTACAGCTCACTCCTTTGGGCATATTTATGTTTTGTTTTTTTAAAATCATATCAAATTAAATATATAAATTTTATTTATTTTACCGCTAATATGTTGTATTTTAAGGGTTCTTTACTGCAAAGCTCAGCTCAAAACCCTTGATACTTAACGCACAAAAGACTTCATTGAGCCGCTGTTTTTAACCCAATTTGAAATTTCATTTAGGTCTACCCATCGTTCTCGCATATTTGGTACTACGTAATAGTGGATACCTTCTAACCAAATACCGCGCTGTATTCTTGCGTTAACAGCTTTTTTTGTGTCACCTGTTAATTCGCAATACCGGCTAATTAAAACTTCATTTGCCATAATTTTTCCTAAAAGTATGAGCTGTCTGTTGATTCTTTAATCATCAGCTCTGTTATTGTTTAAGNAACATATCTCATTGTTTTTATTTGTTTTTTTGTTTTCATTTTATTTCTCATAGCTTGTGCTTATTTAGCTATGAGTTCAAAATAGAGGGATTAAAATGAAGTCAAATTTTATTAGAGAATATCAACGCGCGAGTAAGTCACCCTGGGATGACAATTCAACAATTCTACTTTTAGCAGATGTTGAAGAAGCGTCTACAGGCGGCTCAATCGAGCTAAGTTTTAGTCATTACATATACATGCACAGAGATAGGGTAGGTAATGTATTGGGTATAAGCATCTCAAAGCAGCTTTTTGATGAAAATTCTGACTTTTCAGGGCGCTATTTAGATGGTGTAGAAATGTATGCTTTTTTGCTTCTATATATTGAGCAAATAAAAGAATTCTGTCATTTATTTTCAGCGGAGTTCGAAGCGATATTTTTAACGAAACCAACAACTTTCTTTAGTCACGCTGAAGAGAACTGGTTAGAAATCATCGAAAAAAGTTAAAACTGGCGAACCTTCGGGTTCGCTTTCTTAATATTTCCCCTTCCTCGTTCCTTTTTAGTTAAAAGTTTTTTTAACCCTAACTAAAGGAGGAAAGCATGTCTTCAAGATATGTAAGTACATTGAACTTCGTTGACTTAATCGATGCTTTATACATTATCATTCATAAAAATGACCATAAAATTAATCACTTAATGTTAAACCAAGAAAATCCCGATTTTGAGGGGTTTTGGTCAATTATCGAGCAGGACGTTTATGCCAATAGGCAACTGAACTATCGTGGAGTAAAAGTATTGTTTTATAAAATGATGGTTTTTCTGCTTGAAGATATTCAGGAGGGCACCTTTGATTATTCGGACTACGATGACCAACCTTGCAACGAAAATCCAGAGCGCTTTGATGATTTATTCGATACGGAGTTAGAGAATGACTTCGATGATGTCTTTAAGGAAAAAATTGAGCGTGAGTTCGAGCCAGAGCTTAATAATGAGCGTACTCAAAATTCTATAAAAGAGACCATATCGCAAATCAAACAAACACATTCTTAGGATAAATAAAGCTATTTTTGCATATAAAAATAGCAGCCTAACCATAACTCACGAAATACGCCACGAGCCGTTATTTGCAGGCTCACTACTCAATGTCTGGGTAGTCAGAGTTCATTCTGATAATACTAGTGAGGGGATTGTACGCAAATATACTTTTCCATTGTGGTAATGCAAAAGCGTATTACCACAGTAATGTAAGGCGAGGCTTTAGGGCAATGAAGGAGTAGCGTGCTACTCCTTTTTTTATAAAGCCATAACTAGAGATTCCACAGTTGTCTATGGGGTTATGAAAGCGCATAGCTCTTAGGTTATTGTAGAGCAAGTTAGTTTTTTCGTCAGATGTTGATTATGATGTCATATCACTCTTTGCTAACTCTAAATACTTTTACGTAAATAAAGTTCATCATAAAAGTTCATCATATAAGTGGTGAGAACTTGACTTACTAATTATTGAACTCCCAGTTATTCTTTAATGTCTTTTGAAGTATTCGATGGAACATATAA
>NZ_JAKEVM010000271.1 GCF_022398475.1 Pseudoalteromonas shioyasakiensis | reverse complement strand
TCTTAACTCATTGTTTCTGCATTAAAATGAATTGTATGTATCCAAAAAAAATTTCTTCGAATAATCAATATCTTTACTAAGCAAAACATCTTTGACGACCAATTTTTCTGGTTCGCCATTTTTTGAAAAAAAGATGAGGATAAATTCCATACAATATCTTATTTCACTGGAATTCTTTAACTCACCGTAAAGTTCACTTTGCTCGATTGGTTTAAAGGAGTTTGCATGTATAAACACCACATTCAAAGTTGGGCCTTCGTTTTTATGGATTTGAGCATCGATCTGAACAAATTTAACAGCAACATTTTTTAGTTCAGGCTTCTCACGCAACAAAAATGTTCTTGCTTTATCTTCGATTAATTCACTATTAATTGATGCTAAATCCCCCCAATGCATAATTTGATCAGGTGCAGAAAATGCAATCATACTAACAAGCATTAAACTTGAAATAATTAATTTATTCATCGTGGATTAAATCCTTTGAACAACATTTAATTGTTTTAGCTAAACACCGCAGATTTGGTATACAAGGCTAATTTGCTCCCACTCAGGATCGTTTTCAACCTGCAGGTGTATAGGTAACTTTGGAAACTCAGATAAGGCCGTATTGATTCTAAGACCGACTTCTTCAACACGATTAATATAGTAATGCCATTCACGGCTTCCATTACAAGTAAGTACAAACGCTAAGACAGCTATACGATCTGAGTCAAGAGTCGCATCTAAAGCGTCCTCAAAACATTTCATCGTTTCACTTTGCTCAGTTGATGGCATTCCATTAAGGTTATCTGCATCGTACTCCCATATGATAACTAATCTTTGAGGATAATCACTGCTTGCGATAAAAGGTACCAGATCAGTTCGATAACGAATTAGTCTAGGCATACCGCCATTATCACTTTCTGCTATATTCCATGGTGCTGAATTGGCTGCTGCGATCTTCATTAATGAATTCCTTTTTATAGAAGTTAATGTCCAAATGTATATTTCAATAATTTCGAGTAAAATACATCCTAAACAGCATAAAGCTATTAATCAGGCCTAATCGAGATAAATTTTGTTTGAGTACATGTCTAAATAACCATAACCACTAATTGTCTCGATTTGAGAAGGCAGACCATAGATAGGCTCTGAAACAGCTTGAATTGGAAAGTTTAGTTTTGGTAAATCAATTGTATTAGGTGTTGATATGCCAAACCAAAAGCCAACTGGTTCATCATCAACAAACATACATGGTTGCGTATACTCAATCCCGGCTAAGCCGATATGAATGTAACCCAAGAATTTATTGCCAATAGCATCAGTAAACTGTGATTTTACAAGTAACTGATTATTTGGGTTTAATGTATCAGCTTCAGAGGCTGGTGTTACAATCGTTTCATCAACTGAATCATCCTTACAATACTTAAAAAGCCAAACAGCATGTTCATTAAGATCTTGAACAGTAATTTCCCAACAAAATTTATCCATGACTTCCCTTATCTACTCTAATGTCTATTCATTATTACACTGCAGAGAACACTGACACATAAAGTTAGCAACAAACTATAACTA
>NZ_JAKEVM010000270.1 GCF_022398475.1 Pseudoalteromonas shioyasakiensis | reverse complement strand
CTGTTACAAGGTGTAGTACACCAGTGGCAATAAGTGTTTTAACAATAGAACCACTCTGAACTTTATTATCTGTCGTCATTTGCAAATCAAAATCTGCCAGCCCTTTCGCCCCTAATTCAATTCCACCTTCTGAAACGGTAGACCAAACGACCCCAACTAACGATTCACGATGCAAAGCTTGTTCAATTTGAATAGACAACTCACTTTTTGACGTTAACTTTTTTCCTAATGCGGGAAAGTGAGACACTAATGATAATAAAATCAGTACGATATAGAGTTTTTTCACAGCTTTTTCATTTTATTTTTATACCAGTGACAAGGCTTAAAGAATAAACCTACTTTATTTTTATTATTTTGCTACAGTGGCAAAGCGCTTTATAGATCAAATAAACAGCTCAATTCCAATTGAATTTTAGTCATCGATTAAGTCAGCCACTTCCTCAATAAGCTCATCAAACTCATCGTGAATGTTACTACGCTGTTTGTCGGTTAATGTAGGCTTTAGCTCCAATAACAAGTTAACGTAGTTATCAAGGTTTTTATCATCGGCAGCAATTAACTCATCGCTCATAAATGCAAAACGATCATTAATAATAACAGCAAGTTGTTGGTTAAAATCTGCTGGTTTTTGCTTTTGCATAAACAGCGTTTTTAATGTATCTAAACGCTTTTGTTTGTATTGCATCCACAGTAAAAATGTACTGACTCGATTATTTGATGAGTTCTCTATCAGTGTTTGTTGCTGTGCAGATAGCTTGGTACCGAACCACTCTTTATAGTTTTCAAGGTTTTCTTCTAAACGTTCTTTTTTATGTTGCTCAGGCGATTTTTCTTCGTGTTCTTTGTACTCATCGTTAATGTTTTCTTGCAGTGCAGCAACAAACTCAACTCGCTGTTCATATGAAAGAGAGTTTGCTAAATCAATAAGTTCAGGCTCGATTTTATCAACCAGCGTTTGCCAATGCTGCTTTGCTTGTACGAAGTGTGCTTTAAGCTCGTTATGATCAACTTGCTTATCTAACATGGACTTTAAGCTTTCAAGATCACGTTTGTATAAAGGGAGTTGTGTTTCTCGATGCCAATCGCGGCTGGTTTTGACGATATGCTTAAATTTATCAGCTTGGTCACTGTTGAGGTCAACATAATCATCAATCCAAAACCCTGATAACCAACCTAAGTTATTGTAAGTGAAGCTAGGAGAACACCCAGCAACGGTGAACAACAAACTAAATACGATTAGATACTTTGATAGCTTTTTCATTGTAGTTTTTTCAAATCCTGTTTCAAAACAAAGTAAACATACCACCGAGAACAAATATTCAGCAATAGCAATTAAATGAAATTAATTATCATTTAAGTATTGACGAACAGCTAAACCTAAGTAATAATCGTTATCAACAACTTGGTTAGCTAAACTATTCTCACAGCAACATCATACTGTTAAAGGCTTTGATGCTGTTTAACCAAGTTAGTTCAAGACGTAACTCTTGATTGTCACCTGTTTCCTCGACCCAAACATAGACATAAAACGTTACACTTTACTTGCTACATTGCTCATATCGGTGACGGTAGATATGAAACTAAAAAAGC
>NZ_JAKEVM010000027.1 GCF_022398475.1 Pseudoalteromonas shioyasakiensis | reverse complement strand
ACTAATTAGTTAGCCTTAATTGGTTGCGTGTTTTAAATTTAAAAATACTTTTTACCTGATTTTGTTTTGCTGACTTAGATATTACTAGGCGAGATGTAGATGAAATATCAACACGAAGGTTTGCTATGAAAAACTTTTCAATTAATCGAAATAGAAAAAACAGTGTTCCTAATATACGAAAACAGCAAGGTATTGTGCTTATTATTGCTTTGATTATGGTCGTTGCTGTTACAGGTATAGCTGTGACTTTAATGAATAGCAGCAGTGTAGATATAAAAATTACAAACTCAGCTCAAGAGCGTGAGACTGCAGAAAATAGCTTAATTGGTACAGTGCAAAAAGTTATCGCTAATGAAGCGGCAGCAGGTGGTAATAGTGCTTTTTTAATGAAGGCATCTGAGATACCTGAGGGTGGTTTTGGTATGGATGATATGGATGGCGCATCTAATACTATGACAAATCTAAATAATGGTGCGCTAGATTTACCATGCCCACGTAAATTTAACTTTACCGCCGGTGTGTCATGTAACATGGTCCAAGTAGATACCACTATTACTTATGGCACTAAGAGTAAACATACCTTAACGATCAGCACAGGTGTTGCCCAAGAAATGGCTAGCCTCAATACCGGTGGTTAGTGGAGAAAAGTGATGAATTTAGAAAAAATAACTCAACGTATACTGCTAACTTCTTTAGCAGTGTTTAGTTTTTTGGGTCACGCTGAAGATATTGAATTATATGTCAATCACAATGCCAATCTAGATGAAAAACCTCGGGTTCTTATTGTTTTTGATACCTCAGGGAGTATGGCTTTTTCGACTAGTTCCGGTAACAGTTGTGGCTACTCAGGTGGTTATATTTTATGTAGTGATAGTCGTTTAGGCGTTGCGCAAGATGCTATCACTAAACTGGTTGATGGTAACGATGATATTGATTTTGGTTTAATGCGTTTTAACAGTACCAATGGTGGCTATGTGCTTGCTGGCATTGGTTCAGATATATCAGCCTTAAAGACTACAATTGCGGGTCTTCCAGCTGATGGCGGGACACCATTGACCGAAACGCTTTGGGAAGCCTATCTTTACATTACTGGGCAAAGCCTTTTCTACGGCGAAAAAGTTAATGCCGCACTACGTGATACCACAATAGAAAGAGGAACGCCTTATACGACATCAGTTAAGGTGTGCTCAGGTAAGGGGTGGAGAAGAGTTTGTTGGTACGAGCCACGCATTGAATATACCTATTCATACATTTCACCGTTTGATAATACTGAAGAAGTAAAACGCTGTGATAACTCAGTTAACATTATCTATATGACAGACGGTGACCCATCAGCTGGCTCTGATAATGAACAAGACTCTAATATTAGTGCTTTACACAAGTCGTATTTTGGTAGTTATTTAAGTGATAGCGATAAAATTGCCGGGGTGTATTTACACAAGCTCGCAAAAGTTATTCACGGTACTGATGATGTAGAGGTTGACTTAAGGCCAACGACGACAGATATTCACGAAACAGGTCGAGTCTATACCATAGGTTTTGGTTCTGGTATGAGTGATAATGGTAAGCGCTTACTATCAGAAACAGCAGCTGAAGGTGGCGGTAAGTACCTGCATGCCAACACTGCAGAGCAACTTTCTGAAGCCCTTAAAAATACCATAACTCAAATTCGAGAAGTGAACGATACGTTCACGGCGCCATCTATAGCAAGTAACAACGTTGACCAAACTCGTAGTCGCGAATCGATTTATTATGCGATGTTTTACCCTAAAACAGGGGCTCGTTGGCGCGGAAATCTGAAAAAGCTAAAAGTATCTGGCGATCAAATTATCGATAGAGATGGTAAATCTGCTTTAAATGAAGATGGTTTAATCGATAAAGACGCTAAAACCTTTTGGCTGCCTAGCGGTGAGAGCGCTGATGGTAATTCAGTTGAGTTAGGTGGTGTAAACCTGTATTTATCTAATTCTTCGAGCGTGCCAAATGAAGGGCGTAAAGTACTAACAAATGTAAACGGCCGCATGCTTAACTTTACCCGTTATCGGGTTGTATTCCATTATGGAACTATAGACAAGGCTGCCGTTGATTTTGAAGCTGATCCGGATGAAGTTGAAGACCTTATTAACTGGTCAAGAGGCCTAGATATTGATGATGAAGACAAAGATGGATCGACAACGGATTCGCGTAAAGATATCTTTGGTGACCCACTGCATTCAAAACCTGTAACAATTGACTATGGTAATGATGATATCCGAGTTTTAATAGGCACTAATGCCGGTTACTTGCACATGTTCCAAGATAAAAATGATGTGCTAAGTGAAAGCTGGGCGTTTATCCCCAGAAGCTTGTATAAAATAATAAAGCCACTTCGTGATAACCAAGCAGATACCAAGGTTTATGGTGTTGACGGGCCAATCTCAGTATTCTTTGATGATAAAAATAGTGATGGCGTAGTAAATGGCTCAGACCGAGTTTGGGCATTCTTTGGCTTAAGACGCGGTGGAAATTACTACTACGGACTCGATATAACTAACCCAGACTCGCCAAGTCTACTGTGGGATCAACCAATTGTAGGTGGCACAGGCGACTTTAAAGAATTAGGGCAAACTTGGTCTAAACCTTCTGTTACTTATGTGAATCTAGATGGTTACAAAGACAGACCTGTGCTTATTTTTGGCGCGGGTTATGATACAAACAAAGACAATGTTATTCGTACAGACGACACTCATGGACGTGGTATTTTTATTGTTGACGCGCAAACGGGCAAAAAAGTGTGGGCATTAACGCCGAGTGAGAATAGCTTTTTAGGTAAGCATAGTATTGCATCAGATATTAGTATCTTAGATTCTGACTATGATGGTTATATTGATAGGCTATATGCAACGGATACGGGCGGTGATGTGTGGCGTGTTGATATGCCTTCTGACAGCCCAACAGATTCAGAAAACCCATGGACACATTTTAAATTAGCAAGCTTAGGTAGCACACTTTCAACCCAAGATCGTCGCTTTTTCTATAAGCCTTTGATTGCAAGAACTATGTTCAGCAAAGTATCAGAAACATCTGTTAATGGTGAAACAGTAACTACACGAATTGATACGCCATTTGATGCTGTGCTAATAGGTAGTGGTAACCGCTCTAAACCAACGAGCACTGTTACCAACGATCAACTGTTCATGATCCGTGATATCAATACGGTAACTCAACCATTCCTTGGTAATGATGTACCCGCAGCAATTACACAAGCAGACTTGATGAATATGGATTCTGATCCATTTGGAAATTCACTGGATGACGTGGATAAATTTACTGACTTAGAAATTGAGTTAGGTGAGTATCACGGTTGGTATTACAATTTATCTTCTGCTGGTGAAAAATCCCTTGCAGCAAGTACAGTTATCGGTGGTGTAGCTTATTTCACCACTTATACACCAGCTTCAGCGACAGAAACAGCGAACCAGTGTTCACTAACTGGTGGTTCAGGAAGTTTATACGCTTTCCACTTACATTACGGTACAAAGGTGTATGACAGTTTGAAATTTACTACCTCGAATGATGTTCCTGATACTCCTCAACTTTATTTTGGTGTAGGTGACAGCTGTGTTGATGGTAATAGCGATGGTTACTGTGATGACAACACTGATGAAAAGGTTAAAGAGCAAAGTCAGTTTTTAACCATTGGTCCAGGTATCAAAGGTGAGCAAAATCCACTGAAAGTACAGGAGATCCAAGGTCCAGGTTTAGTTATCGAAGATGGTAAAATTAAACTTGTTAGTGATGCAGTGCCTATTGGCTTTGGCTTTAAAACGCAACAAACTTTCATTTATAAGCAAGAGCGAAACGATAATAGCCAATAATGCACTAAGTGACTGCTCTGCCTTACATGTTAAGGCAGAGCATGTGGTCGCTATTTGAATACTCGCCTTAATTGCATAATTATTGTTAGCCATCTAAGATAAGAACAAATAGAGGTAATTCCTCTAAAAAAACAATTATATAGGTTTTTAAAATATGAACTTTATAAGAACAAAGAGTCATAATGGTTTTACGCTAATCGAGCTGATGATTACTGTAGCTATCTTAGGGATCATCGCTAGCATTGCTATTCCTAGTTATTTTGAGCACGTAAAACGTACCGCTCGAACTGAGGCAATTACTTCGTTATTAGATGCAGCTAATAAACAAGAGCAATACTTTGTTGATAATCGAGAATATACAAGCACAATTGCTGATTTAGGTGTTTCTAGTACTACAGAAAATAACTTCTATACCATTACTGTAGAAGTAGACAATAGTGCGGGTACATTTGCATTTAAAGCAACACCTAAATCAGGCCCACCATTACAAGATACCGAATGTAAAACATTGTCTATTTCAGATACGGGTTTAAAAACGTCAACGGGGTCTGCTGATTCAAGCACCTGTTGGGGTAAATAAGCTTTATCAATTATCAGTTTGGCATTTATCAGTATCAATTAATCTAACTCGGCCTATCGGGCTGACCCTAATTGCAAGCCCTTTGAGGCTTGCTTTTATGTATTCTGGGCAGTAGATAAATGTCCCGTTAC
The DNA here is from genome assembly GCF_022398475.1 of Pseudoalteromonas shioyasakiensis. GTDB lineage: Bacteria > Pseudomonadota > Gammaproteobacteria > Enterobacterales > Alteromonadaceae > Pseudoalteromonas. The sequence goes on along the minus strand of NZ_JAKEVM010000027.1, from coordinate 35,017 downwards.
CTAGCCCCATCGGCATACCTGCTGGGCTAAATGTGACTGAATGACGTGGATAAGTCAGCATATCAAACTTACTTATTGCTTCGATTTCCATTAGTTTAGTATCACCACTTTCAAATACACCTAGTTCGCCTTTGTCTACAAAAACGGTTAACGATTTGTGCCATATAGCTTTGTTGCATCTGTTGTGTTTTAAGGCGCAGAAGGTGACATAGGCATCATTTGTTTGCGCTTTTAGGCGAGTAAACTGCAGCGCTCTTTTCACCGTTTGCATGTTGCTTTCTAAACGGTTTGTAGCCAGAAGTGGCTTATATTCAAATAAGGCGATATGCAGCAGGAGTGATATAATTGATAGCACTACGAGGCTTTCAATTAACGTCGCTCCGTTGAGGCTGCGCAGAGTTGTAAATGCCTTCATCCTTGAAGATTCCAAATTTGCGGCTGTTTATTTAACTATAATTCGAGAAGGTGGGCTGTCAATTTCTGAAGCTTAATTACAGCCATCTGTCGTACTGCCAATATATAAAGCAGTCCCTGAGGCAAATACCTCAAGTTGTTTGTTATTATCGTCATCAGCTTTTGAAGGGCAGTAAGTGAATTTTCCAGTATTTGACGTGAGCATCCCGCTGGTATCAAATGTGATAAAGTTATCACCAGTGAAATTTAACTGACTGTTCTCTGGAACTTCTTCCATGACTCTTAAAATGATATCGCCAACTCTTGGGTTGTAAACACCATTTTGGTTTGAATCGAAAAAGACGAATACAGTACCTTGGCTCCAATCGTTTAAGCATGGAACTCGTCTGTTACTTTCAACTCTTGAAGTGTTGCCACTACAAACAACAATAATTGCATCACTACTTGTTGCTTTTGCTCGTGCAAAGCTGAGTGTACGTTTTAATTCTAATAAGTAGCTCTCAGCTCGGTCATTTTCAAGCATATCTGAGCTATCCCATAGTGCTATCAGTGCAACGATACCCACAATAGCAAGCGTGACCATCAGCTCTAATAATGTAAAACCCCGTTGTAATGATTTCATTGTTGTCTCTATTTTGAATCACTTTGTTTAATAATATCATGATTGCTGATTTAATCACCGTAATTCATAGCTTTGTTTGCCATCAGCAATGGGATTGTCTAAAATCGAGGCAATCGAGAAATAATAAGTAACCCGAAAATGAAAAAAATCGAAGCAATTATTAAACCATTTAAGCTTGATGATGTACGCGAAGCATTATCAGATGTGGGCATCACAGGTATGACGGTAAGTGAAGTAAAAGGCTTTGGCCGTCAAAAAGGACATACCGAGCTTTATCGCGGTGCTGAGTACATGGTGGACTTTTTACCTAAGGTAAAACTAGATATCGTATTAAGCGACGAAGATGTTGACCGTGCTATCGATGTTATCGTTAAAACATCGCAAACTGGTAAAATTGGTGACGGTAAAATCTTTGTCACTGACGTTGAGCGTGTAGTACGTATTCGTACCGCTGAAGAAGATGAAGATGCGATTTAATACAAATTTAAATTAACCGCAAACATTAAAAAAGGCGCCTAAGGCGCCTTTTTTGCTTTTAGTCTATTTTAACGCTTGTTAGCTTCTCGCGTCGCTTTAGCGTGTTCGCTCAACTCAGGTAAACCCAGCTTGTTGTAGCTTTTTTCCATGATCTCTAGTGCTTGATCAAGGTAGCTGCTTTGTGAGTAGTGCTCAACCACATATTTACCACGGTTTGCTGCAGCAAGGTATGCCTCACGCTCATAGTAGTATTCAGCAACTTTTAACTCGTAGCGTGCCATTTTATTCAGTAGCCATACTAAACGTTTTTTCGCTTCTGGTGCGTAGGCACTGTTAGGAAAACGCTTTAAAAGTGTTGATAAATCAGTAAATGCGACACGAGTACGATTTGCGTCTCTGTCGGCACGGTCTACACCAAAATATTCTTGGAATGCGTTTTCATCCGCTTTGATGTTTACCAAGCCACGCATGTAATACATGTAGTCTAAATCTTTGTGGTTTGGGTTTAAACGAATGAAACGGTCGATAGTTGCTAGTGCTTGCTCAGTATTACCTGCTTGATAATGCGCAAATACTAAGTCCATTTGTACTTGTTTTGATAAAGGACCAAAAGGATAGCGAGAATCAATAGCACTTAATAGCTCAATTGCACGAGCATACAAGCCAGAATCTAATGTTTGTTTTGCATCTTCATATAAAGCTTGCGCAGATTTATTAGGAACGCGTTGGATATCTTCTTGGTCTGGTGCTGATGAACAGGCACCTAAGCCAAGTACAGATACTGAAAAAACTATGGCGAAAGCACGTTTCCCTATTTTATTTATCATTTTATTTCTTACCTTCGATGTCTTCGGCTAGGCCAAGTGAGGAAAACCGAGTAAACTATACGTATTATATTAAAGCGATTCTAACCCAGTCGAGCACAGCTTGCACTGGTAAATTGGGTAAAGTTACTAATGTCAGAGCAAATTTCTCTCCAAGCCGAGGTTCCAATTGACCTTGGCGGTAAACGTCTAGACCAAGTATTAGCGCAATTGTTCCCTGATTATTCTCGTTCACGCATAAAAACGTGGATTTTGGATGATAAAATCACAGTAAACGGCGAAATATTAAACACACCGCGCGAAAAACTACTCGGTGGCGAAACGGTGAGTGTTGAAACAACCATCGAAGCCCCTCGTGAATACGAGGCACAAAATATCAAATTAAACATCGTTTATGAAGACGATGATATTTTGGTGATCAATAAACCTATGGGATTAGTAGTACATCCAGGGGCGGGTAACCCAGATGGCACGGTATTAAATGCTTTGCTACATCATTATCCTGACATCATTAATGTGCCTCGTGCAGGTATTGTGCATCGTCTAGATAAAGACACCACCGGTTTAATGGTGGTGGCGAAAACAATTCCGGCACAAACTCATTTAGTTTCTGCTTTACAAAAGCGTGAAAACTTCACCCGTGAATACGAAGCAATCTGTAATGGCACAATGACAGCAGGTGGCATGGTTGAAAAACCAATTGGTCGCCATGCAACAAAACGTACTCACATGGCCGTGCATGAAATGGGCAAACCAGCTGTGACGCATTATCGTGTTGCAGAAAAATTCCGTGCACATACACGCTTACGTTTACGCCTAGAAACAGGCCGTACTCACCAAATCCGTGTACACATGGCTTATTTAAATCATCCATTAGTTGGCGATCAACTGTATGGTGGTCGTCCGCGCCCGCCAAAAGGTGCTACACCTGAGCTGTTTCAAATGCTACGCGACTTTAAACGCCAAGCATTACATGCTGTTAAGCTATCAATTGCACACCCAATTACAGGTGAGCTAATGACTTGGCAAGCGCCAATTCCAGATGATATGGCAGCTATGACAGAAGCATTACGCGCTGATACTAAAGCAAACCCAAATATCGAGTTCTAAGCGTTATGTTCAAACCAGCATGGACTGCACCAAACTCTGTTAGCGCGCTGAGTACCACCCGACAGGGTGGTGTTTCGGTTGCACCCTTTGATAGTTTTAATGTGGGTTTACATGTTGGTGATGATGAGCAAGCCGTGCTTGCAAATCGTGCCTTACTTGCAAATCAGCTGCCTAATCCTGCTGTGTGGTTAAACCAAACACATAGCAGCGATGTAGTCGTGATTGATGAAGAGTCTGATTTAAGCGAACTACGCTCTGCTGATGCGCTCTACACCCGTTTAGTAAAGCAGCCGCTTGCTATAATGACAGCAGACTGTTTGCCGGTACTACTTTGTTCGAGTTCTGGGGATGAAGTCGCTGCTGTACATGGTGGCTGGCGTGGTTTAGCGCAAGGTATATTGGCAAACACGGTTTCGCATTTTCAAGCGCCAGCAAGCGATATTATTGCTTGGTTAGGCCCAGCTATTGGTCCTTTACAATTTGAAGTCGGGCAAGAAGTAAGAGAGTGTTTTTGCTCACAAAACCCAGAGCATCAACAAGCTTTTACAGCCAAACATGAAAAATACATGGCTGATATCTATTTATTAGCACGTCAGCAATTAGCACAATTAGGTGTGGTCAAAATGTATGGTGGTGAGCACTGTACTGTTACTGAAAAATCACAGTTTTTCTCTTATCGCCGTGACGGACAAACAGGCCGTATGGCGAGCTTGATCTGGCGCAATTAATACGCCTTTTTTGCGATTAAATTTTCTTCTTTTACTTGAACAAATCACTAAGCATACCCATTAATTAAGCAATTAGATTTTTTAATAGGTAAACCCTTATGCGTTTAGATAGATTTACAAGTAAATTTCAATCTGCGCTTTCAGATGCGCAGTCATTAGCACTTGGGCGCGATCATCAATTTATTGAGCCTGTGCATTTAATGTATTCATTGCTTCAGCAAAATGGTTCAAGTGTGCGTGCGTTACTTGCACAAGCAGGTGTGAGTGCTGATGAGTTAAACACCAAGTTATCCCAAGAAATCGAGAAACTGTTTAAAGTTGAAGGTATTGGTGGCGATGTTCAGCTGTCAAATAACCTGATTTCATTAATTAACTTATGCGATAAATATGCTCAAAAACGAAAAGATAAATTCATTTCGAGTGAGTTGTTTGTTCTTGCCGCGTGTGATGATAAAGGTCCATTAGGTGACATTTTTAAAGCGCTGAATATTACTTCTAGCAAGATCGAATCTGCAATTGAAGCCATTCGTGGTGGCCAAAAAGTAGAAGACCCAAATGCTGAAGAAACTCGTCAGGCATTAAAAAAATTCACCATCGATTTAACTGAGCGAGCAGAGCAAGGTAAGCTTGATCCTGTTATTGGTCGTGATGACGAAATTCGTCGTACTATCCAAGTTTTACAGCGCCGAACTAAAAATAATCCGGTGTTAATTGGTGAGCCAGGTGTAGGTAAAACAGCGATCGCTGAGGGCCTTGCACAACGTATTATCAATGGTGAAGTACCTGAAGGCCTAAAAAACAAGCGAGTGTTATCGCTCGACTTAGGTGCTTTGGTTGCTGGCGCTAAATACCGTGGTGAGTTTGAAGAACGTTTAAAATCAGTATTGAATGAACTTGCCAAAGAAGAAGGCCAAGTCATCCTCTTTATTGATGAAATTCATACTATGGTAGGCGCAGGTAAAGCAGACGGTGCAATGGATGCGGGTAATATGTTAAAGCCTGCACTTGCCCGTGGTGAGTTACATTGCGTGGGTGCTACAACTCTTGATGAGTATCGTCAATACATTGAAAAAGATGCGGCACTTGAGCGTCGTTTCCAAAAGGTATTTGTTGATGAACCATCGGTTGAAGACACCATTGCGATTTTACGTGGTTTAAAAGAGCGTTATGAGCTGCATCACTCAGTTGATATTACCGATCCGGCCATTGTTGCCGCGGCGCAGTTGTCGCACCGTTACATCAGCGATCGCCAATTACCAGATAAGGCAATAGATTTAATTGACGAAGCGGGTTCTTCAATTCGTTTGCAAATTGACTCAAAACCAGAGTCTTTAGACAAACTTGAGCGTCGTATTATTCAGTTAAAACTGGAAGACAATGCGTTGGCGAAAGAAAAAGACGAAGCAAGTCAAAAGCGCCGCACCGAAATGCAAGAGCTGATCACTGAACTTGAAGCGCAATACCGCGAACTAGATGAAGTGTGGAATGCTGAGAAGGCCTCACTGCAAGGCACGCAAGTTATCAAAGCAGAGCTTGAGCAGGCACGCCTTGATTTAGACGTGGCGCGTCGTGCCAGCGATTTACAGCGTATGTCTGAACTTCAATATGGTCGTATTCCTGAACTTGAGCGCAAACTCGACCTTGCTTCACAAGCTGAAATGCAAGAAATGAGCTTGCTTAAAAACCAAGTAGGTGAAGACGAAATCGCTGAGATTTTATCGCGTTGGACAGGTATTCCGGTATCGAAAATGCTGCAAGGCGAACGTGAAAAGCTACTGCAAATGGAAGATCAATTACACCACAAAGTGATTGGTCAAGATGAAGCTGTTGTAGCTGTTGCAAATGCAATTCGTCGTTCTCGCGCAGGGCTTGCTGATCCAAATCGCCCAATCGGCTCATTCTTATTCTTAGGCCCAACAGGGGTGGGTAAAACTGAGCTGACCAAAGCACTAGCCAGCTTCATGTTTGACACTGAAGATGCCATGGTGCGCATTGATATGTCGGAGTTTATGGAGAAACATTCGGTGGCACGTTTAGTCGGTGCACCTCCGGGTTATGTTGGCTATGAAGAGGGTGGCTATTTAACTGAAGCGGTACGCCGTCGTCCGTATTCCGTCATTTTATTGGATGAAGTCGAAAAAGCGCACCCTGATGTATTTAACATCTTACTGCAAGTTCTTGATGATGGGCGATTAACGGATGGTCAGGGCCGTACCGTTGATTTTAAAAATACGGTGATCATCATGACCTCTAACTTGGGTTCAGATATTATCCAAGAGCAAGCAGGTTCAAATGATTATGCCGGGTTAAAAGAAAAAGTGATGGGCGTATTAGTTAGTCAGTTCCGCCCTGAGTTTATTAACCGAATCGACGAAACCGTGGTATTCCATCCACTTGCTAACGAGCACATTAAGGAAATTGCAGATATTCAGTTAAGTAAGCTACGTGAGCGATTAACTGAAAAAGGCTACATTCTTGAAGTTACGGATGCAGCTTTAGACCGCATCGCTGAAAGTGGTTTTGATCCTGTGTATGGGGCAAGGCCTTTAAAACGTGCTATTCAACATACCATTGAAAACCCATTAGCACAGCGCCTGCTCGGAGGGGATTACCAACCAGGTGCCATCATCCATATTGATGCTGATGAGAATGGACTTGTTTTCTCGAGTCGTTAATTAGCCCTAAAAACAAAAGCCGCATCAATTATGATGCGGCTTTTTTGTATCATTTAAGTTTAAACTTTAAAGGTTAACAGCATATCGTTAACTTTGCGTGAGCCTTCAACAAGCCCCGCTGCATCTTTAGCCACGTTGTAGCTAAGCTTTAAGTTCTCTTCGCTGTGTCCTTTAATGCTTTCTACATTTTCGCGTATATCGGTGCTGACAACTTGTTGTTCCTCAGCAGCCGTCGAAATCTCCGTCGCAAGGCCTGATATTTCATCAATTTGTGCGAAGATGCTCGCAAGCTCAGTTTGAGTGTGAGCAGTCGTATCAACACAACTATCTGCTTGCGCTTTAGTTGATTGCATCACTTTAGACCAGCTAAATAACGTATCTTGGATCTCTTTAATTGAGCTATGAATTTGTGCCGTCGCATTTTGCGTGCGTGAAGAAAGTGCGCGTACTTCATCTGCTACAACCGCAAAACCACGGCCATGCTCACCTGCACGTGCTGCCTCAATTGCTGCATTCAGCGCTAATAAGTTTGTTTGTTCAGCAATGCCTTCAATCTCACTCATTACTTGGCCTATTTTGTCAGCTTCACTAGCAAGAGAGTTAGCGGTAGTGGCTGCTTGCTCTACCTGGTTAGCTAGATCAGTCACCATGCTGCTATTATCTTCAATATGCAGTTTGATATCGTTACAGCTTTGGTAAGTGGTTTTAACCTTATCAGCAGTGTGATGGGTATTAGCTGAAATTTCGCCAATAGTCGCACTCATTTGTGTCATTGCCGTAGCAATATCACTTAAACGCTGGCCTTGTGCAGCAATACCTTGCTCGGTTAGTGACGATTGTTTATCTAAGTTGGTAGCAATGTCTTTAAATGAGTAAGTAGAGTCTTTAACACGACCTAATACAGTTCTAAGCTTAGCGAACAGCATTTGCTGATTATAGGCAGCAATACTAAATGGGTGCGAGCCCGAATACACATAACGTGATACTGAATCAAACTCTGCACGTTGCTGCTTTAAATGTCTTGGCGTAACTACGAGTTCGTCATAATTTAAAGCAAAAAGTAGTGCTACAAGGACACATGCGGCTATAGCAATCATCCATGAGGCGGCCACAGCTAAACCAACAATGCCTGCAATTAATAAAATCGCAGACACTATTTGTCTAAGTGAAATATTCTCACGAAATGATGCGATTGATTTACCGTCATTAATTTTAGTGTAAAGGGCCATCGCACGGGTTTTTAATTGTTCAGATGGCTTGGTACGCACTGATTGATAGCCAACTAACTGGCCATGTTCATATATAGGTGTAACGAACGCATCAACCCAATAGTAGCGACCATCTTTACAGCGATTTTTTACCATGCCACGCCAAGAGTGGCCCTCTTTAAGTTTTTCCCACATCTCTTTAAATGCCGCTTTAGGCATATCAGGGTGGCGTACAATATTATGATTTTTTCCGAGAAGCTCTTCTTCGGTGTAACCTGCTATAGTACAAAATTCCTTATTTACGTATGTGATTACACCGCGTAAATCTGTGGTAGAGACAAGCTCTTGATTATCTGAGTATGTCACTTCTTGATTGACGATTTCTTGCCCACGACGCATATGAGTCCTCGAAATATACTTTTTTATGGTGTGCGGATTATAGTCTCAGAAAAATGTAAGGGAAGGGGGGACATAGTGTTAACTGTGAAACTTTTAATAATTTCATCTTCCCTTTGATCTAAAACAATATCTTGCCTGAATTATTATGTTTAGCCTCAGTCTTTTATATTAGTTAAAAGGTCTAATATCCTCAAGGAAAAAGCCTAAATTGTATTTTTAACCGTTTTAGCAACAATGAAGTGCCACCAAAGCAATTGTATATTGTGACTCACAATGGCAAGATTGAGCTTCAAGTGTATGGGTAAATAATGAAACTGATATTTCTGACTTGAGTAATTGTTTTTTGCCCCCATACACTTAGGATTACAGCCACGCGGCTCGAGGAAGCATTTTTGATAAAACATGATTTAAATAAAACGCTAGAAGCGTTAACGGCACAATTTCCTAACGCAATTAATGGGATTCAACGTGGTATCGAGCGAGAAGCATTAAGGATAAAACCAAGTGGTGTTATCTCACAGCAAGGTCATCCACAAGGCGTAGGTAGCGCTTTAACGAATGAGCATGTCACCACTGATTTTTCAGAATCACTTTTAGAATTTATCACTCCGGTTAGTACATCTGCAGAGCAAACACTCGCGCAGCTAAAAGACTTGCAAAAGTTCACCTTATCGCAGATGGACGATGAGCTGTTATGGCCGATTAGTATGCCATGCTTTATTGAACATCAAGATGACATTGTACTCGCACAGTTTGGTGACTCAAACATTGGCCGCATGAAAACACTTTACCGTGAAGGCTTAAAGAACCGTTATGGCAGCATGATGCAGGCCATTGCCGGTGTGCATTTTAATATCTCTTTCCCAGAGAGCTTATGGCAAAGCCTGTATAGCTTAAACGGCAACCAAGGTACATTAGCTGAGTCTATTTCGAATGGCTATTTAGGGCTTATTCGTAACTTTAAGCGTGAGCTTTGGTTGATCAGCTTTTTATTTGGTGCATCACCAGCATTATGTAGTTCATTCTTACAAGGGCGCGCAACTGATTTACCATTCAAAAAGCTAGGTAAAGGTACTCTTTATTTAGAAGTAGGCACAGCGCTGCGTTTGGGTAACCTTGGTTACACTAACAGTGCACAATCGTCTTTACGTGTTATGTATAACTCACTCGAAGAATATGTAGCAGGCTTAAAAGAGGCGATTCATACACCATCAGATATTTATGGTCATATAGATGACTACACGAGTGCTGAGCCAAAGCAGTTAAATAAAAATATTCTGCAAATCGAAAACGAGTTTTACTCGCCAATTCGTCCTAAGCGCAATGCAGCATCGGGCGAAACACCAACCGATGCATTACTTCGCGGCGGTATAGAATACATCGAGGTACGTGCGCTTGATGTTAACCCGTTTAGTGAAACGGGTATTGATTTACAGCAAATTCGTTTCTTAGACGTATTCTTAACCTATTGTTTATTGAATGACTCGCCAGAAATGGATTGGCAAGAGCAAAAACTAAGCACTACTAACCTTGATGCGGTTGTCAATGAAGGTCGAGACCCAGAGCTAATGCTCAACAAGCAGGGGGAGATGGTGCGTCTAACTGATTGGGCCGAGACAATTTTTACTCAGCTATCTGAGGTTGCCCGTTACATGGATAATGCATATGGCGTGAGTTATTACAGCGAAACCATAGCTGAGCTTGCAACTTGGGTGAACAATCCAAGTAAAACTTTCTCTGGCAAATATGTTAGTGCGCTGGCAAAAGAGAACCAAGATAATGGTCATTTCGCTTTAGCACTTGCACAGCAGTACAAGCAAAGCCACCTTGATGCTGATTACCAATTTTATGATCAAGCATTTTTGGCAAAGCAAGCGACTGACTCTGTACTTAAAGAGCGTGAAGTTAAAGCAGCAGACAGTGTATCTTTCACTGCATTTTTAGATGACTATTTTGCTAAAGCTTAGTATTGTGAAGGCATAAAAAAACGCAGCCTAGGGAGGCTGCGTCAAAGATTCTTCAGGGATGAAACAATGCTATACTGCTGCATTCATAAGTTCAGACTGACCTGATGAGAAAAAGTTCAGCGAGATCCATAAAAAAATGAAAAAAAGTATAATTATTTTATCGCTGGCCGCATCTTTGGCTGGTTGTGCAACGGCTCCCCCTGAGCAACCTCATGATATATGTAAGATTTTTGAAGAAAAACCTGACTGGTATTACGATGCTCGTGATGCACAAGAAAAATGGGGTTCGCCAAAACATGTGCTAATGAGCATGATGTATCAAGAAAGCTCATTCCGCCATGATGCAGCGCCACCAATGGAATACTTCTTATGGGTAATTCCAATCGGACGTGCTAGCTCTGCATATGGCTACTCTCAAGCAAAAACCCCAACATGGTCAGATTACATTCGTGAAACAGGTAACAGCGGTGCAGACAGAGATGATTTTGATGATGCTATCGACTTTATGGCCTGGTTCGTTTACAAAACTCATAAAGTAAATGGTATATCGAAATGGGACGCCTACGCGCAGTACCTAAATTACCACGAAGGGTGGGGCGGCTATAAGCGAGGCACTTATAAAAGTAAAAAATGGCTAATGAGCGTTGCTAATAAAGTTAAACATCGAGCTAGCCGCTATGGCGCACAACTTAAAAAGTGTGAAGCCGATTTAGACAAAAACTGGTTTGAACGCTTGTTTAGTTAATGCATAAATAGAAAGCCCGCATCAATTAGCGGGCTTTTTGTTAGTTATTTACCAGGAAACTGGTGAATGTGAACATCCCTTTGCGGGAATGGAATCGTGATATCAGCGGCGTCAAAGGCAATTTTAACGCGTTCGTATAAGCCAAAATACACTGGCCAGTAGTTATCAGACTCAACCCACGCCCATACCAACATGCCAATATGGCTTTCACCGTGCTGGCTAACATGAACCGATGGTTTTTTATCTTCTATATCTTTTAGTATTAAATCATAGTCATTAAGCACGCTCATAAGCACATCACGGGCTTTATGGACATTATCTCCATAACTAATGCCAAATTCGATTGCAACGCGGTGTGTTGGCTCTGAAAACTTATTCTTAACGCAGCCATTTGATAGCGTGCCATTTGGGATAATGATCTTTTCATTGTCGTAAGTGAGTAAAACAGTGACAAAAATTTGTATCTCAACAACTGTACCCATGTAGCCTTGCGCTTCGATTACATCGCCAACTTTAAAAGGCTTAAAGAATAGAATAAGCACGCCACCTGCAAAGTTAGCAAGGCTACCTTGAAGAGCCATGCCGACCGCAAGGCCTGCAGCACCTAGCATTGCGATAAACGACGTGGTTTCTATGCCAATCATAGAAGCAACAGATATCAGCAACAGTACTTTTAAAATGACCGAGATAAAGGAGACTAAAAAGTGCGTAAGGCCAACTTCAAACTTGACCTTGTTCATTGATTTTTCGGCCATATTGGCAATTCTACCAATTAACCACCAACCTATAATTAAAACCAGTATTGCGAGGATAAACTTTGGCCCGTAAAGCATCAGCAATTCGATAGCTTGGTTATAGATTTTCTCGATTGATATTTCGTCCATTATTTTCCCTTTTATATCAATATATGCAAAAGAAAATAATAGTAGAGGAATTCGTGTTCGGGTGTGCGGGATAGCTAATAAAATGTGAATCTTCAGAAGTAATTCAGCTATAAGTAACAAAAAAGGAGTAGCAAGCTACTCCTTTTGTTTAGATGGTGTAGAAAATTATTCTGTACGTTTACTTGGAATAACTTTAACTAACTTAACCATATTTTCTTTTATCTCGATAACTTCAATAGGGTAGCCGGCAATACGTAAACTTAGGTTTGAGTCTGGGATGTCCTCTAAGTATTCAACGATTAAACCACTTAGCGTTTTCGGGCCATCAATCGGTAGCTCCCAACCCATTTCTTTATTTAAATCACGAATGTTAGCACCGCCATCAACAAGTACTGAGCCATCATCTTGCTCTGTTACTTCTTCACTCGGTGTACGCGTTTGCGTTGTAGTGAAATCACCCACTACTTCTTCAAGAATATCTTCAAGCGTTACTAGACCTTGAATATCACCATACTCATCGACAACTAAGCCAATACGTTCTTTTGATTGCTGAAACTTAAGTAGTTGCGTGTTCAGTGATGTGCCTTCAGGAATAAAGTAAATTTCACGTACCGCGCGTAGTAGTGATGGTTTATCAAACTGCTCTTTCGTTAATAGACGCAGTGCATCACGTGAGTGAATAAAGCCAACAGCATCATCAATTTGGTCACGATACAACAGTACACGGGTGTGCTGTGCATGAGTAAGTTGGCGGCTGATAAGCTTCCAATCATCATTGATATCAATAGCAACAATTTCGTTGCGTGGGATCATGATATCTTCAACAGTGACTTGTTCTAAATCTAAAATTGAAGTCAGCATGCTTTGGTGGCGAGCAGGTAACAGTGCACCTGATTCGTTCACCACAGTTTTTAGTTCTTCTTTACTTAAGCTGTGCTCTTCAATTTGTGCGGTAGTAATACCAAACAAGCGTAACATGCCGTTGGTCATCCAGTTTACGATAACCACAAACGGGAAAAGGATTTTCAATAGGCCTTTGAGCACAATTGAGCTTGGAAAAGCAACCTTCTCTGGGTATAGCGCAGCAAGTGTTTTTGGCGTTACTTCGGCAAAGATTAAAACAACCAGCGTTAGCGCGCCGGTTGCAATAGCGATACCGAGATCACCATACAAACGAATACCAATAATCGTTGCAACCTGTGCTGCAGCGATATTTACAAGGTTATTACCAATTAAGATCAGACCAATGAGTCTGTCAGGGCGACTTAATAGTTTGCTGACGCGCTTCGCTGCACGATGATCTTCTTTAGCAAGATGACGCAGGCGAATACGGTTGATTGACATAATTCCAGTTTCAGAACCAGAAAAATAAGCAGAAATAAGTATCAATAATCCCAATATAATAAACAGGGTACTAGTCGATATGTCGTCCAAGGATGGATCCTTTTTTTATAAATCAGTGCATATTAAGCTAGAGACAGCTTGCTGAGTCAAGTTAAAACTTATTTAGAACCACTTCTTGGATGAAACGGCTGCCAAAATAAGCAAGTGACAAGATAAAAGCGGCTATCATGATCGAAAATACCACAGGCTTACCACGCCAGCCTTGGCGTAAATGACCTACAGTGACCACAGTGAAAATTAGCCAAGCAATTAACGATAAAACCGTTTTGTGGATAAACTCACTGGCAAACATTCCCTCTAAGAAGATGAACCCAGAAAGGAGAGCAAAAGTCAGTAAGATAGTACCCAGCGTGAGTAATTGATATAGCTGACGCTCAACCACCATTAAAGGAGGGAGGTGGCTGTGTACAATTGCCAAGTCTTTGCGTTTGAGGCGCTTATCAATAAAGTAGAACTGGACTGCATAAAGTGTTGAGATTATCAAAACGCAATAGGCTAGCAGTGATAACGATATGTGAGTAACTAAACCAAGCTCAACATCGATTGATTGCAAAATCACATGATGCGGTATAAACAAGCTGGCAAGGGTCAGTAAGGCTGCAAAACCATAAACAACTGGCAACAATAAAGTTGCGGGGAATTTGAGAGACACAGCAGTTACTGACACCACAATGACCCAACAGGTTAATAAAGCAACGTTGACGATACTTAAATCTTGGCCATCAGCACGAAAAACTGAATTAACCAGTAATAGCATATGAGCAAGGATAGCCACAGTGCTAAGAATGACTGTGAGTTTTTGGCTTGGACCTTGTTTGTGAAAAAGGCGTGATAGCACATGTGACGTTGCTAACACATAAAACAAACTAGCAATAATAGTTAAACTAATAATCATCGTGTTTTGGCCACTTAATTTATATCGATAAATCCTTGTCTCTTTGATGCCATTGTATTTTATAGCAAGGCAAAAGCATAGAGTTTGTAAAAAGAAACTCAAACTGCACACTTGAACACTGTATTGTCGACCACCATTTACGGTATACTGCTAGGAATTAAATTTTAATATTGCCTGTATTGTCGCCAAACTTGTTTGATTTATGTACATTGCAGGTGCAACACGTTTTATCGGAACCTTTACATGTTTGAGAATCTCCAAGAACGCTTAGGTAAAACCTTAAAAAATATCAGTGGCCGCGGACGCCTAACTGAAGACAATATAAAAGATACATTACGCGAAGTCCGCATGGCATTTTTGGAAGCGGACGTTGCATTACCTGTTGTTCGTGAGTTCGTTAAGCAAGTTAAAGAACGCGCTGTAGGTGTTGAAGTAACAAAGAGCTTAAGCCCTGGCCAAGTCTTTATAAAGATTGTTCGTGAAGAACTTGAAAAAGCCATGGGTGAAGCTAACGAAGAGCTAAGCCTTAATGCACAGCCGCCAGCGGTCGTGATGATGGCGGGTTTACAAGGTGCTGGTAAAACGACCAGTGTTGGTAAACTAGCTAAATTCTTAAAAGAGCGTAAAAAGAAATCTGTATTAGTTGTTAGTGCTGACGTTTATCGTCCGGCAGCAATTAAACAGCTTGAAACACTGGCTGATGAAGTGGGGGTTGAGTTCTTCCCAAGTGACATTTCACAAAAGCCGGTTGATATCGCAAACAATGCGATTTCGCACGCGAAGAAGAAATTCATTGATGTGGTATTAGTTGATACCGCAGGTCGTTTACACGTCGATAACGACATGATGGATGAGATCAAAGCACTTCACAGTGCGATTAACCCAATCGAAACCTTGTTCGTTGTTGATGCGATGACAGGTCAAGATGCAGCAAACACTGCAAAAGCATTTGATGAGGCGCTTCCTTTAAGTGGTGTGATCTTAACCAAGACCGATGGTGATGCTCGTGGTGGTGCTGCATTATCGATTCGTCATATTACCGGTAAGCCAATTAAGTTCATGGGTGTGGGTGAGCGCACTGATGCTCTTGAACCATTCCACCCTGACCGTATTGCTTCTCGTATCCTAGGTATGGGTGATGTACTTTCATTAATCGAAGAAGTCGAAATGAAAGTAGATAAAGAGAAAGCCGCTAAAGTTGCCGAAAAAGTATTTAAAGGTGATGGTTTCACATTAGATGACTTTGCTGAGCAACTTCGTCAGATGAAGAACATGGGCGGTATGATGTCGATGCTTGATAAGCTGCCAGGCATGCAAAACCTACCAGACGCTGTAAAAGGCCAGATGGGTGATAAAACTTTCGTACAAATGGAAGCTATCATCAACTCTATGACGCCAAAAGAGCGTGCTCGCCCGGAAATCATCAAAGGCTCACGTAAAAAACGTATTGCTGCAGGTTCTGGCACTCAGGTGCAAGAAATCAATAAACTGCTTAAGCAATTTACGCAAATGCAGAAGATGATGAAGAAGATGAAAGGCAAAGGTGGCATGAAGAAAATGATGCGCGGCATGAAAGGCATGTTACCACCAGGTATGATGGGTGGCGGCCCTAAATTTTAATAGTGCTGTCTATTAAGTGTATAAAAAGGAGCATATAGCTCCTTTTTTTGTAGATAATTTATGCGTAGTTGTTAGTTGCATGTAAGATTTAAAGCCCAGATCAGTGTTTAATCAACTAAACTTACATTTTGCAGCAGTTCTTACTTGCAATGTTGCAAAAAACTCGTACAATTCCCCAGCTTCCCGTACTGGGGAGTAAATCTTATTAATGAAAACAGTCAATCTAATGTAGAGGACGGTATGGTAACTATTCGTTTGCAACGTGGTGGCGCTAAAAAACGCCCTTTCTATCAAATTGTGGTTGCGGATAGCCGTTTCTCGCGTGACGGTCGCTTCATCGAGAAAGTAGGTTTCTTTAACCCAATCGCTTCTGGTCAGGAAGAAAAAGTACGTTTAGATTTATCTCGTGTTGATCACTGGGTAGGTCAAGGCGCATCTCTTTCAGATCGCGTAGCTAAGTTAGTTAAAGACGCTCGTAAAGCGGCTTAATAGGCGTAAGAGTAACCATGAGTCAAGAGAACACCTCGTATATTACAGTAGGAAAGCTCGGTGCCCCGTATGGTATAAAGGGCTGGCTTAAGGTGCATTCATTTACTGATGATCCCGAAGGGATCTTCGATTTCAGCCCATGGTTGATAGGGCAACAAGGTAAATGGCAGACCTTAGAAGTGGTCGACTGGCGTCGCCACAACAAAGGCTTTATCGCTAAAGTTGCGCAAGTAAACGACCGAGACGAAGCAATGGCTTTAACCAATGCAGAAATCTCAGTAGATGCAGCGCAGCTACCAGAATTACCGCAAGGTGAATTCTATTGGCGAGATCTGATCGGCATGTCTGTTGTAACTGATAAGGGTTATAACTTAGGCACTGTTGATGACCTAATGGAGACAGGGTCAAATGACGTTTTGGTTGTGAAAGCAAACAAAAAAGATGCATTTGGCCAAGCAGAGCGTTTAATTCCTTTCTTAACAGATTCTGTTATTAAAGAAGTTAAACATGATGCAAGAGAAATTACCGTAGACTGGGACCCAGGGTTTTAATGTCACAAACGAGTTCGCTATGGGTAGGGGTGATAAGCCTTTTCCCGGACATGTTTGATGCGATTACCACCCAAGGGGTAACAGGTCGCGCAGTTAAAAATGGTCTAATCGACTTTAACTGTTGGAACCCACGTGACTATGCTACTGATAAGCATAGAACTGTGGATGATCGTCCTTACGGGGGCGGTCCTGGCATGTTAATGATGGTTGAACCATTGAAACAAGCTATCCTTGACGCTAAAAAAGCGGCAGGTGATGGTGCAAAAGTAATTTATATGTCACCGCAAGGGCGCAAATTAGATCAGCAAGGTGCAAGCGAGCTTGCACAATCAGAAAAGCTGATTTTAATTGCAGGTCGCTATGAAGGTATAGATGAGCGAATTATAGAATCATACGTTGACGAAGAATGGTCAATTGGTGATTTTATTTTAAGTGGTGGTGAGCTACCCGCGATGACGCTAATTGATGCAGTAGCACGATTAGTACCAGGGGTGTTAGGTCATAACCAGTCAGCTGAGCAGGATTCATTTTCGAATGGCTTGCTTGATTGTCCTCACTATACACGGCCAGAGACATTGGATGATAAACAGGTGCCTGCTGTATTACTCAGCGGAAACCACCAAGAAATCGCTAAGTGGCGCACAAAGCAATCACTTGGTAGAACTTGGCTTCGTCGTCCTGACTTGTTGCATAACCTAGCTCTGACTGAGGAGCAAGCGGCACTCCTTGCTGAATTTCAGCAAGAGTACCAACAAGCTTGTGGCTAGAAGACAGTTACACCTAGGAAAGTGAGAAATATAATGGCAAAAGTAAACCAAAATATTATTAAAGCGCTTGAAGAAGAGCAGCTTAAAACAGACGTACCAGCATTCGGCGCTGGTGATACAGTAGTTGTACAGGTACGTGTAAAAGAAGGTAACAAAGAGCGTCTACAGGCCTTTGAAGGTGTTGTAATCGCTAAGCGTAATCGTGGTCTTCACTCAGCATTCACAGTTCGTAAAATCTCGAGCGGTGAAGGTGTTGAGCGTGTATTCCAAACGCACAGCCCTCTTATCGATAGTATCTCAGTTAAACGTCGCGGTGCAGTTCGCCGTGCGAAACTTTACTATCTACGTGAGCGTTCTGGTAAATCTGCACGTATTAGAGAAAAACTTAACTAATACGCGCTGTTTTACAACGCAAAATAAAACGGGTTGCAGCCTTAGGTTGCAACCCGTTTTGGTTTTTATACCACAAAAAAATTTCTCTCCCCTGAGAAATACTCCCTTCTAAATTATCTGTTATCCCTTTATGAGCTATGCTACATGCACGTTAGGGCTTTGTGCTTTGGCTGTTATCCTGTTACTATAATTTGTATTAAAAGCTTTACTTTTTTGTATATAAATATTTACGTTTTAAGGGTTTGAGGTGTGGTAACGTGGTAACAGTGAATGATCTAGCTGATTTAAGAGCAGGAATAGATGAATGTGATGCGCAATTGGTGGCATTACTGGCAAAGCGTAATGGGATTACAGAAAAAATAGGCGCAATTAAGCAACAAATCGGTGCTCCATTACATGCACCTGATCGCGAGGCTGATTTACTCGCGGCACGTCGTCAAGAAGCAATCGCACAAGGGGTTAACCCTGAGTTAGTTGAGGACATCCTACGCCGTATGATGCGTGAAGCTTATCAGAATCAGCAAGGTAGCCTTGCTTGTGTTGCGCCTCAGTTATCACCTATTGTAATTGTTGGTGGTGAAGGTGCAATGGGCCAGTTGTTTGCACAACAGTTTACTCGTTCAGGTTATGAAGTGCGTATTTTAGATAAAGCACAGCAAGCACAAAGTGAAACGATATTAAAAGGGGCAAAATTGGTTCTTGTCAGTGTGCCAATTAATGCACTTGAGCAAATCGTCGCAGCATTGCCAACACTTGATGATGACTGTTTGCTGGTTGATATTACCTCTGTTAAGCAAAAGCCTTTAAAAGCACTTATGGCGGCTCATAGCGGCCCAGTAGTTGGCTTACACCCCATGTTTGGCCCAGATATTTCACACTGGGTAAAGCAAACGGTCGTCGTGTGTGAAGGGCGAGATCATGAAGTGGCTAAAGGGTTAATGGCACAACTACAAGTTTGGGGCTGTCAAGTAGTTGAAATGGATGCTAAAAAACACGATGAAGCAATGCAGATCATTCAGGTTATGCGCCACTTAACAACCTTTGTATATGGCCAGTTTCTTGCCAAGCAAAGCCATACACTTGCAGAGCTTCGCAGCTGCTCATCACCCATTTATCAATTAGAGTTAATGATGGTAGGGCGCTTATTTGCCCAATCGCCAGAGCTTTACTCTGACATCATGTTAGCGCAATTCGACGATGTAGAAGCACTGCTTGCCAACTACCAAGATACTTTTGCAGACACGCTAGAAAAGCTAAAAGCTGGGGATAAAGCATCATTGATTGCCGCATTTGCTGATGCAAAAGAATACTTCTCTGATGCAACTGCACATTTCTTAACGCAAAGCCGCAGCTTACTTAATAAAGCAAACGACGCGAAAGTACTTGATTAAATGCCTCTTATTTAGCAAAAAAGAGCTCTAGCAAAAAAGCCCGCATCAAACGGGCTTTTTAGTTGCAAATGTTTTGTTTTAAATAATCGTTTTAATGACCACCTAATGAGCCAGGTAACGCACCGCTGTGGTGATTGATTAATCCCCATTGATAAAGTAAGTCAGTCATATCTGAAAGGCTGAATAAGGTCATGCTCAAGCCAACAATCGTCAACACTATGGTATAAGGTAGCGCCATGTATACCATGCGTCCATAAGATAGCCTTAACACAGGGGCTAATGTTGATGTAAGCAAGAATAAGAATGCAGCTTGTCCATTTGGTGTAGCAACACTTGGCAGGTTGGTACCGGTATTAATTGCTACAGCTAACAAATCAAACTGATCACGGGTAATTTGACCTGCCTGTAACGCAGCAGCCACTTCATTGATATACACAGTACCCACGAAAACGTTATCGCTGACCATCGACAGAATACCGTTGGCAATAAAGAACATCACTAGTTGCAGCTGACCTTCAAAGGTAAGCACCCATGCGATCACAGGTGTAAATAAATGCTGGTCAATAATAACGGCAACGATAGAGAAGAAAACGCAAAGTAATGCTGTGAATGGTAGGGCTTCTTCAAATGCTTTACCTAACTGGTGTTCTTCAATAATACCAGCACTGGCTGTGGCAAAAATAATTACAGACAAACCAATTAAACCAACAGTGGCTAGGTGAAGGGCTAAACCTATGATCAACCAAACAGCAATGAAAGCTTGAATCGCTAGGTTCACTTTGTCGCGTGTGGTGCGTTTTTTCTCAAGCTTTTTAGCATGATCCGATAAAATCGTGTGGATGGGGGCAGGGAGTTTTGCGCCGTAACCAAAGGCTTTGGTTTTTTCGAGTAAGAAAGTAGTAGCAATACCGGCGATCATAACGGGTAAAGTAATAGGCAACATTCGGAAGAAAAATTCGCCAAATAACCAGCCAGCACGCTCTGCAATGATCAAGTTCTGTGGCTCACCTACCATGGTACAAACACCGCCTAAGGCAGTACCAATTGATGCATGCATTAATAAGTTACGAAGAAAAGCACGAAACTCTTCAAGCTCCTGACGATTGACAGGGCGAACTTGGTTATCGTCATTAATATCATGCTCGCTGCTAGAGTCTTTTCCTGATGCAACCTTGTGGTAAATACTGTAAAAGCCCATCGCAACGGCAATAACCACCGCCATCACCGTTAACGCATCTAAGAAAGCAGATAAAAAGGCCGCAGCAATCGTAAAAGAAAGTGATAACACGGTTTTACTTCGCACCGAAACAACCAGCTTTGTGAAGATATACAAAAGCAAGTCTTTCATAAAATAGATGCCGGCAACCATAAAGATAAGTAACAGGATCACATCGATATTCTGTACTATTTCATGTTCAACTTGACCGGCGGTTGTCATGCCGATAAATAAGGCCTCAATTGCTAATAAGCCTCCCGGTTGTAGCGGGTAACATTTAAGCGCCATGGCGAGTGTAAAAATAAACTCTAGCACTAACACCCATCCTGCCAGATAAGGGTTAAGTTGAAATAACACCGGGTTGATTAGTAAAAACGCAATAATGGTGTATTTATACCACTGTGGTGAAGTCCCCAAAAAATTTTTAAATATTGCTGGTAAAACGCGCTGCTGCATGGCCGTACCTTTTAATAGTGCTGGTTGTTATTGTTAATATTTGGAAATTCAATATACCGAAAGTATTGTTATTTGGTGTACTTTTAATCCAAAAGGTCATTTATTTATCGAGATTTTACAGATTTTTATGCACTGCGGAGTTAGTTTACTTGTTAGTTGCTGATCATCTGGTACAATCAGTGAGTTGAACACCAAATGCGGTAAAAGTAGTTGCTAACTCAAGTGGAAATTGGATGAGAATTTTTAAAGCGAAAAGCCCAGCAGGTTTTGCTGAAGAATACATTGTTGAATCTATTTGGAATGGTGACTTTCCGCCTGGCTCAATTCTTCCTGCTGAACGTGAATTGTCAGAGCTGATTGGTGTAACACGTACAACCTTACGTGAAGTACTTCAGCGTCTAGCCCGTGATGGCTGGCTAACGATTCAACACGGTAAACCTACCCGTGTAAATAACTTCTGGGAAACCTCGGGTCTTAACATTTTAGAGACGCTAGCACGTCTTGATGAAGACAAAATGCCAGAGCTTACAGACCAATTACTTTCTGCTCGCACTAATATCAGCGCAATTTATACCCGTGCGGCTATTAAACTTGCCCCAGAGCGTGTAATTGAAATTTTATCGCAAAGTGAAGAACTTGAAGACAGTGCTCAAGCATTTGCTGATTACGATTATAAAGTTCACCATGAATTAGCAGTAGCAGGTAATAATCGTATCTATGTGCTTATCTTAAATGGTTTTAAAGGTTTCTACTCAAAAATTGGCTGCCATTACTTCTCTGATTCACGTACTCGTGAATTAGCGCGTCAGTTTTATAAAGACCTAACAGAGCTTGCTGAGCGTCGTGAGCATGACGGTGCGATTTCTATGATGCGTAAATATGGTCATCAAACAGGTGAAATCTGGCAGCAAATCCGTGGTGATATGCCAGAAGATATCATGGACTAAGCGTCTGTATTGATATTCATTTAAGAACCCAGCTAAAAGCTGGGTTTTTTGTGTTCTATGGGTCAATTTGCACACTAATATAGAGTTATCTCAATCCACGTTTATAGCGAATCAATTTTTCCGATTAAGCATATCGTTTTTTTCGATTGTTCATTTGTCTGTAACCTCATTAAACTATCTTGCAAATTATCAATACTTACTCTTGGTTTTTGATTTTTAGTAACCATATCTAAGTGAGTATTGCATAGGCAATTGGAAATAAACTCAAATATTTGGAGATAAAAATGGGTGTATTAGTTGGCCGTCAGGCACCAGACTTTACTGCAGCAGCTGTTCTTGGTAACGGTGAAATCGTTGAAAACTTCAACCTAAAAGAAACTATCAAAGGTAAAAAAGCAGTTATCTTCTTTTACCCGTTAGACTTCACTTTCGTTTGTCCTTCAGAGCTAATCGCTTTCGACAAGCGTTTTGAAGAGTTCCAAAAGCGTGGCGTTGAAGTAATCGGTGTTTCTATCGATTCACAATTCTCACACAATGCATGGCGTAACACTGCCGTTGCTGACGGTGGTATTGGTCAAGTTAAATATGCACTAGTTGCAGACGTTAAACACGAAATCTGTCAAGCATACGACGTTGAGCACCCAGAAGCAGGTGTTGCTTTCCGTGGTTCTTTCCTAATCGACGAAGAAGGTAACGTACGTCACCAAGTAGTTAACGACCTTCCACTAGGCCGTAACATCGACGAAATGATCCGCATGGTTGACGCGCTAGCGTTCCACAGCGAGCACGGTGAAGTATGTCCAGCTGGTTGGACTGAAGGTAAAAAAGGTATGGACGCAAGCCCTGCAGGTGTTGCTAAATTCCTTTCTGAAAACGAAGGTGACCTATAATCTAGGCCTTAGTTAAAGAATTAAAAAACCCGCCAATTGGCGGGTTTTTGTTTTTAAGCTCAACGAGATTAGTTAAAGCGCATTGTTAGCTTAGTATAGAAATAACGACCACGTGGGTTATGTACGCTTGATACATAGCCATATAAGTCGCCATCACCATCACCGATTGCAAACGGAGGATCTTCATCAAACACGTTATTCACACCCACAGAAAGTTTGATTTTCTCTGAGAAGTTATACGCAGTTTGTAAATCAACTAGCGTTTGTGAATCAACCATACGTGATGTGTTGCTATCAAAGTCTAGATTACCGTCAAAGTCGATATCTGGCGTATCTTCAAACTCGCCAGTGTAACTAACGTTTACATTAGTATTGAAGTCACCCATTTCCCAGTTTGTTGAGAAAATCCAACGGTTTTCAGGGTAACGGTACTCGCCAGTGTAATCGCGGCCATCTTTCTTAAATTCGTTTTGGTAAGCCCATTCTAAATTGAATTTTAAGAAGCCATAATCGTTCATCGCATGCGTGTAGTTAGCCGATACATCGACACCAGATACCTCTTGTGATGAAACGTTTTCAAAGGTGCTGTAAACTTTTTGGATTACACCTAAACTCTGACCATTTTGTGGTGCTAAACGCACACACACAGTGCTGTTTTGGTCATTACAGTTGTTATCGTAAATAGGGCCGAACTCTTGCTCGTCAATCTTATTATCTTGTGTAATGCTCCATACATCGATTCCAAAACCAAATTCAGCGGTAGGTGCCCAAATGAAACCCACATTCCATGACTCTGATTCTTCAGCTTCAAGGTTCGGGTTACCCGCAAATTGGATATTGTAATCAAGCGCATTACAGTCAAGTCCAGTTGCCTGACAACGGTAAGTATCTACAAAGAACTGACTCTCTTCAGATGGACCTAAACCAATTTGTGCCAGTGAAGGCGCGCGGAAACCTTGAGCCCATGAGCCACGCACAGTGATTGAATCAGTTGGTGCCCAGCGAACAGCTACTTTAGGGTTTGTTGTTGAGCCAAAATCACTGTAGTCATCGTATCGACCCGCTAATTGCAGCTCTAGGTTGTCTGCTAACGGAATTGAAAACTCAATGTAAGCTGCGTATTGGTCGCGTTCAGCAGCGGCTGAGACAGATTCAGTACCAAAGATTAAACCACGTTGGAATTGGTCGTCTGGAATATCGCTTACATCTTCTTCACGGTATTCAATACCAGCAGCCATCATCACCACATCATCGCCAAAGCTGAATGCTTCACCACTGATATTTGCATCAAATGAAGTCATATGAGACTCACCACGGCGCACTAAGCTTGTCGTGATACGGTCAATCACTGCTTGGTCATTATAGGTGCCACCAAATGGGTTATAGTTACCAGCATCGATTTCTTGTTGTAAGAAATCAGTGCGCACCCAACCTTGGCTTCTGTCACCGGTTTGCATTGATTTACTGCGACCTTTTTGAACTGCTGCTTCCCAGCTCCAGTCACTGATCTCACCTTTTAGGCCTGCAACAAAACGCAGCGTATCTGATTCAATATCCCATTGGCGAGGGCCGGCATCTACCGTTCTGTAGCGACCAATTTCGATATCTTGGCCAAACGGGTTGTTAGGATGGCTTGCTGGCACGGTAAGGCCTGCGTCTTCATCAAGAGGCGTTGGTGCACCTGCAGCTTGCGACGTATTATGTTGTACTGCAACCTCTAAGAAAGCTGAAATACCATTGTCGAAGTTATATTCAAATTGTGAGATAGCACCGACACGCTCAGATGCTGGAGTTACGTAACCATATGGGCCGTAGTCAAATAAGCAGCTGCCACTTGCAGTTGCATTTTCTGCCGGACAGGCCGGATCAATGGTTTTTTCACCATCTACATAGAAGTAGCCTGGGAAGCCACGAGATGAGCGAAAATCCATACCACCGTATGGTTCTTGGTTTGCTGTGCCTAGGCGGCCCATTTCATCAGAAGAGAGCGCGGTATTGTTAAAATAATCAATAATAATTGATGCGCTGCTTTTCTCTGTACTGGTACCCCAAACTAGGCTTGCTGTTTTTTCTTCGTAGTTAGGACCGTCAGTGCCACCATATCCAAGGTTTACCTCTAGGCCGTTAATATCTTTTTTTAAGATAATATTAACTACACCTGCAACTGCATCAGAACCATAAATAGCTGATGCGCCATCCTTTAAAATATCGATACGCTCAATCGCAGAGACAGGGATTGAGTTGATATCAACAAACGAATTAGTAATGCTTTCAGCAAAAGCGCTAATAGATACACGACGGCCATTAATAAGTACCAATGTTGCGTCTGAGCCTAAGCCTCGAAGGCTGACTGCTGCAGCACCATTAGCTGTAGAGTCTTGGTTATTACCGCGAGTAGAGAAAGTACCATTACCTGCAACTGGCATACGTTCTAATAGTTGTTGTAGGTTGTCGTAGCCCATGTTATCGATGTCTGCACGACTGATTGATTGAACCGGTGATGGCCCTTCAATATCTGAGCGCTTAATGCGAGAACCTGTAACTTCAATACGCTCGACCTTTTCAGCTCCGTCTGACTCTGCAGCAGCTGACATAAAACTTGTGCCTGCTAATGCTGCAACTGTAAATGCATAGAGAGGTCGTTGTATAAAGCGATGGGTGTTCTTCATATATTTCAATCCTTGTATAATTGTGAAAGTGTTGTGAATTAATCACGACAAAGATTGATATCATGTAAATGCAGGAGATTGAAATAGCAAAAAAGTATGGGTTTATTAAGGGGTTAAGGTTCTTAAGTAGGGAAAGTCAGGACTGGTAAGGGGTACGAGCCTACCAGAAAGGTTAGGCTCATTTCATAAATTAAGCTTTATGTTTCATCAGGCGTTCTTTTTCACGCGCCCAATCTTTATTTTTTCCGTCTTCACGTTTGTCGTGCATCTTTTTACCTTTAGCAAGGTGGAACTCCAACTTCACCCAGCATTTTTTCCAGTACATTGCAGTCGCGATTAATGAAAAACCTTCGCGTTCTGTAGCACCGATAAGACGATCGATTTCACGCTTATTTAAAAGTAACTTACGATACCTTAAAGGATCGCAAATTACGTGAGTAGAAGCACTGTTGAGAGGCTGAATTTGACTGCCAAGTAAAAATGCTTCGCCGTTTTTAATGTGAATATAAGTCTCAGAGATGTTTACTTTACCAGCTCGGATACTTTTTACTTCCCAGCCCTGTAGTTCAACCCCTGCTTCGAACTTATCGTGTAAAAAATACTCATGACGCGCTTTTTTGTTAAGCGCGATGGTATTACTTGTCGATTTAGATGATTTTTTCTTAGCCATAGTGGCTCATATTATACGGAAAAACAGCGTTTTTACATCGCTTTTTTAAGGCTTTGCAGATATTTTCGTGTTACTAAAATTTGGGGAAATAGCCAAAGCTTGCTAAAATTCGCCGACAAAGTTGGGAGTGAATATGCCGCAAATAGAAAAAAGTGCGCTGGTAATGTACAGCAGCAAAGAAATGTTTGATTTAGTGAATGATGTTGATGCTTATCCAGAGTTTTTACCACATTGCTCAGATGCTAAAATCGTCACACAACAAGCCAGTGGCATGACGGCCAGTTTAGAGATCTCAAAAGCGGGTTTAAAAAAGTGGTTCACTACCGAAAATACCTTCATAGATGAGCAAACTGTTGCACTACGCTTAGTCGATGGCCCATTTAAAAAGCTGCAAGGTAAATGGCATTTTTTACCGCTGGACGATAAAGCATGTAAAGTTCAGCTTCACCTTGAGTTTGAATTTGCTAGTAAACTTATTGAGATGGCTTTCGGAAAAGTATTTAACGAAGTCGCTAAGAACATGGTTAATGCATTTACACAACGTGCTAAAACTGTATATGGAGTTCGCCCATGATCACTGTTGAAGTGGTTTTTGCTTTACCAACAACGGCAACCAGTTTGCTGGTAGAAGTACCAGTAAGTACTACAGCTGAGCAAGCGGTGATTAAGTCAGGTATTATTGATAAGTGCCCAGAAATAGACGCAAATAACCTAACGCTTGGGATTTGGAATCGTACTTGTAAACTGCATCAAGAAGTAAAAGATGGCGATCGCATAGAAATCTATCGACCGCTTATTGCTGATCCAAAGGATGCACGCAGACGCCGGGCTGAAAAAGCCAAAGAAGAGGGCCGAGCCAACAAAGTGACGGGCGGTCGCCCTTTAAATAAAGCATAAAAAAGGGTAGCTTAGGCTACCCTTAATAATTTGCGCTGCTATTACTCTTGTTCAAGCGGCGTATTAAATTCGCTAGGTTGTTCATAGTCTCCCGACAACGAAACAAGCTTATCGTTTTCAAAGTTAATAGTGAGTGACTTTCGTTGCTCGTTGCTACGACCAAGGTTGAATACGTACAGGTAGTGCCAGGTATTTTTATCAAATGAGTCTTCAGCTACTGGCTTGCCTAGTACATACAGTACTTGCTCGCGAGTCATATTTACACGAAGCTTATCTACATCTGATTGCTCTAGGAAGTTACCTTGAGGAATGTTGATTCGGTAAACCCAGCTTGAACACCCTGCTGTAGCACTTAAAGTAAGGGTAAGTACTAACCAAAAAGAAAAAGTTTTAAACGACTGCATTATTTGTTTGAATCCTTATTTTTTATACACTGCATGATACCGATTAGTCACAGAAGGTAAAACCCTTTTCAGTAATTGTTTTTACTGAAATGCGATTAACAATCACGAGGCACAGATTTGACCACAGCAAACCCAGAAAGTTTACAGCAGCTTATAAAAAACAACGAAAACTCAGAGGCTCTGTGGCATTTGTATATAGTGCAGACACGTTTAGGTCATTGGTACACTGGGATCAGCACTAACGTTGAAAAGCGCTTTATTCAGCATCAAGCGGGAAAAGGGGCTAAAAACCTCAAAGGCAAAGGGCCTTTAACACTTATCTATCAACAGCAGGTAGGTAATCGTAGTGAAGCAACTAAACTTGAAATAAGCGTAAAAAAGCTCAGCAAAGCACAAAAAAGGCAGTTTGTTTTAACCTCTGAACTACCCAAATAACTAACTTGGAAGCTTTTCAATAAATAGGGCTATTTTCGCCATGGCATATTCGAACAATGTAAAGTCGATGTGCGCCGCCGTGTCGGTGCTTTGATGATGATGTTTATCGTGTCCGATGCCAAAATAAATGTATGGGATCCCGGCTTTAGCGAATGAATAATGGTCACTTGCTCTGCGCCAATCAACTTTGAGATCAAATAATCGATTCAGCCTCGCTGACGAGCTAGTTGCCATAAAGGTTAGATGCTCATCAGATAGGGTTTTAATGTCAGTTTGATATTGCGCTAATGATTTCTTATCTAAAAACGCATAGATACGCGGTTTTCGTGGGTTTACAACGAGCATATCTAAATTAATATTAAGTTTGATTTCGTCTTTATTAAGTGTCGATACCAAGTACTCGCTACCATGTAGGCCATTTTCTTCTGCATCGGTTGCAACAAAAACTAATTGATAGGGCTGGGGGCTTTGTGCAAAGTGTTTAGCTAAATAAAGTAAAGCGGCAACGCCGCTGGCATTGTCATTAGCACCAGGATAAAGCCGACTGCCTTTTTGCCCTAGGTGATCATAGTGGGCAGTAAAAATAACTTTTTTACAGTTTTCACAGCGGCTATTTTGGGACGCAATAATGTTCCGTCCTGTAGCCTTGCCAAAGAATCCTGATTGATAAGTAAAACCTTGTTCATTAACCGAATAGCCAAGTGCTACAAAGCGCTCTACTATGAAGTCGGCGGCTAATTTCGCGCCCTCGGTATTCGTTTTTCGTCCTGCAAATTGAGCCGATGTTAGCGTTATGATGTCGTGTTCTAAGTCTGTATTGGCAAATGCTTGCCCAATGCTTATCAGTACAGCACTAGCGGTAATCAATAAGCTTTGCAGTATGCGAGCGAAGCGCTTGTAATTTACTCTCATAACGCTGTTTATCATGATCAAAGTCTGCTTTATTGTTAGCCATAGTTAAATACTTTTTAGCCAGCTTTAAGTCACCCAATTGATAGTAGGTTCTCGCTAAACCAAAATCAGTATCATGCAGGGTTGGATTTAAGTCACGGGCTTTTTTGTAGTGCTTTATAGCATCTTGATAACGGGCGGTTGTATAGGCGTCATTTCCTAAAGAAATATGGTAATAAGGGTTTGCTTGGCGCTTTTTATCAAGCTTGGCTAATATAGCTTGACCTTGCTCTTTACGATCGGTCAGGTTATAGAGTCTTGCTAAATTGCCTAATGCGGTATTGTTGTCTGGATCTAAACGAATCGCGTATTGGTAGGCTGTTTCAGCACTTTGATAGTCACTCGTTAATCTGAATAACACGCCAAGGTTGCCCCATGCACCTGAGTAGTTGCTATCAATATCAACTGCTGCTTTGTAGTAGCTAAAAGCAGTATCATAATCATGTTTTAGCATCGCAGCTGCGCCTTTATTGTTATAAAACATTGCTGTGATGCGGGCTTTATTGATGTTGCTGGTTTTAAACGCTTCTTGGCGGCTGTTAGGGTCAAAGTCTATCACTAAAGAGCGCTCTTCTGGGTAAATGACTTTTCTATTTACCACAAGTTTTTGAGCTTCACTTACTTTTAAGTTGATATGGCCTGTGAGTAAATTAAAGCCATTATCAAGTGCCCAATATTCTGGGATATGCACTTTTTGAAATTGTCCTGTAAGGCCAAGGTAGTCAGCAAGGCTATAGGCTAAAATCGATAACGATAAACAGTTGGCGTTTAAATTTGAGTAGGCTTGATTAGCGGTTAAGGTAGCACCAGATTGATAAGATAAAGATGCATCGCCATTTTGCAGTAGGAACTTCAGCAAACGTTTAGTGCTTTGCAATGAACGGCTGTCTTTTGGAAAAGCACTATCAAGTTGCTCTTTAACATGTTCGCTTAATGCAAAAATCTCTTGTTGAGTTTCAACTGGGGTTTGAGTAAACGTATTACTTTGCGTCAAAGCAAATGGTGGGGGAGCGGTGTTATTTTCTGTACTACTACACGCTGTTAATAAGCAAAAGCTTGAGGCTAAAACAATGCTAGGTAATTTCATCTGACCCTCTTAATTCATGGCCTAATACCATTTAAGTATAGGCCGTGAATGAAAAAGGGTCAGGGTTAACTGTTACAAAACGTGTCAGCGTTTATCAAATGTCGCAACAAGGTCATCAAGGGTTTGCGCACTGTTCGCTAAGTCTTTGATTGCTTGTTCACTGTCAATTTGTTCACGCATGACGTTATCACTAATGTCACTTATTTGCTCAATGTTACGACCCACATCTGCCACAACATTACTTTGCTCTTCGGTCGCAGTTGCTATTAAGGTTGCCATATCGTTTATTTCATTGGCAGCATCGTTAATGGCATTAAGTAATTCAACAGAGCTCTGCATTGCATCAACGCTTAATTGAGCTTGCGATTTCGAGTGATTGATGTGATTAACCACTAAATCAGAGGTACTGGTAAGTTCACTGATCATAGTTTGAATTTCAGTTGTTGATTGTGAAGTGCGATTTGCAAGCGCTCTTACTTCATCAGCTACAACAGCAAAGCCTCGGCCGTGCTCACCCGCACGAGCAGATTCAATCGCTGCGTTGAGTGCTAACAAGTTGGTTTGTTCAGAAATACCCCTGATAGAGTCAACAATACTGGCGATAGCTTGCGTTTTATTTGCCAGCTCGTTTACTTGCTCGGTGATATTATCGATATCACATGCCAGCTCTATTATCGCTTCTTTACTTTGCGTTACCTGAGTATGGCTTTGTTCAGTGTTCTGCTTACTATTCTCAGTGAGCTTAGCCGTGTTCGCTGCGCTTGAGGCAATTTCTTGCACTGTCGCACCCATTTCATTAATTGCCGCAGCAACAGAGATTGTTTGCTCTTTTTGATTATCAAGTGCTACTGAGTTCTTTTGTGCTTGCTGAAACACATGATCAGCGCTTTGTCTGATTTCACTACTCTCTTGAGCTACTTGGCTAATTGCAGTTTCAATCTTAGAGATAAATTGGTTAAAGCCAGCAGATAAGTTAGCAAGTTCTGGCTGCTCAGAGTCAGGAAGTCTATATGCTAAGTTAGCATCACCAGAGCCTAAACGGGTGAATAACTCAGCCATTTTCGACAGCGGCGATGAAAGCGTGCGTGCAAGCACTAAACCAGCAAAACTCGCGATCAGCGCAATCACTATTGCAAAGCTGATGATTTGCCATTGTAAAACCTGAATACTCGAAAACACTTCATGCTTAGGCACTTGGGCTATGACAAATAAATCGGTATTTTTAATAGGGCTTGCTGCCACTAAGGTTGCTTCACCATTAAGCTCAATCTCTTGTAAATTGAAGTCGCTTTGCGTAAGCAGAGTACGCGTGATTCCCGTTTTATAAACGTCATCCAATTTAGCTTTAGCGACCTTATTTTCGTCTTTATGTAACTGTATGAGGCCGTTTTTATCGGCAACAAATACAAAACCGGTTTCTTCGATTTGGAAGCGCTGCAGCATAGCCTGCATATCGTCAATGCTTTTAGCAAGGCCTGCTAAACCAATGCCGTTGGTTTGCTGGTGGTTTACAAACATTTTCACATCAGTCGGTGATTCTTGATAGATACTGATAGAAAAAGGCTGTGCGGTGTTTGTAAACGCAAAAAACCAACCATCTTGTTCTTGTGTTAAAACGCGCAAGAAACCGTCTTGGTTCCAATATTGTGCAGTTTCACGATTAGCCCACGAGGCGGTTGCTAAATCGTATTGCTTAACAAGGCGGTTAAGTTCTTTTAGCAGTGTTTTATCATCAGTATTGCCTGAACGCGCCCACTCTAATACAAACTCGTTACTAGAGAGTTGCTCAGCTGCACTGATCATTTGATTTATATCGTGAGTAATATAGTTATCAATTGCTTGAAGTTTGCTAGGTAGCTCAGATTCTATCATTCGTTTTTCGATGATTTGTTTTGCACTGTATATCGCTGTTGCGCCGATTAACGCAGCAACAATGAGAGCTATAGAACTGCCAAGCAGTGTAATTTTTTTAGTAATGGTGAGTTGATTTAACGCCATGAAAGTGTCTTAGTTTACAACATTTAAGTCAGTAATTTTAGCATACACTTTACAGATGACGAATCAATGTAGGGACAAAAAAAAAGCCCAAAGCATATAAGCAATTGGGCTTGGTTTCTAACAAGCGAAACTTACTTTCCAGGGTTAAACAATTTTCTTCATTGCTGACATGTAACCACGTAGCTTGCTACCAATGATTTCAACCGGGTGCTCGCGTAGTGCTTTATTCACGGCAATCAAGGTTTGGTTATCAACTTGGTTGCTTGCACTATCAAGACCTTTACCAATCACATCTGTATCGATGCCTTTCATAAAGTCTTGTAGCAGCGGTAAACACGCGTGGTTGTATAAGTAACAGCCATACTCTGCAGTATCTGAAATAGTTCGGTTCATTTCGAAAAGCTTCTTACGAGCAATGGTGTTTGCGATAAGCGGCGTTTCGTGTAGTGATTCATAGTAAGCAGATTCAGCGATGATACCTGCGGCAGTCATGGTTTCGAAAGCAAGCTCAACACCTGCTTTAACCATGGCAACCATTAAAATACCTTGATCGAAGAATGCTTGCTCGCTGATCTCTTGGTCGGTATTTTGTTGCTTTTCGAATGCAGTTTCGGCAGTTTCTGCGCGCCATGCTAGTAATTTTGCGTCATCTTCAGCCCAGTCAGCCATCATACCGCGAGAGAATTCGCCGCTGATGATATCGTCCATATGCTTGTTATAAAGTGGACGCATAATTGTTTTAAGATCTTCACTTAATTCAAATGCTTTCACTTTTGCTGGGTTTGATAAGCGGTCAAGCATGTTAGTTACGCCACCATACTTAAGTGCTTCAGTGATCACTTCCCAACCGTATTGGATTAGTTTTGATGCGTAACTTGCATCAATGCCTTTTTCGACCATTTTATCGAAGCAAAGTAGTGAGCCTGTTTGTAACATGCCACATAGAATCGTTTGCTCACCCATTAAGTCAGATTTAACTTCTGCAATGAATGATGATTTTAATACACCCGCACGATGACCGCCGGTACCTGCTGCATACGCTTTAGCTTGCGCTAAACCATGTCCTTGAGGGTCGTTTTCTGGATGAACCGCAATTAATGTTGGTACACCAAAGCCACGTTTGTATTCTTCACGTACTTCTGAACCAGGGCACTTAGGTGCAACCATGATTACTGTTAAGTCTTCACGGATTTGCATGCCTTCTTCAACAATGTTGAAGCCGTGTGAATAAGCAAGTGTTGCACCTTGTTTCATTAACGGCATGATGGCAGTTACAACAGCCGTATGTTGTTTATCAGGCGTTAGGTTTAATACTACATCTGCTGTTGGGATAAGCTCTTCATAAGTGCCTACAGTAAAACCATTTTCAGATGCGTTTAAGAAAGATTGACGACGCTCAGCAATAGCTGACTCACGAAGAGTATAAGAAACATCTAAACCTGAATCACGTAAATTTAAACCTTGGTTAAGGCCTTGTGCGCCACAACCGACAATAACGAGTTTTTTCCCTTTTAAAGCGTCTACACCATCAGCAAACTCTGCTGGGTCCATAAATTCACACTGCGCTAATTGCGCTAACTGCTCTCTTAAAGGAAGAGTATTAAAATAATTCGCCATTGTTAGTGTCCTATAAATACAATTTTGTTAGAAAATCAAAGAACCGACGTGGTGTTCTTTGTATGTATTAACACTATGCAATTTTTTACCTTGCGTAAAATGATATATTTGAATTAAAGTATTTCATAAAATGAAATGGTGGCGATATGGATCACAAACATCTTAATTACTTTTTGGCGTTAGCTAAGACGCTGCACTTTGCTAGGGCCAGTGAGCTTTGTCATATCAGTGCGCCAACATTGAGCCGCAACATCAAGCAACTTGAAGAAGAAGTTGGGGTAGTGCTGTTTAATCGGGATAATCGCACCGTCAAATTAACTCGCGAGGGTGAGTCATTTATTGAGTACGCCAATGCGACGCTGGCTAACTGGCACCGTTTTAAGGCTAACGTACAAGAGCCGCAACAGCATGTTTATGGCAATGTCAGTATTTATTGCTCAGTAACCGCCTCATATAGCTTTTTACACCAAATACTCGAGCAACTGCGAATGCAACATCCATATATTGAAATTACCCTCAATACCGGTGATCCTGCTCTTGCCATAAACCGTGTTTTAGATGGCCATGAAGATATGGCTATTGCTGCAAAACCCTTAAAGTTACCTGGGCAAATAGCCTTTACCAGCGTTGGTTACTCACCATTAGTACTGATAGCACCAAAAATAGCATGCCCGATCAGTGAAAAGCTTTCTGCCAGTGAACAAATTGATTGGTCAGATTTAGAATTTATTGTTGCTGAGCAGGGGTTATCAAGGCAACGTCTTGAGCAGTGGTGGCGTAAAAAGAATATTCATGGCCGTATATATGCGCAGGTTGCAGGTCATGAAGCTATGGTTTCTATGGTGAGCTTAGGCTTAGGTATTGCCATGGTGCCAAAAATTGTACTGGATAACAGCCCGCTCAAAGATAAAGTACAAATAGTGAGTGATGCAGAGCAGACTATTGCAGGATTTGAAATTGGTCTAGCTGTTTTAAATAAAGAGCGCCATGATCCGGCACTCAACGCAATTTGGAGTATTGCTCAATCGCTTACTCAGCAAGCAATCTAGCTTAAGATCTAGTCAATAACACTTTATTGTTAAATATATTATGTTGATACAAATGACTTAATTTAAATTAATCATTTAGTATTGTTTTTTGTAAAAAATATTCGTGGTTTTTGCTGGTTTTACGTTTGTAAAATCCTTTTTCATTGATTTTTTTAATGGGGTTGATAC
>NZ_JAKEVM010000269.1 GCF_022398475.1 Pseudoalteromonas shioyasakiensis | reverse complement strand
ATTTATAGTACTCTTTATGAGTGAGTCACTTAGACCTAAAGCATCACTTGCTGCGCGAAATGCTTCAACAGATATATAAAGTATTTCATCAATATCGCCCGCGCCAGAGCAAACTCCTTGAATGAATTTCTTTTTGTCAAAAGTTAACTCAAACTCACAGCAATACGAGTGATTATCTAAATAATTACTCATGTCAGATAACGGAACATGTTCTTCATCGATATTTATAATGAAGCAATGACGTTTCTCTTGACTATCTATAGTGACAGCGAGATTTCTAAGTATGTTTTCAGCATCATCAGTAAGATCACTTTTGATATAAAAGTTATCTATACTTTCACTTTTCTGATTTGATTGAGCGGCCAGCGAGATTAGTTGCTGGCAAATATCACTAACTAATGTCATTTACATTATCAGCGGTGATTGTATATATAGTTTGGCCATCTCTATCCACTCTGGTTACACCTGCGTCTCGCATTTCCCCTTGCCATTCTAAAACAACGTTCCTATTCGTTTTTACTTTAGTCCTTTTGTCACTATTAGGTATACTATCAGGTTTAGCAGTAAACTGGACACCGCTCAACTCTACATTGTCCATATAAGTGTCAAAGCTAGCCTTTAGCCTATCTTTAGTGGTGTCGTCAGGATGCTCGCAAATTAAATCTCGAATATCATCCATATTAATATTCTGTTCGCCATGAGCACCTATATACCTGATAACCCTTGCTTTTACATCAGATGGTATGAGCTCCTCATGTTGTTGAGCCCATTTATTAGAATGAGAAATTGCTTTTCTGGTAACTGCACTATTATTTTCAAGTAAAGAGACACTCAAGAAGTTCTTGTAATGACTACCTATTGCAGAATCAGTGTCATGGTCAGCATTAGATTTACCTCTCTCAACAGCAATAACATCCCAGTCAAAAGAATCCCCTACATCAATAAGCGCTCGTTTTTGGATCGCAGCTTTTTCTTCTAAGAGTGAATCTGTTATTTCCTGAAATTTGACCTGTGAAGGATCTTCCTCATCACGAATTTGTTGTAAAACAGGTTTATAGTCTAGTTTAAGTATTGCAACAAAGTTTCGAGGTTGCATATTTACTAACATACTAAATGTTGTGACTACAACGATACCGTCCGCCATCCTTTTATCATGTTTGGCTTTAAAGTCATGTGCAATTAATTTACTTTGCTCTATAAATAAATTGTTATCATCTAAACTATCTATAAGGTTATTACAATGAGTATTCAAAGGTGCATTCTCAGCATCAATAAACTTATATTTTGTACCTCGAGAAGATTCAGCAATCATCTCTTGGAAAAATGATTCTTGATCTTCCGTTAGTGTAACCGCAGTTAAGTAATCTACTTCTTCTTCATCAGTCAATAATATATGGTAGATAAATTTATGGATTTTTATTGAATCTCTCATAGCTTGAGATATAGCCAGTGCGCGAGGACTACTCATTCTACTTCCTATGTATCTATTGAATTTATGATGAGGCTTACACTTACAGTAAACCTTTATGCATCCTTAATGATTATTAGATAATTACAAATTGATAGTGAAGATGCCAGAAAAAAGTTAACT
>NZ_JAKEVM010000268.1 GCF_022398475.1 Pseudoalteromonas shioyasakiensis | reverse complement strand
GTGAATACGTATACATTTAATTGTAAATATTAGCTCAGGGTATATATTTAGTCGAAGTGTTGTTTTTTCATGCAACACCTTTATTCGACAACAAGGCCTGATATGAATTCATTGCTAACCAAAAGTTTGCTTATTTTATTAATAAGCCTAACTACTGCATGTACACACTAAAACTTCAAACAGTGCCTATGAGCCCAAATCCTACGTAAAGCTTACTCATCCTGAGTGGTCAAAAAATGCGGTGCTTTATCAATTAAATACGCGCCAATTCACTAAAGAAGGCACCTTTAATGCTGCACAGCTGCAATTGCCACGCTTGAAAGAGTTAGGCGTTGATATTATTTGGCTTATGCCCATAAACCCGATTGGTGAAGAAAACCGAAAAGGCAGTTTAGGTAGCCCTTATTCTGTAAAAGATTACCGTAAAGTAAACCCAGAGTTTGGCACATTAGAAGACCTTAAAGTATTTGTGAACAAAGCCCATGATATGGGGATGTATGTCATTTTAGATTGGGTAGCAAATCACAGTGCTTGGGATAATTGGCTTCGATATGAGCACCCCGATTGGTACGACCGAGACTACAAAGGCCAATTTAGACCGACACCGTGGTGGGATTGGTCTGACATTATCGATTTTAATTATTCAAAACCTGCACTACGTGAGTACATGACAGAGTCGATGAAATATTAGGTAAAAGAAGTCGGTATTGATGGCTATCGCTGTGATGTGGCAGGCTTTGTGCCCGTAGACTTTTGGAGTAACGTCCGTCGTGAACTCGATGAAATAAAACCAGTATAAATGCTGGCAGAATGGGAGTCTCGTGATTTACATGCTGAAGCCTTTGATATGACTTACGCGTGGTCATGGTCTGAACACATGCATAAAATCGTAAATGGCCATGCAGATGTCAGCGCCCTCTTCGTTTATTACTCATGGAACGAAAGTGCATTCCCAGCCGAGGCTTACCGCCTTGTGGGTGTTGCCAACCATGACACAAATGCATGGGAAGGCACCATGTTCGAAAACTATGGCGCTGCACTTGAAGCCGTCATTACATTATCTGTCGTTGGCGAAGGCTTCCCTATGATTTACAACGGCCAAGAAGCAGGTAACGATAAACGCCTCGCTTTTTTCGAACGTGACCCAATCAAATGGAAAAAGCACCCTATTGGTGATTTATACCAATCACTATTTGCACTCAAACATAGTAATGAAGCACTGTGGAATGGCCAATTTGGCGGCCGCATGGTGCATGTACCAAACACCGCACCAAAACAGGTACTTAGCTTTGTTCGTGCAAAAGGCAACGATAAAGTATTTGCAGTATTCAACTTATCGAAAGAGCCACAAACAGTTAACTTTAAAGAGCCATTGTTTTTAGGTAAATACACAGATGCTTTTTCAAAACAGGCAATAGAATTTACTCACACAACAGAACTAACAATTCCAGCATGGGGGTTTAGAGTATTTGTAGAATAACTCGTCCTCTTTAGCTTACTCCCCCCAATAACCAAATTTGATCCCATAACTAAAGCTATGGGATCAAATAATAAATTAATTTACTAACAAGACACCCATATTAATTTCTATTACTT
>NZ_JAKEVM010000267.1 GCF_022398475.1 Pseudoalteromonas shioyasakiensis | reverse complement strand
TTGCTAAAGTGGTGTAGAACAAATATCGAACGGACATAGTATGAATATTCATGATAAAGGTGGTGCAAGTTTTGTTGGTTCGAAGGTATTTTTAACAATAGTTTCCTTTGTGTTTTGCATTTTTGGATTATTTGCAGTTTATTTTTTTGAAGGGCACGTTAAAAATGATGTTTTAGGATCAATTGATCAAGAGTTTACTGAGACTCAAGATCGCTTAAAAGAAATGGTAACTAGTTCAATTGCTGAGTCAAAATCGGATCTCCGCTTTTTATACTCGACTCCCCCCATATCTGGTTTACCAAGAGCTGAATTTAATGATGGAATTGATCCGTACGATGGTACTACATACAGCCAATGGAAAGAGCGTTTAGAAACTATCTTTATTGGTTTTATGGAGAATAATCTTGCTGTTGAGCAACTCCGTGTTATTGCTGTTACGGCTGAGGGTAAAGAGTTAATACGCGTGCAACGGGTAGGCGCATCTGTAGAGGCTGTTCCTGATTACTCATTGCAGGCTAAAAGTGGTGAGCCATATTTTTTACCAAGCTCTCAGCTTGAAACGAATCAAATTTACATGTCGCCACTTACTTTAAATAAAGAATTTGGTGAAGTGGTTTTTCCCTACCAGCCAATGTTACGTTTTTCTATTCCTGTCTTTAGTGATAAAGGAAAGCGCTATGCATTTTTAATTATGAATGTAAATGCGAATTCACTCATAAATAATCTTAAACAGACAGTGTTCGATTACTCAGAGTTAATTATTAGCAGTTCTGAAGGTGACTTTATTTACCATCCTGTAGAAGAATATCAATTTACTAGAGATTTAAACCCAGACACAACGTGGGATACTGTATATAGTCAGAAAGTTCAATATCAGGGCCTCTATACAATAACATCAAAACTTAACCCTGAATTACAGTTTTATGTTCATTCGGAAAAGGTACAAACAAGACCAGGTAAAAAGTATGGGTATATAAACTTTGGTCTTCTAGTTCCTGATAAACATATAGAGGCATTGATTAATGAGAAGCGAATTATTACATACAGTTTTTTAGTTGCAGTTATAGCTTTAACCTCTACGCTATTAATCATGTTTTATCGAAATGCGACGAGAAGTCAGTTATTAGCAGAAGCCCGCAGAGAAGCGTCTGCGATAGTTGATGGGTCTATCGATGCAATCGTTGGGTTAAATTTAGAGGGGGAGTTAACAAGTATAAATAATACAGCGGAGCGTTTGTTATCAATTTCTAAAGTGACAGCATTAGGGAAACTAGCCAAAGATGTTGAGTTTCTATCAAAATTACCCATCCACACCTACGTAACTGATATTCAAAGCTCTAAATCACAAATTAAAGATGAATTATCTGAACAACTTGGCGAAACAACGCTTCATTACGCTATATCTGTTAGCCCCGTTTTTTCTGAACACAATACCTTAATAGGGCTTGCTTTAATTATTAGAGATATAACAAAAGAAAAAGATGCAGAGATAAAAGTAAAACGATTGAATACTGAGCTTGAAGCGAAAGTTCGAAAGCGTACTCAAGCGCTTGCTGAGGCCAAAGAGGCCAAAGATGATGCTATCAAGCATAGCGATATAAAAAGTGCTTTCATATCGAA
>NZ_JAKEVM010000266.1 GCF_022398475.1 Pseudoalteromonas shioyasakiensis | reverse complement strand
TCTGTATATGCAATTAATAATACTTATCATTTATAGTATGATATACAATTAAACAGCCGAGAACTAGCCTCGCAAACAACAGAAATTAAAAAACTTAAATCAACGCTCGATTTATAAACACTTAGAGAAAAAAATGAACAAAGTTACTTTAGCCTGCATTACATTAGCTATATCAATTTCCAGCATTTACACCGCAAAAACACAAGCACATGCAATATGGTTTGCTGAGCGCTCATCACAACTAGCACTGATATATGGTGAAGGCGCACAAGATTTAGACACCGTTAAGCGCCAAGACAAAGTTAAAACAGTTACTGGCTATAACAAAAATTGGCAAAAACAAAGTGTAAAACTTGTTGAGTCAGGACATATGATGATACTGAGCGATAACACGGTTTATGCTGTTACAGGAATGCTAGATAACGGTTTATGGAGCAAAACTAAAGATGGTAAATGGTTTGCTAGTGGCCGTGATCAAATCCCTGATGCAGTTTTAAGCGAGCATACAAAAAAACATGCTGTACACTTGCGTGGCCCTCTTACAGAAATTCCTCAACTTAAAGAACAACAGTTACAAATTATCCCAATAGGTGAGAGCTTTTCAGATCAAAAAGGTGCATTGGTTAGTTATCGCATAATATTTAATGGTAAGGCAGTTCAAGGCGCTAAAGTGATTAATGATATTGTGAACGACCCAGATCAAAAGCCTCTGATAAGCAATCATGAAGGCGTAGTGACATTGCCACTACGTAATCAAGGTTTAAACGTAGTTGCCGCAATATATGATGAAAAAAGTACCAATCTCGCTGTATTTGATAAGACCGAGCACTTAGCAACACTTTCATTTGTTTTACCCCATGCTGAAGAGTAGTTTTTAATTAGCTACTTATATTCAAACAAAACTTTGTGGGCCTAGACTTACAATAAGTCTAGGCCCTTATGCACTTTTAGTGGCCCTTTAAATAAGTGAGTAGCACGCTACTCCTCCGCTGCACTTAAGCCTCACCTAGTGTTGTTGTAAATTACAAGTTTAATTATTACAGTAGAAAGCATGTTTACGAACAGTTCTAAACTTCTACGTTAAGGTGCACATTTCAACTTGAAAATTCACAAGTAAAACCGAGCGCCACCATTCCATTTAATCAATCACTACAATCTTTTCATTCCATTTTAAAGATGAACAATAATGAGCAATACTAAACTCATCAAATTATGAGAGTTAGGGTATTCAAAATGATTAAGACAGTTACTTTTGCAATGATGCACTTCGCAATCGCTTTTGCAGTGACTTATTTTTTAACCGGTAGTTTTTTAATTGGTGGCTTGGTTGCTATTGTTGAGCCAGCTGTAAACACTGTTGCGTTTTACTTTCACGAAAAAGTGTGGCGTAAAGTTGAAACTCAGAATAACTTTAAACAAGATTCAGATGGGATAATGTTTGCATAAGAATTAACTAGATTAAATTGGCTCACAAACCAACGAATATCCCCATATTACACCTCGAACTGTAAATTAAGCTTTGCCACTAGAGCCGGTGGCAGAGCTTCAGACCAAAACGGCTAAAACTGTTTTTAATTAATAACCGAAATTGATGAGCCTTTTAATTATTCTTAGTAAAAGAGTGCAAGGCTTCCCCTCCTTAGACACATGCCAAGCCACGCTAAATA
>NZ_JAKEVM010000265.1 GCF_022398475.1 Pseudoalteromonas shioyasakiensis | reverse complement strand
TCCTAGTAGTGTGAAAATAATCACCAATCAGCAGCTGCATCAGAACAAATTTCTCTACGCTGAGTTTGTCCGCTGAGTTGGGAGAACTCACTGTACCTATTGGTATAGGGCTGAACTACAGTTTAACTATCAATATTCCAAATATAATTTAGATTTTACTTTATTTATATTTACTAACGAATAGAAAGCTTCACTCAGCTTAATATATTGCTAATAAATAAAAACCCGCTATTTAGCGGGTTTTATTAGATTACTCTGAAACTCAGAAGTTAACAGTGAGATTTGGTACTTGTACCCACTCAGTCTCTTTTCCAAACTCAGTGTAAACCTTTGTAGATTTACTATCTGAATGACCCATACGACTTTGAGGATCATTACCTTGAGCTTTGATTAGACGCGCTGAAAGGCCACGTATTTCATGATAAGTAGGGCGCTCCTCTGACTTTAGATGGTCATATAAACCTAACTCATCACGAATTTTAGAAAACTCTTTACTGATATTTTTACTTACTATCTGGGTAACGTGATTAACCAGAGAACTAGTAGGGTTAGAGTTTTTCTTCGGCAGCTTATGTACAACATAAGGAGATAAGATTGCATCTCGGCTGTTGTCGATAATAGTTTTTAACGTGTCATTTATAGGAATAATCACGTGTGAAGCTTCGCTTTTATGAGTTTTTTGGCGATGGATAGCCAACTCCCCATAAACCGTGCCAAATTGATCTTGCTTTGGTACTTCATACCAAATACAACCACAGCGACCTGGCTCTGCTTCAGTCAATTTGTATTCAATTCTAGATACCTCTAAAACAGCATGTGTAGTTTGCATCGTTAAATTCATAGAAGTTTTTAACCACAAAGGAGCTGCCTCTAGGATCTTTACAAACGCTTCCAGATCTAACGGTTTTCGTTTCTTGTGCTCTTTTGGCTTTTTAATCTTTAACGCGGCTGGGTTTGTTGTCATATAGCCACTATCCTTCGCGTAGTCGAATACAAGCTCTAAAAAGCTAAGCTTACGGTTATATACATTGTTACTAGCGCCTTCATGATTAACTTCCATGTAGTCAGTTACATGAGTTAAAGCTATTTCATTGCAAGGCATAGTGAAGTAACTTTTTATACGCTGAACATCATTTTTCCAAGTTGAAAGCAAGCCATTACTTGGAGCTTTGTCAGAAATCATACGTTCAATAATTGAATCTATAATAAGATTCAAACTTAATTGCACTGGCTTGTCATTCATCAGCTTATCCAATATTGGAGCTGAGCGTGTTCGGCGATTATAGTCAAGCGCAACTGTGATCGCTTCTTGTCTATTTTGACTGACGATCTTTCTCCTGCCATTTGTAAGCTTAAGAGAGTAACCAGCTTTCTTGTCAAAGTATAAATAAGGAGGAAGATCTCTGTACTTATCGCTTCTTCTGTTAC
Organism: Pseudoalteromonas shioyasakiensis; assembly: GCF_022398475.1. Classification (GTDB taxonomy): domain Bacteria; phylum Pseudomonadota; class Gammaproteobacteria; order Enterobacterales; family Alteromonadaceae; genus Pseudoalteromonas. The sequence goes on along the minus strand of NZ_JAKEVM010000265.1, from coordinate 291 downwards.
CACTACTTTTATTAACAGCTCTTTTTTTACCTGTCATGTTAACTTAACTCCGCTAGTTGAGCTGCTAATGCGAAAGCAGCTACATTAGTGAGCGGAAGTTGATTGCTGTAAACATATACTTCAGCATTGTTACCTACAAATTCACCTTCAATAACTCCGCCATTGATCCAACTTCTCAGAGTTTTATTTGATGGCCTTGAACACTCGGTAAAAAACATGCTCGCCCACAGTTGGCCTTTCATCAGCCTACCGCCATTTGTAATTGTATGATTCATTTAGAACCTCCAAAGT
>NZ_JAKEVM010000264.1 GCF_022398475.1 Pseudoalteromonas shioyasakiensis | reverse complement strand
ATTATGATGTAATAATTTCATCTGCAACAGATATATCAATTAGATTCATGCTTAATTTGCTAATTAGTAACAAAAAAGTAATTATTTGTGAGCATAACAACTACTACGCCGTTAAGTCTAAATTTAAAAAGTTTGCTAGAAACATTTTATTCAAAAGAGCTGACTTTTTATTTTTGTTAACAGAAAGAGATAAAGAAACTTATCTCAATAAAGGGTTTAATACAGACAAGCTACATGTCATGAAAAATCCACTTGGGTTGCCATTACCAACTTATATGGAAAAAGAACCAACAAAAAAACTTCTGGCTGTTGGGCGCTTAACAAAGCAGAAAAGCTTTTCTAGACTTTTAAGAATAATTGCTACCCTAGATGATTCATTTAACTTAACAATTGTTGGTGACGGCGAGGAAAAAGAAGAATTACTATCTCTGAGTGATGGCCTAGGCCTAAAAGATAAAGTGAATTTTTTAGGAAATCAAAAGGACATGGATACAGTCTACAGAAATCATGATGTTCTATTAATGACTTCTATTTATGAGGGGTTACCCATGGTAATTGGTGAAGCTAACGCATATGGCTTGCCAGTAATTGCCTATGATTGCCCAACAGGCCCCAGAGAGTTAATCCAACATAACTTTAATGGGTACCTTATAGAAGATGGTGATTCAGAAGGTTTTTCTCGTTCAATAGAGCATCTTTTTAAAAACCCTGAACTTTACAAGGCAATGAGTGAAAATGCTCATTCCCATGCTAAAAAACAGTCAATTGAAGAAGTTGCTGCAAGTTGGAAGTTGTTTTTAGAGTGAGATTTTTGTTTTCCATTGGCGATATTACCTCGGGGCTGCATCAATGTTAGTTTACCTTTTACTTTGGTCACTATTTTTTCTTTTTGCCTCGTTATCAACTTTTAATAGTAGATCGCTAAGTGCTGTCTCACTTTTAAGTGCATTTTTTATTTTATCTTATTTCACAGGCTTAAGATATTACAGCGCAAACGATTACCTTTCATACATGTGGATTTATGATATAACCCCTTCGTTGTTTCAGTCTGATTCCAGCTTTTCAGATGTACCAGCAGAGGTGGGCTATGTATTTTTAAATTCAGTTTTCAAAATTTTTGATGCAGAAGGTTACCTTTTTCTGTTTGTATTAGCTTTTTTTAGTCTAATGCTTAAGTTTGTTGTTTTAAATAGAATTGCCCTATACCCACTTGTTAGTGCGTTTGTCTACTTTAGCTTCGTTTATTATAACTCTGAATTCATCCAGATACGCTGGGCTTTTGCACTTTGTTTTTTATACTTTTCTGCATACTATTTTGTATTAGAAAAGAAAAGAGCGACTTTTTTCCTTGTTGTTTTTGCTGCGTTGTTTCATGTAGCTTCGTTAATGTTTGTCTTTGTATTTCTAGCTTCACTCTATGTATCAAAATATAAACTGAAAAGTCTCACTTTTTTTGGTGGGTTACTATTATTTTTCTCCTCTAATTTTATTAATGTTCCTGAGCTTCTATTGAACTTTGCTCCATTAGATAATGGAGGGTATTTTTTAGTTAAAGTGAAAGGTTATCTTGAAAATGCTGAAGAGGGAATCGCGCTTCATGTACAACTTAGATATTTTTTGAGTTTTGTATTGTGCTACATTTTTTTCAAGATATATGAACCTAATAACCAGGATGATAAAGAGTGTAAAAGTTGGGTTGCTAAGGTTCAAGATAGATTGCTAGATATTTATCTTGTTTCTTCTTCTATATGCTTTTTATTTATGAGTTTTCCTATAT
>NZ_JAKEVM010000263.1 GCF_022398475.1 Pseudoalteromonas shioyasakiensis | reverse complement strand
TTGATCAATTGATCCTAAAACATCATTTTTAACGTGCCCTTCAAAAAAATAAACTGCAAATAATCCAAAAATGCAAAACACAAAGGAAACTATTGTTAAAAATACCTTCGAACCAACAAAACTTGCACCACCTTTATCATGAATATTCATACTATGTCCGTTCGATATTTGTTCTACACCACTTTAGCAAGATAGACCTTAAAGCGTCATACTCGAGTGGCTTTGCGATATAATCATCCATTCCGGCATCAAAACAGCGTTGCTTATCAGCACTTAATACATTAGCAGTTAAAGCAATAATTGGCGTATGTTTGAAAGCAGAAAACTCTCTGATTTTTAAAGTAGCTTGAGGACCATCTAATACTGGCATTTGCATATCCATAAAGATGATATCAAATACACCTAGTTCACATTGTTCAACAGCTTCCTGACCATTGTTTGCCATATTTATAGAGGTGATATTAAATTCATTAAGCATCGCTTCAATCACTATTTGATTAATGTCATTATCTTCAACTACAAGGGCATTAATATATGATAAATCAATAACTTCTTTGGATGTAGTTAATAAAATATCTTCGTGATCTAAGTCCATTGAAGATAGTGTGCGCTTTGCTTTTAAATCAAAATAAAAGTGAGATCCCTCTCCCAATACACTTTCAACTTGAAGAGGTGCTTCCATCAAATTTAATAATTTATTTGATATAGTAAGGCCTAAACCTGTACCACCAAAACGCCTTGTGATAGACGTATCTGCCTGAGAAAATGCTTCAAATAGTGTACTCAAGTGTTCACTTGCAATCCCAATCCCTGTGTCAGAGACATTAAATGTAAGCTTTACTTCATCAAGCCCAATCTCTTGTATGTTAACTGTTAACGAAACACTGCCTCTCTCTGTGAACTTTACAGCATTCCCCAGCAGATTAATTAATACCTGCTTTAAACGTGTTTCATCGGCCAAAAACGCCAATTTTTCAACTTCCGGTGTTGTAGATATATAAAGCTGAATATTCTTACTATCTGCTTGTTCCTGAAATAAATGTTTAAGTTCTTCTAAAAGGTAGCCTAAATCTACTGGTTCAGACTCAAGCTCAATTTTTGAAGCCTCAATTTTACTCAAATCAAGAATATCGTTGATAATCACTAATAAGCTTGCACCTGAAGACTGTATTAGGTGTAGCATTTTGCTTTGTTCTGATGTGAGCGTCGTGCGGGCCATCTGGCGAGCCATGCCTAAAATACCATTCATAGGTGTTCTAATTTCATGGCTCATATTGGCTAGGAACTCTGACTTAACTTTTGTTGTATGCTCTGCGCTGTACTTCGCTTCAGAAAGGTCTTTACTTAGTTCTCTAAACTTATTAGCTGCCTTTGCTAAAATACCAATTTCGTCTTTTCGTTTTAACTCATAAATCGGAGCTTCCAAATCTCCATTTAAGAAATGTGTAAAGCTATTTGTTAAGCGTTTAATCGCACGTGTAATTTGCAAGTGAAAGAATGCTGATAGAGAGACAATGTAAATAACAACCATCAAAGCAAGTGCATTTAAAATGCTTTCTGTCATTGAAACCGTTTTTTGAGCATCCCGATTTATTTGTTTAAGTTGAGTTAATGAATCTTCCCTTAAACTATTTGCAAGCGTACTAAATTCAATTGCATCTCCAGCCATTACTACATTTACTAAGCTCAAATAGTTTCGATTAGCCTGAACACTTTTTGAAAAAGCATTTCGATAGCTATTAGACAAATCGATCATATTTTTAAATTTAGATCTATCTGCAACGTTTTTAGATAGCGAGTTCAGTATTTTTTCAACTTCAGCTC
>NZ_JAKEVM010000262.1 GCF_022398475.1 Pseudoalteromonas shioyasakiensis | reverse complement strand
ATTAAAGGGAATATTAAAATGAAAATAATATGGCTTTTACTTTTGAGTAGTTTGCTCAGTTTATCTATGAGTGTCGGCTCCAAAACGCAAGACATCCCAATTGAGGACTTCTTTAAAACACCTAAATTTTCTAATTTGCAACTTTCTCCAAATGGTAAGTACCTTGCGGTTTTATCGCCAATTAACGAGCGTAGAAATATTGTTGTAATGGAAGTTGATGGCTTTAAAAATGCTAGGCCAATAACAAAGTTTGATGAGCAAGATATCAATAGTTTCTCTTGGGCGAATAATGATGACATTATTTTTACACTAGACAGTAATGGTAATGAAGCATTCAGTATTTATACAATTGATGCCCATAAGAAACGTGCAAAGGTCGTGCAGTTAGTCGGATCAAAAGTTGGCGCATCAGGTATCCGCTCTGCATCAGTTGTGCATTTATTACCAGATGATCCGAAGCATATTCTGGTGCAATATAACGGCCGAAACATTGTTGCTCCAGATTTATATAAACTGCCAATCGACAGCCGTTGGGATCGTAAACACGAACGTAATTACAAGATGGACTTACTTGCAAAGAACCCTGGTAACGTTCAGGGGTGGATGCTTGATCATGATGGTGAGGTACGTGGCGCTTTAACGATTGAAGGTTTAAAAGGTACTTTACTATATAAAGGAAAAGGCGAAGAAAAATTCAGAGTATTACGAGAGTACAATGCCGAAGAAGCAAATATTGAACCTTTGGCATTTGATTTCGATAATAAAAGGTTGTTCGTCGCTTCTGATTTAGGTCGTGATACCAAAGCTGTTTTTTATTTCGATCCAGAAACGAATAAGTTAGGCGAACAAATTTTTGCCCATGATAACGTTGATGTTACATCGCTTAGCTTTTCGAGAAAGCGTAAAAAGCTTACTTCAATTAGTTTTTATGACAAATACCCTGAAGAAGTATACTTCGATGAACAGACTGCAAAAATGATGACCTCATTAAAGCAGGCATTTCCCGATAAAGTTGTGACAATTACTAGTCGCTCTGATGATGAAGTGCTCAATATTGTCTATGCAGCGAGTGACACTGATCCCGGCCAATATTATTTATTCAATAAAAATGACAATAGCTTAAAAGCATTATTAAGCCCAATGTCATGGATAGATCCTAAAGCGATGTCGCCGATGCAGCCTATCGAATTCAAAAGTAGAGATGGTTTAACATTAAATGGTTATATCACAATGCCTAAAAACTCGTCGGGTAAACAGCTACCTCTTATCGTAAATCCACATGGTGGTCCCTTTGGAATTCGAGATTATTGGGGATTCAATCCTGAAGCCCAGTTTTTTGCAAGTAGAGGCTATGCCACAGTCCAAGTTAACTTTAGGGGGTCTGGCGGTTATGGTCGCAAATTCCAGCAAGCGGGCTATGGTGGTAAATGGGGCGCTGAAATGCAAAATGATATTACGGATACCGTTAAATATTTGGTTTCAGAAGGTATCGCAGATGCGAATAAGGTCTGTATTTATGGCGCGAGTTACGGTGGCTATGCCACAGTAGCAGGCCTTGCGTTTACACCTGAACTTTATAAATGCGGAATAGATTACGTTGGCGTAACAGATGTGTCTTTATTATTTGATACATTACCAAAGCATTGGGAGTCACAACGTGAAGTGCTTGAAATGCAGATTGGTGATCCATCTGATGAAGCCCTAATGAAACGAATGTCACCGTTGCAACATGTTGATAAAATTAAAGCGCCACTAATGATAGTGCAAGGTGCGAAAGACCCGCGTGTAGTTAAGCAACACGCAACTGATTTACGCGATGCACTGGCAAAAAAAGGAGTAATTTTGTCAGATGATGAATGGATAATGAAAGAAAATGAAGGTCATGGCTTTCAGAAGCAAGAAAATAAAGTTGAGCTTTACACAAAAATGGAAAAG